>JAGIAK010000043.1 GCA_017744855.1 Microbacterium sp.
GTGCCGCTCCGGTCGACGGCGGGTTGCCGAGGCCGTTGAAGATCGCCCCGCCGCCGAAGCCCGCGACGCCGCCGACCAGGGCGGCGGCCACGACGAGGGCGGCGAGTTTCGCGCCTCCACGCTGCTTCGGGTCTTTCGCCTTGGCGCCGCCGGCGCCGAACGCGGGGTCGAGGGGCTGCGTGGGCTGGGTGGGCTGCGCGCCGTTGTGGATGCCGAAGGCGGCTCCCGGTGCAGTGGCCGTCGGCTGCGGGGTCTGCGGCGCAGCATAGGGGTGCCCGTGCGCACCGGCGTAGGTCGGCTGCGGGGCGGCCGCAGCGGGGGCGACGGGCGTCACGGGGGCGACCGGTGCGACAGGTGCCGTGTACACCGGGGCGACCGGTGCCGGGGACGACGTGAACGTCGGCGGCACCTCGTGTCCGGCGGTCGCCTGCGGCGCCTGGTGTCCGGCGGTCGCCTGCGGCGCCTGGGCGACCGGCTCGGCCGCCGCGGGCACGGCGATGTCAGGGGCGGCATCCGTCGTCGAACCGTCGACGATCGATGCTGCCGTGGCGTCCGGCACGACGTCGTTCGACGCGGGTGCCGAGTGATCCTGGGTGCTGTCTTCGTTCATGGTGTGCTCCTTCAACAACGCCCTCTCAGAGTGCCGCCCGTGTCTGTGCGTTTCTTATGGCGAGGGTGAGTTTCGCCTATGGCCTTAGCCTGTTCTTCATGAGTGTCATTCCCGGCGCATGGTTGCGCACGGCGGAGGGGGCGGGGCTGCTCTCGTCCGACGGGACCGTCGCGCCCACCATCTTCGCAGAGATGTCTGCGGCAGCGGTGCGCACCGGCGCCGTCAACCTCGGTCAGGGCTTCCCCGACGAGGACGGCCCGGCCGAGGTGCTGGAGGCCGCGCGCGCTGCGATCGCCTCTGGCGCGAACCAGTACCCGCCCGGCCGCGGCGTCCCCGACCTGCTCGCCGCGATCGCCGAGCATCAGCAGCGGTTCTACGGGCTCTCCGTCGATCCCGGCAGCGAGATCGTCGTCACGGCGGGCGCGACGGAGGCGCTGACGGCCACGATCCTCGCCCTGATCGACGGACCGGACGACGAGGTCGTGGTCTTCGAGCCGTACTACGACTCCTACGCAGCGGCGGTGGCCCTCGCGGGCGCCCGTCTCGTGACGGTCCCGCTGCGTCGCGGGGACTTCCAGCCCGACCTCGACCGGCTGGCGGCATCCGTCTCCGATCGCACGAGGATCATCCTGGTCAACGATCCGCACAATCCCACGGGCACCGTGTTCTCGCGCGAGGTGCTCGACGAGGTCGTACGGCTCGCGTCCCTGCACGACGCGATCATCGTCACCGACGAGGTGTACGAGCACCTCGCCTTCCACGCCCCGCACACGCCGATCGCCACCCTCCCCGGCGCGGCGGAACGCACGCTGACCATCTCCTCCGCCGGCAAGACCTTCTCCACCACGGGATGGAAGATCGGCTGGGTGCACGGCCCCGCGGCGCTCATCACCGCGGTGCTCACGGTGAAGCAGTACCTCACCTACGTCAACGGGTCGCCGTTCCAACCCGCCGTCGCCGTGGGGCTCCGCCTGCCCGATTCCTACTTCGCGGACGCCGCCGCGCTGCTGGCGCGCAAGCACGGCATCCTCGCCGACGGCCTGCGGGCGGCCGGCTTCGACGTGTCGCCCCCGCAGGGCGGCTACTTCACCGTGGCCGACGCGACGCGGCTCGGCGGAGAGGACGCCGCGGCGTTCTGCCGCGCGCTTCCGGAGCGGGCGGGCGTCGTCGCGATCCCGCTGAGCGCGTTCGTCTCCCCCGCCCACCGCGAGCAGTACAGCGGACTGGTGCGCTTCGCCGCGTGCAAGCGGATCGAGGTACTCGAGGAGGCGGCTTCCCGCCTGGCGTCGAGCTCCTCGCGATAGTCCGGGGCTAGGCGAGCGGCTCGACGCGGTAGCGCCGCACCCGCAGCGAAGGGTTCGACGCACGAACGCGCTGGATAGCCGCGGACTCGACCGCTGACACCGCGATTCCCTCGACGACGCCGACACCGGCGAGCACGACGCCCTGCGGATCGATGATCTGCGAGTGCCCGACCCCGATGGGCGCGGGGTGATCGGCCGCCACCACGTAGGTCGTGTTCTCGATCGCACGCGCCGCCAGCAGAGTGGTCCAGTGGTGCTCCTTGAGCGGGCCGCGCACCCACTCCGCGGGCACGACGAGGGCATCGGCTCCGGCGTCGACGAGCACGCGGGCGACCTCGGGGAACCGCAGGTCGTAACAGGTCATGAGGCCGAAGCGGATGCCGGACACCTCGAACACCGCCGCGTCGCCGGTCTCCCCCGGCTCCACCCAGTCCGACTCGGTCTGACCGAACGCGTCATACAGGTGCTGCTTGCGGTAGATGGCGAGGACGCCGTCGCCCCGGACCGCCACGACGGTGTTGCGCACCCGGTGGCCGTCGGAGGCGCGCTCCGCGAGTCCTGCCACGATCACGACGCCGTAGTCGGCGGCGAGGGCGATGAGCGACGAGACGAAGGGCCCGTCGAGGTCCTCGGCGTTCGCGACCAGCGTCTCGTCCATCGGGTCGACGAAGTAGCTGGAGTACTCGGGGAACACGATCAGACGTGCCCCGCGCGCCGCGGCGTCGGCGGTCAGCGCGGCGACGCGCTCGCGGTTGGCGACCCTGTCTGCCGTCGGCGCGAACTGGCACACGGCGACGGGGACGGCTGCGGAGCCTGACCTGTTCTCGGACATGGTCTTATCCTCGCGGCATCCGTTCGAGTCGCGCAAATGGCTCTATCCCGCGCGGAAACAGAGCCATTCACGCGACTCGAAAGCCGAATCAACCGCCGGACGGGTTGTCGAGCGGCGCACCGTTCTCGTCGGTGGTCTCCTCGTCGAGGAGGTCGTCTGTCGGCTTCTCCGGCCCTGCCGGCTTCTCCGGCGCACCGCCCGGCGCGGACGGCTTCTCCGGCGCACCGCCAGATGCGGTGTCCGCCTCCTCGTCCGGCCCCGGCGTGCCCTGCGTGTTCTTCGGATCGCTCATGGTCTGGCTCCTCCCTGTCGTGGTCCGGCCACGGTACGAGACGGCCGCGCCGCACCCCAGGGCGTTGACTTCGTCGGATGCTCGGCCTAGAGGCCGCTCGACGTAGGCCGGCACGGCGGCCTACGCATCGCGGACGAGCTGACCCCGGTACAGGTCGGCGAGGGCCGGCATGCCGCCGCGCCGTGCGGCGCGCTGCTGTGTTGCACCGCACCGCGCGCCGCCGAGCAGCCGTGCCACCGCCTGCCCCTCGTGCTCGCCGTGGAGATGCGGGCGGACGCGGTCGTGGAGGGCGTCGACGACGGTCGTCACGGGGGCGAGCCTCCCCGTCAGCGGATGGACGAGGCGGCCGCGCAGCCCGTGCCGGGCGGCATGCCAGAGGGCGGCATCCCACGGCGTCCGCTCGGGGGCGGACGAGGCTGCGAGGTCCTGGGCGGAGTCGACGAGGGCCCGGATGACGATGGCCAGCGCGACCGAGGTCCCGGCGTCGAGTTGCGCATCGCAGACCCGGACCTCGACGGTCGGGTGGACGGCGGACAGGCGCACGTTCCAGTTCAGGGAACGCACGTCGGCGGTCGCGCCGATCCCGATCAACGCCGCAGCGGTGGCGTCGTAGTCGTCGACATCGCGGAAGAGCGGCGGTATGCCGAACGTGGTCCATCGCCGGGAGTGGATCGCGCGCCAGCTGTCATACCCCGTGTCCTGGCCGCGCCAGAACGGCGAGTTCCCCGACAGGGCGAGCAGCACGGGCAGCCAGCCGCGCAACGCGTTCGAGGCGTGCACACCGTACTCACGGTCCACGCCGACGTGCACGTGCAGTCCGCTGATCTGATGCTCGTGGGTCAACCCGGCCGCTTCGTCGGAGATCTGCGAGTACCGCTCGCCGTCGCTGATCGTCGCGACCGCCGGTCCCGCAGGCGGGGTGCCCGTGCCGGCGGCGACGACGCCGGCGTCGGCGGCCCATCGCGCGAGGCTGCGACGGAAGCCGAGGAGTGCCTCGCGCGCCTCGGCCATGGTCTCGCACACCGGAGTCGCGTACTCGACCTGGGAGCGAAGGAACTCCCCGGAGACGATGCCGTCGTGTCCCCTGTCGTCGAGTCTCCCGAGCGCCGACGGTGCACCGTCGACGGGCGCGAGCGTGACGGGGTCGAGGAGCATGAACTCCTCTTCGACGCCGAATGTGATCGCCATTCACTCGGCCCGGAATCCGGCGGGTTTGTGGGTCCCGTCGCAGAAGGGCTTGATCGTGGACAGCCCGCAGCGGCACAGCGCGACGGTGCGTCGACGCGTCACGACCGGCGCGCCGTCGGCATCCGTGATCGCCACGTCCCCGCGCACGATCAGCGGCCCGTCCGGATACGGGGTGATCGTGGCCGGCGCGCTCTTCACGCGACGGCCTCGAGCACGCGCAGCGACGACCGCTCCTGTCGCCAGCTGTCCAGCATGTGGGCGCCGACGAGGTCGTCGACGAACAGGCACGCGCTCGCGCCGAACATGATGTCAGCGAGCAGCTCAGGGCGGTCCTCGGCCAGTGCGCCGGCGAGGTCGCGCCCCGCGATCTGCTCGTGCACCGCATCCGCCTCCACGTGCTCGTCGAAGTAGTCGGTCACGTCGTCATCGAAGCCGAGACGGCGCAGACCGTCGCCGTAGAGCCGGTTCGGGATCGACGAGGTCATCTCGAACGCCGCGAGATGACCGACGATCGCTCCCAGCAGCCGCCGGTTGATCCCGAACATCGACATCGTGTTCAGGGAGCAGAGGGTGACCGCCGGCACCACGTCGACGTAGCCTGCGTAGCGATCGTCGAGGCCGGCTCCCCGCATCGCCTTCGCGAAGATCTCTGCGTGCACCCGCTCCGGTCGTCCTCCGCCGTACTCGTCCGCCTGGATCTCCACCAGCGCCGCCTTCGCCCGCCCGTGCAGACGCGGAATGGCCCACGAATGCGGGTCGGCCTCACGGAGCGTGTAGATCGAACGCTGGATAAGGAACTCGAGGGCCTGCTCCCGTGTCGCCTTCTTCGCCAGGTGACGAGACAGGCTCGGTCCCCCCTCCGCAGAGGTCAGTGCGAAGAGGGCGGAGGCGACCTCCCCCTGCGAGCGCTCGGGCATGGGCGGCGCAGGCACCAGCTCTCGAAGCGCACGCTCGAGGTTCTCCTCGAGGATGCGCCTCGCCGCGATCAGCCGCGGATCCCACTCGAGACGCGGATCGCACATCGAGAGTGATCCGTACGCCGAGGCGTAGAGCAGGAAGAGGGACAGCTGCACGTCGTCGTCGTGGATCACGTCGTCGGCGTTCGCGATCGCCTGGTCGGCGAGCGCGGTCACGTCGCCCTCGTACGGGTCCCCGAGGAGGAGACCCATCAGGGCGTCGCTCAGCGGCCCCCGTGCGGCGAACGGCCACGCTGTCGGGGATGCGGTCGGGGATGCGGTCGGCATCGATGTCACGGTGTTCCTCCTGTGGTCGATCGGTCCGTGGCTGCTCGTGTCAGGCCTCGTCGTCCTCGTGCTCGTCGATCAGGCCGAGGAGATCCTTCAGCGCGTCTTCGACGCTGCGGTGGTGGTACTGCCCAGCCCTGCTCTCGCCGGAGATGACCGCGCACCGGTGCACGTCGGAGAAGTCGCCGTACGGGAAGAGATGGCGCGCCTTCGTCCCCTCGTTCTCGTCGGTGTCCTCGCCCAGGAACCACAGCGCGTACTCCTCGATGCCGTGCGCGTCGATGTACTCGCTGCCGTCGTCGGCGCTGGGGGCGTGCTCACTCCAGTCATCCCGCCGATCGCGCACGACGCGATCCCGCTTCACGAGCGAGCGTGCGTGCTGCAGGGCCTTCTCATTGAGCTTCACCGACATGGTGTGTCCTCCCGGTCGTCTCGATGCACCGCATCGCGGAACGTGACCACCGTACGAAGGAAGGAGGATGCTGCCGAGGGGCTTGACGGCCGGACCTCGGGAATGCCAGCGGAAAAGGCGAAGGCCCCGAGATCATGACGATCTCGGGGCCTTCTCTTGTTGCGGGGACAGGATTTGAACCTGTGACCTCCGGGTTATGAGCCCGGCGAGCTACCGAACTGCTCCACCCCGCGGCACATGGAATAACTTATCACGGATCCGGAGGGTCCGCGAATCGAGGGCCTCTGGCACGAGAAAGGGCGCCCCGAGGGGCGCCCTTTGCACGTGCCGACGGGGTCACTTCCCCGCAGCGGCCTCCAGTTCGAGCAGCGTGTTGACGGCGTCGGTGAGCCGCTTGTCGGCCTCGGCGAACTTCGTCAGGTCACCCTCCTTCAGAGCGGCCTCGCGGTCCGTCATGGCCTGCGCGGCGTCCGCGAGGGCCTGGGCCTGGGCGTCGCTCGGCGGTGTCGGCGTCGTCGGCGTCGTCGGCGTGCCACCGGTGTCAGGCGGCGTCGTCGGCTGCACCTGGTCGTCGCCACCCGAGGCGCCGGCCGATCCGCCGAACAGCGCGTCCAGCGCCGCCGTCAGCGTGTCCTCGAACGCGACGTTGCCGCCGAAGGCCACCAGCACCTTGCGGAGCTTGGGCAGCTGCGTGCCGTCGGACGACTGCACGTAGACCGGCTGCACGTAGAGCAGGCCGCCGCCCACAGGCACGGTGAGCAGGTTGCCGTATCGCACCTCGGATTTACCGAGCGTGAGCACGTTCAGCTTGTCGGCGATGGTCGTGTCGGAGTCGAAGGTGTTCTGCACCTGGCCCGGACCTGGCACCGTCGTGTCGTCGGTGATCTCCAGCAATCGCAGCTGCCCGTAGCCCTCGGCCTTCTCGCCGTCCTTCGAACCCGCATCGGAGTCGACGGCCAGATATCCCATCAGGATGTCGCGGCTGGTGTCGGTGCCGGCGGAGAACGGGATGAACGTCGAGAACATCGAGAACCGCGACGAGTCCTGACCCGGCATCTTCATGGTCAGGTAGTACGGCGGCTGCAGCTGCTCCTTGCTGCGCGGATCGTTCGGGGTGCGCCACCGGTTGTCGAGCTGCGCGAACGAGCCCGCGCTGTCGATGTGGTAGATCCCGAGGATGTCGCGCTGCACCTTGAACAGGTCGGTCGGGTACCGCACGTGGCTCATCAGGTCGCCGGACATCGCGCTGATCGGCTTGAGCGTCGACGGGTAGACCTTCTGCCAGGTCTTGAGCACCGGGTCGGTGTCGTCCCACGCGTACAGCGTGACTGAGCCGTCGTAGGCGTCGACCGTGGCCTTGACCGAGTTGCGGATGTAGTTGATCTCATCGATCGCGAGCGAAGGGGCCGGCGTGTTCGAGTCGGTGATCGCCTTGGAGAGGCTCACGCTCGTCGAGTAGGGGTAGGACGAGCTGGTGGTGTATCCGTCGATGATCCACACCACGCGGCCGTCGACCACGCTCGGGTACGGGTCGCTGTCGAGCTCGAGGTACGGGGCGACCTTCTGCACCCGCTTGGTCGGGTCGCGGTCGTAGAGGATCTGCGAGTCGGAGTTCACCAGGTTCGAGAACAGGATCTGCTCCGACTGGAACTTCAGCGCGTACAGCAGCTTGGTGAAGGTGTCGCCGATCTTCGGACCGCCATCGCCGTCGAAGGTCGTCTTGGTCTCGGTGGCGCCCTTCTCCCCGCTCGGGTAGTCGATCTCCACCGGGTCGGTGCCCTTGGGCGCTCCGACGATGGAGTACTCGGGAGAGTGCTCGCCGAAGTAGATCCGGGGTTCGTAGTCCTCGGTCGTGGTGAGATCGCCCGAAGTCGGCATGCCGCGCTCGAGGAACACCGGCTCGCCGGACGCCGTGCGCTGGTTGCCCGCCATCGCGAGCAGGCCGTAGCCGTGGGTGTACACCGCGACCTTGTTGTTCCAGGTGTTGCTGTCGCCGAGCTTCGTCATGTCGAGGTCGCGTACGGCCACCACGGTGTCCTGGCTCACGCCGTCGATCTGGTAGCGGTCCACGTCGAGCGTGTCGGGGAACTGGTAGTAGTCGCGCACCTGGTCCTGCTGGCGGATCACGCTGTCGACGATCTTGGGGTCGATGATGCGCAGGGATGCCGTGGTGTCGGCGTCCTCGCGCAGCTGGCCGGCCTCGGCATCCGTCTTGGCGGTGAAGGGCGTGACCTCCATGTCGGCGACGCCGTACGCCTCCTTGGTGCCGTCGATGTTCCGCTGGTAGAACTGCGCCTGGTAGGCGTTCTCGTTCGGCTTGACCTGGAACGTCGTGACGATCCACGGGTAGCCGACGCCGACCACGAGGGCGGCGACGACGAGCAGCGCGGTGGCCGCGAGCGGGAACCGCCAGCGCCCGATGATCGCGGTGACGAAGAACAGCGCCGCCACGATCGCGGCCACGATCGCGAGGATCGCGAGGCCGGGGATCGTCGCGTTCACACCGGTGTATGCAGCACCGGTGATACGTCCGTCCGGGGCGACGAGGGTCTTGTACCGGTCGAGCCAGAGGCTCGCGGCCTGCACGAGCAGATAGAGGCCGGCGATGACCGCGAGCTGGATGCGCGCCGGCTTGGAGATGCGCAGCTCGCCCTGGCCGATGCGCACCGAGCCGTAGAGGTACGACACGAGCAGCGTGACCAGCAGGGACAGCATGAGCACGGCGGAGACGAACGCGAGCAGGATCGTGTAGAACGGCATCGCGAACATGTAGAAGCCGGTGTCGAGACCGAATTGCGGGTCGACCGTGTCGGTGGCGACGCCGTTCGCCCACATCCAGACGGTCTTCCACTGGCTGGCGGCGGAGAAGCCGGCGAACAGGCCGAAGAAGATCGGCATCCCCCACATCGCGAGGCGACGCAGCGGCTCGATGACCTCCTGGTAGCGGTCCAGCTGCGAGCTCAGCCGCACGTACACGGGACGGAGGCGGTACGCCAGCTGGATCGCGGCGAACAGCGGCACCGCCATCCCGAGGAAGCCGACCGCGAACATCACGGCTGTGGCGAACCACTGCGTCGTGAGCACGGAGGCGTAGTGCACCTGGTCGAACCAGAGGTACTCGGTGTAGAGCGACGCGAACACGAAGAACGCCGCGATGAGCGCGGCGATGATCACCAGCGAGATGCCGAGGATCCGTCGTGAGGTGCGAGGCGTGGCCGGATTCGGGGATGAGTTCGAGGTCACGCTCCCATCCTAGGCACGCCTCACTGTGCGGCGGCTGCCGGTCAGGTCACGGGGAGATCACGGGGCCTTGGCGGCCTCGCACGTCGGCAGCGCGCCGACGTCTCCCCCGTCGGCGATGACCGACAGGGCCTTCAACGACTGCTCCAGAGTCGCCGTGCGGAGGACGGTGAGGCCGTCAGGCACGTGGCCGACGACGTCGGAGCAGTTCGACTCGGGGGCCAGGAAGTACTTCGCACCGGCATCCCTCGCGCCGTAGAGCTTCTGGCGGATGCCGCCGATGGGGCCGACCGTTCCGTCGGCCTCGATCGTGCCGGTGCCGGCGACCTCCTTGCCGCCGTTGAGCTCGCCGGGGGTGAGCGTGTCGATGATCCCCAGGGCGAACATCATGCCCGCGCTGGGTCCGCCGACGTTGTCGAGCTGGATGGCGACGTCGATCGGGAAGTCGTAGTCGGTGCGCAGCGTGACGCCGATGAGCCACGTGGTGGCGTCGCCCTCTGTGTGCTTCTGCGGGGTGATCTCGACCGTCTTCTCCTCGCCGCCGCGCTGCACGGTGAGCTGCACCGGCGCACCGGCGCCGTCCTGTACCGCCGCACGCAGCTGCTTCGCCGAGGTGACGGCGGCGCCGTCGACGGCGGTGATGACGTCTTCGGAATCGAGGATGCCGTCGGCCGGCAGATCCTTCACGGCCTCCACGACGACGACCTTCGCGCCCGTGTCGTAGCCGAGCTCGTTGAGAGCGGCGGCCGTCGCCTCGTGCTGCGAGTCGACCATCAGGGTGGCGTTGCGCTCGTCGCGCTGCTCGGTGGTGACGCCCTGCGGGAACACGGAGTCGAGCGGCACGACGGCTCGCGACGGGTCGACCCACGCCAGCGCGAGCTCGAGCCAGTTCGGCGTGCGCTCGCGGTTGCCCACCACCTGCACCGTGGTGAGGTCGAGCGACCCGGCCGTGTCGTAGGTCTTCGCGCCCTTGACGCTGATCAGGGGCACCTGCGTGCCGTCCTTGTCCGCCGCGGTGCCGAGCGTGTTGTAGACGGGGCCGGGCCGCTGGACGACGTAGGGGGTCGGGAGGAAGGTCAGCACCACGAGCGCGACCAGAGCGACCGCCAGCGCCCACAGGCCGACACCGAGCTTCCCCGACCTGGTCCGATCCACAGCATTCCTCCGTCGTTCGCGAGCGGCGTACAGCGATCTGCCCGCTTCGGGGTCACGCACCGGTCTCGGTGACTAGCGTAGATGGCACGGCTATAGGCGTGCTGAGAGGGCGACGACATGGCAGACAACGACCCCACCCCCGAGGACTTCCAGGAGTTCCTGCGGCGCATGATGTCCGGCCAGGGCGCCGGCGACATCGACCCGGAGGAGCTGCGCGACGCGCTCGGCGGCATGGAGGGCTTCGCCCTCGATCCCGCCATGATGCAGACGATCATGTCCCAGCTGCAGAACGCGTTCGGCGGCGACCCATGGGAGAACGCCCTGCGTCAGGCGCTGCACATCGCCAACCGCGACGGCCTGGGCATCAGCGACGGCTCTCGCTCCTCGCTGGTCGAGGCCTTCGCGCTGGCGAACCTCTGGCTGGGCGAGGCGACGACGATCTCCGAGCTCGCCGAGGCTCCGCGCGCGATGACACGCGGCGAATGGGTCGAGGCGACCCTCCCCGTGTGGAAGGAGATCGCCGATCCCGTGTCGACGAGCATCGCCGACGCGCTCACCGGCGCGCTCGACACCCAGGTGCCCGAGGAGATGCGCGGAATCGTGCAGGGCGCAGGCAAGCTCATGCGCGGGCTCGGCGGCTCGGTCTTCGCTGCCCAGTTCGGCCAGGTGCTCGGCAACCTCTCCCTGGAGGTCGTGTCGGGCGGCGACGTGGGCATCCCGGTGCTCCCCGCCGGCACCGCGGCCGTCATCCCGCAGAACCTCACGGCGTTCGGCGAGGGCCTCGAGATCCCCGAAGACCAGATCGCGCTCTACCTCGCGACCCGTGAGCTGGCATACGCCCGGCTGTACCGTCACGCCAAGTGGCTGCACCTGCACGTGATGGCGCAGATCACCGACTTCGCGCGCGGCGTCACGGTCGACATGGACGCGCTCGAAGACGTGGCGAGCCGCCTCGACCCCTCGAACCCCGAGGAGCTGCGAGCCGCGATCGAGGGCGGCGCGCTCCTGCCCGCCCAGTCCGACGCGCAGCGCGAGGCCCTCGCCCGCCTGGAGAACCTCGTGGCCACCATCGACGGGTGGGTCGACGTGGTCACGGCCGACGCGACGTCCCGGCTCCCCGACGGCGCGCGCATCGCGGAGGCCGCCCGACGGCGCCGCGCGGTGGGCGGCCCTGCAGAAGACGCACTGGGCGCGCTGGTCGGGCTCAAGCTGCGACCGCGGCGTCTGCGCGAGGCCTCGGCGATGTGGAGAGCGGTCACGGATGCCGTCGGCACCGCGGCGCGCGATTCGCTGTGGGACTACCCCGACCTCATGCCGCAGGCGTCGGACATCGACGACCCCTCCGCCCTGATCGCTCGACTGCAGGCTCAGGCGCGCGGAGAGCAGCCGGTGGCGGACGAGTTCGACGAGGCCCTCGCCCGACTGCTCGACGGCGACGACTTCTCGGGCGAGGCGCCCGCGGAGGGCGCACCGTCCGACGGCCCGTCGCCCGATGCGGCGACGACCGACGACGGATCCGCCGGGGGCTCCGACGACGAGAATCCCGGAGACGACCACCCCGGAGGCGACCGACCGGTCTGAGTCGCCGCTCCTCCACATCCTGCGGGGCGTGCAGAGTTGTCCACGGATCGCTCGCGCACGCCCCGCGGCGTCTCCGGATTCCGCAGAATCGGGGGATGCCGCCGATCAGCTCCACGACCATCACCCGGCTCGATCCCGCCGCGCCCATGCTGTGGCGGGACGGCGAGACGCTGCAGTTCGGGGACGCCGGCGACCTCAGGGTGGTCGTGGACGCGACGTGGATCGAGCCTCTCCTCGCCCGCATGGCCGCGGGCTTCCGACTGTCGTCGTTCGACGTCGTCGCGCACGCCGTCGGCGCGCCGCACGATGAGGCCAGGCGACTGCTGGCGCTGCTGCGCCCCGTGCTCGTCGACGACGACTCCACGTCACCTCGGACGGCCTGGGTCGAGAGCCTGGACCTGGCCGACGGGCGCTGCGAGTACCGGATGCGCGAGGCGCTGATCGACGAGGGCGTCACGGTCGTCGACCGCGCTGATCCCCGCGCGGTCGGAGTGGTGCTCGTACGCGGCGCCGCCGCGGCTCTGCAGTTCGCCCGCTACCTGCGTGACGACGTCGCGCACCTCCCCGTCGCGCTGGAGCCCGGCCGCACGACCGTCGGACCTCTCGTCCGCCCCGGCGAGACGCCGTGCCTGTCGTGCCGTGACGGGCACGAGCGCGACCGCGACCCTGCATGGCCGCGCATGCACGCGCAGCTCATCGGCAGGGATCCCGGCCCGGTGAGCGCCGCACGGATCGCCGAGGCCGCGACGATGGCCGCGCGTGTGCTGGCCGGCCCCGCGGCGGGCGGGGGTTTCGTCGAGATCAGAGCGGACGGCGGGCGCGTGTGGCGTTCGGCGATGTTTCACGCAGGATGCCTGTGCCGCGAGCGCTCGTTCCGATCTCCGCGAGGAACCGCGACGGCGCACGCTCGCCCCGCCCCGCCGACCGCGACCACGACAGCGCGAGAGTACGCGCGGCCCGCGTGACGCCGACGTAGGCGAGCCGGCGCTCTTCGTCGATCGCGTCGAACCCCTGCGCGTAGGAGATCGGCAGGGCGCCCTCCGCCCAGCCGGCGAGGTAGACGTGCGGCCACTCCAAGCCCTTGGCGGCGTGCAGGGTGGAGAGCGTGACCGTGCGCAGCTCAGGTTCGTGCTGGTCCTTCGCCCGGGCCATCAGCGCGTCGCTGAACGAGCGCAGCGTCTCGTCGGGCGCTGCCTCCTCGGCCAGACGGAGGATCGCGCGCCGCGCCTCCCAGCCGTCGCGCTGCGCACCGCCCGCCGCGGGTGGCTCCTCGGTGAGTCCGAGCTCGCGCAGCACCCGCTGCACCCCGGCGACGAAGCTGTGCTCGGTGGGGGCCACGGCGGCGGCGCGAAGCGCGAGGATCGCCTGGCGCACCTCCGGCATCGCGAAGAACCGGGTGCCGCCGAGCACGGTGGTCGCGATGCCCTCGGCGGCGAGCGCCTGCTGCAGCACCGCCGACTGGGCGTGCGCACGGTAGAGCACGGCGATGTCGGCGGGCGAGACGCCGTCGACGATGCGGGCGGAGATGGCCGCGGCGATGCCTGCGGCCTCCTCCCCCTCGGTGTCGTACGCGGTGACGGTGGGCGCGTCGGCGGAGAAGGACTCCCGCGCGGGGACGAGCTCCAGCGCACCTGGACGACCGTGCATCAGGGCGTTGGCCGCCTCGAGGATGGGCGCCTGCGATCGGTAGTTGGTCTCCAGCCGCACGACCGTCGCGTCGGGGTGCCGGCGCTCGAACTCCAGCAGGTAGCGCTGATCGGCTCCCGCGAACGAGTAGATGGTCTGGCTGGCGTCTCCGACGACGCAGATGTCGTGACGGTCGCCCAGCCACAGCTCCAGCAGCCTGTTCTGGAGCGGCGACACGTCTTGGAACTCGTCGACGGTGAAGTGCCGGTACTGCTCGTGCACAGAAGCGGCGACGCGCGGTTCCGCCTCCAGCATCCCCGCGCAGGCGAGCAGCACGTCCTCGAAGTCGAGCTGGTGCCTTTCGTCCTTGAGCGCCTCGTACCCCCGCTGCAAATCGACCAGCCGCTCGGTGTCGATGCCGGTGACGGAACGGCCGAGCGCGGCGTGCTGGTCGATGGACAGCATCGAGACCTTGCGCCACTCGATCTCCGATGCGATGTCGCGCAGCGTGGCCGTGCTCGGGCGCAGGCGCACGGCATCGGCGGCCTGGCCGAGGAGCCGCACCTTGTTGTCGATGATCGACGGGGCCGGCGATCCGGCGAGGGTCGGCCAGAAGAAGTTCAGCTGCGCGAGGGCCGTGGCGTGGAAGGTGCGAGCGGCGACGCCCTCGACGCCGAGCGCGCGCAGACGGCCGCGCAGCTCACCGGCGGCCTTCGCCGTGAACGTGACGGCCATCACCCGGGACGGCGAATACGCGCCGGTGTCGACGCCGTGAGCGATGCGGTGCGTGATCACGCGCGTCTTGCCGGTACCCGCTCCGGCGAGCACGGCGACAGGGCCGCGCAGTATGGATGCCGCTTCCCTCTGACGTTCGTCGAGCGCCTCGAGAGCGCTCACGTGCGCTCCTCGTACCACCCGGCGATGAGCGCGCGCGCGATGGACGCCGGTCCGGGGAGTCCGACCGGACCGTCTCCGGCGAGCGCCGACCCGATCTCCTCGCGGGTGAACCAGCGCACGTCGATGATCTCCTCGCCGTCCGGGCGCGCGGCCCCTTCGTCGACGGCGACGGCGCGGAAGCCGAGCATGAGCGACCGCGGGAACGGCCACGGCTGCGAGGAGACGTAGCGCAGCGAGGCCAGACGCACGCCCGACTCCTCCTCCAGCTCCCGGTGCACGGTGGACTCCAGGGACTCCCCCGCCTCGGTGAAGCCGGCGAAGCACGAGTACATGCGCCCGCCCCAGTTCGCGTTGGCGCCGAGCAGCAGGCGCTCGCCGTCGGCGCTCTCCACGGCCACGATCACTGCGGGGTCGGTGCGGGGGAAGTGCTCGCGACCGCACTCGAGGCATCGACGCGACCAGCCCGCCTGCCGCAGCACAGTTCCGCCGCCGCAGGCCGGGCAGAACGGCGCGTCGCGCAGCCAGCCGCCGAGCGCCAGCGCCTCGATGAGCAGCTCGGTCTCGGCGTCGTCCAGCCGACCGCCCAGGTCGCGGAGTCCGAGCCAGGTCTCGTCTGGCGCCGTGTCGATGCTGCCCTCCTCGGGCGGCAGGGCGGCGAGAAGCACGGCGGCGCCCTCACGGTCGCGTCCGAGCAGCGCCCAGGTCGCGTCGTCGACCTCGGATGCCGTCACGCGCAGCAGCGTCGCTGTGCCGTCCCGCGCGATGCGGACACGTCCGTCGCGCACTGCTATCACGGTCGTCGACGACTCCGCACGGAGCCTGTCGAGGACATCCGGCTCATCGCGCAGGTCGGCTGCGCGGTCGAGGGACGTGCGCGGAATGGTCATCGACTCCCTCTCTCACGGGCGTGGCGGGGGCGGGACCGCCCCTGAGCCGACCTACCCTGGGGGTATGGGACGCTCTCCTTTCACTCTAGCCGCGGCGGTGACGGCCGCATTGCCCGGCGCGGAGGTGACGGGCGCACGTGCCCTGACCGCCGACGGCGACGCCCGCTTCGACTCCGCCGTCGCCTCGCTCGCCGACGGCCGAGAGCTCGCCATCCGCGTCGCCGATGACGATGAGGCCGGCACGGAGCTCGCCGCGGAAGCGATCGCACTGCGCGCGTTGACCGCCGGCGCCCGCGCGATGCTGCCTTTCCGCGCCCCGGCGTACATCGGCGAGACCCGTCTCGGCGATGCGCGCGCGCTCGTCACCGAGCTGCTGCCCGGATTCCAGATCGAGGCCGCACACGTGCCTGCCGGGCGCGGCGCGGCCGAGTCCATGGGCGCGGCGATCGCCGCCGTGCACGCGCTCCCCCCGTCGGTGGTGCGCAGCGCCGGCCTCACCTCGCGGTCCGCGCAGGAGTCGCGCGACGAGATCTCGCGTCTCGTCGACACCGCGGCAGCGACGGGACGCGTGCCGGCCCGTCTCACCGTGCGCTGGCGCGAGGCCGTCGGCGACGACGAGCTGTGGCGCTTCGAGTCCACGGTCGTGCTCGGCGGCGTGCAGGCGACGTCCTTCCTCTTCGACGACGACCCCGAACTCGGACCCGCCGTCACAGGCCTCGTCGGATGGCACGGTCTCGCCGTCGGCGACCCGGCAGTGGACCTGGCGTGGATCTCGACGGCTCCGGATGCCGCGGATGACGTTCAGGCGGCGTATCTTCGCGCCGCCGACCGCACGCCGGACGCCGCCCTGGAGGTACGCGCACGACTGCTCGCCGAGCTGGAGTTCGCGAAGTGGCTGGTGCACGGAGACGCGCTGCGCCGATCCGACATCGTCGACGACGCCGCGTCGCTGCTGGAGGCCCTGGCCGATGGACTGCACGACGACGACCTCGCCGTGATCGCCGACCGCAGCGAGGGCGTCGACTCGGCGATGGACGCGCTCGACCGGGTGCCGGTCGACGCGCTCGCCGGCGTGGACACCTCGATGCAGACCGATGCGTACAACCCCAACGAGCTGTGGCGCGACGACGACACCGCCGACGCGACCTCGGTCGTGCAGCGAAGCACCGACGACGGCCGATGGAGCGACACCGGGCGCGCGTTCGGTGGCCGAGAGGATGGCGTCACGGGGGCGGACTCCGAGACCGCGGTCGATGTCACGCGTGCAGAGTCGGCGCCCGCCGGTACGTACGACGCCGATGCGGAACGGGCCGACGCGGAGCGCGCGGAGTCGGCGCACCGGGCGGAGGCCTCGTCGTTCGAGACGGAAGACCTCTCCGCCGTGCGGCCGGCATCCGACGAACCCCGTGGGCGCGCCTCCGACGGTCCGACGTTCGGCGCCGAGGAGTCGAGTCCCGAAGACGAGGCTCAGCGCGCCGCGCGCGCCGCACTCCAGCGCTGGAAGAGCTCGGCCTCCGAGTAGATCCGGTCTCCCCTGATCACGAGGTCGTCCGCCACGTAGTAGAGCGCGACGTCGATCTCCTCGAGCGGCACCCCGAACCGCCGGTGGTAGGCGAGCCGGTACAGCGCCAGCTGCAGCATCCGCTCCTCGCGCTCCTTCGGCGTGCGGGGAGCCTTGCCGGTCTTCCAGTCGACGATCTCGATGCGTCCGCCTCTGTCCTCTCGCCGGTACACGGCGTCGAGCTTGCAGATGACGATGTGCCGTGGTTCTGTGTCGTCTCCGGAGGCCGACGACACCGATGGGCTCTCCACACCGGCAGGCGATGCGTCGCCGGAGCCGAGGGCGAAGTCGATCTCGATCTCCACCGCGATGGGACGCAGGGCGCCCCACTCGCTGCGTTCGAACACGCTCTGCAGCGTGGCGAGGTCGTCGGCGTCGGCATCCGACACATCGGCCGCGCCCGAGACATCGTCGTCGTCGAGCTCCCAGAGCGCCTCGTCGACCCGGGAGCCGACGCCGACGAGCTCGCTGCGTCGCTCGACCCAGGCATGAAACAGCGTGCCGAGACGCGTCTGCCGGTACGGACGCTCGGGCATCGGCCGGATGATCGACGACAGCGTCGCATCGAAGTCGGTCACGTAGTCCTTGAACCGTGACGCGGGCACGCGTGTCGGCGGCGCGGCGTCCGCTCCGCGCAGTCGTGCCGCCCGCTCCTCCAGCAGCCGGGCGAGCTCCGGCGACGGCGCCGGATCACCCGCCGCGGCATCCCGCACCGCCTTCGCTGCGCTCTCGACCGTCTCTCGACGAGCGCCGAGCGGATCCAGGGGCCAGCTGAGTGTGGCGCCGGGTCCGTCATAGGGGTTCTCGTCTGCTGGCACCTCCTCGATGGGCGGAAGGCCTCGCACCTCCATCGCCTCGACGAGATAGGGGCTCGGCACGCGCGGCGACTTCTGCCCCGCCCAGTGCGCGCCGGTGAGGAGCAGGTCGGTGCGTGCGCGGGTGACGGCGACGTACGCGAGGCGACGCTCCTCCTGCTGCTGGTACTCGCGATACGCATCCTTGAAGCGCTTGAGGGCACCTCCCTGCGGGTTCGCCTTCGATACGCCTCCCGACAACGACGCCTGGGCGAGGGCCTGTCGCTTCTTCGGATCGGCCTCGTCTCCCATCGCGCCCGCCGGGTCCCACGAGAAGCGGGGCAGGGCGTCACGGTCGCCGCGCAGTGCGAAAGGCACGACGCCGAAGCCGAACCAGCCAGAGGTGTCGGAAACGCGGCTCGGCAGCTCATCGGCGACCAGGCGCACGACGGCCACGGCATCCCACTCCAGCCCCTTGGAACCGTGGATCGTGAGGAGCTGCACCACCCCCGGCTCGGGAGGCTCGGGCCGGGGCATGAGTTCGTCGGTGCTCTCGGCCTTGTCGAGCCAGGCCAGGAGGCTGCCGATGGTGCCGCGTTCGTCGGCGCTGAGGAACGCGCGCACCTCGTCGGAGAACGCGCGCAGCTGCGTCGCCGCGACCCGCGCCGGCCCTCGCGTCTCGTTGGTGGCGAGCTCGATGTCGAGACGCAGTTCGAGTTCGATGAGGCGGATCAGCTCGGGGATCGGCTGCGACGACGCCCTGCGCAGCCGTTCGAGCATCTCCCCCGCCGCACGGATGCGCGAGCGCCCGTCGACGCTGATGTCGGCCAGAAGGCGGTAGTCGTCGCGCACGGCCCGCACGACGTCGACGGCGTCGACGATCGACACCGCTTCGTCGGCTCCGCGTGACGACCGCAGGCGCGCCCGCACCTCCTCCGGGAGCGGCGCCATGGCGGTGTCGCGTTCGGAGAGGGTGCGTCCGAGGTCGTACAGGGCGGCCATGTCGGCGACGCCCACCCCGAACCGGGGACCGGTGAGCAGGCGGATCAGGGCCGAACCGGCCGTCGGGTCGTGCACGACGCGCAGCGTCGAGACCACGTCGACCACCTCGGGGGTGGCCAGAAGGCCGCCGAGTCCGAGGATGCGATGCGGGATGCCGTGGGCGGCGAGCGCCGCGGCGAACGTCTGCATGTGCTTCTTGGAGCGGAACAGGAGCGCCCCGGTGTGCGGCCGGCCCGCCGCGGCCTGATCATGCGCCGCTCGCCGTTCGCCGAACCACGTGGCGACCGCCTCCGCCTCCTCGTCGACCGTGAACGGGAACCGCACGTCGACGGTGCCGTCTCCCGCTCCCGGCCTCGTCTCGAGCGGCGGCACGTCGAGGCCAGGTCGCTGCAACGGCTCGAGCACGCGGTTCGCGACGTCGAGGATGCCGCTGTCGTTGCGCCAGCTCGTCATCAGGCTGTACGTGCGAGCGTCGCCCGCGCTCGCGAACGCGGACGAGAACGCGTAGAGGTTGTCGGCGCTGGCGCCGCGCCATCCGTAGATCGACTGGTGCGGGTCGCCGACGGCCATGACGGCGGAGTCCCGGAACAGCTCGGCGAGGAAGCGCGTCTGGATGACCGAGGTGTCCTGGTACTCGTCGAGCAGCACCACGCGGTGCTGCTCGCGCAGCTCCTCCCTGACATCGGGAGCAGACTCGACGATGTCGTAGGCACCGCCGACCTGGTCGGCGAAGTCGAGCACCCCTCTCCGCTCCTTCTCGGCGATGTAGTCGCGCACGAGCCGGGAGAGCGTCGGGAGGCTCAGCAGGTTCACGACCGCCTTGTCGACGTCGCCGTTCCCCCGGTACGGCTCGAACGCCGCGGCCTGCTCGCGGGCGATGCGCTCCGCGAGATCGAGATCGACGCGGTGGTCGAGGGCGTCGCCGGCGAGCCGCTGCACGGCGTCGATGACGGTACCCAGCGCGTAGTCGATGTCTTCGAGCTCCGGCAGGTCGCTGCGCAGCACGACCTCGCGCGCCAGCATCCACGACGCGGCCTGGCTGAGCATCGCGACATCGGAGTCGCGCCCGATCCGTGCGGCGTGCTCTCGCACGATCCCGTCGGCGAAGGCGTTATAGGTCGACACCCGCGGCCGGATCATCAGCTCTTCGGCCGCGCGCGGCGTCGACGGATCCCAGCCCGTGCCGAAGCGCTCGGCGAGCTCGTCGAGCACGTGCAGGCGCACCAGCTCGCGCTGTCGTCCTGGGGCAGCGGCGTCGACGCGTCTCAGCGATCCGTCCGACACGATCTCCGACAGATACGGGAGCAGGCCGCGCCTGCCGTACTCGTCGACGACGGCGAGGCGGGCGCCGATCCGCTCCGCCAGCTCCCCTGCCGCCTTGCGCGTGAACGTGAGGCCGAGGATCTCCTCGCGGCGCACGTGGCCGTTCGCGACGAGCCACACCACGCGTCCGGACATCGTCTCGGTCTTGCCGCTGCCTGCACCGGCGACCACCAGGGCCGGCGTGGGCGGAGCCTCGATGACGCGCTGCTGCGCCGGAGTGGGGGATGGCTGTCCGAGAGCGGCGGCCACGTCGGTGGCCGAGATCCCGAGCGCTCCGCTCCAGGCGTCGCCGAGTCCGGTGCCGGCGGTCATGCGCTCACCGCCGGGACGGTGTGGATGCGGCACGGATGCACCCTCCTCTGGGTGTCCGCGCAGTGCGACTCGACCTGCGCCGTGAAGCTCGACGCCGACATGCCCCTCGCGGCGTCGGCGACGCGGCGGAGGAACGCCGTGCGGTCCTCGTCGTCGAGGGTGTGCTGGTGCGCGATGCGGTAGTCGCTCTTGGCAAGGGTCTTGGACACGATGACCAGCCGCGCCCCGCCGAGAGCCTCGGGCGCCGCACCGTCGACGAGACCCTGCTGCACGGCGATCTGATAGGCGGCGAGCTGTGCGTGCTCGACGACCCCGGAGTCCGACTCCGGGTCGGTCTTGCCCGTCTTGAGGTCGACGACCACCACCCGCTCCCCCTCGGCGCCCGCCGACATGCCTTCCCAGCCGCGACCGCGGGCATGGCTGTGCTCTCCCGCACCGGGCGGGTAGGCCTCGACCCTGTCGATGAACCCGTGGATGATCGCGCGGTCGGCTCTGTCATCGCCGACAGGCTGCACGGAGGGCGGAGCGTCTCCCTCGGCGACGTCGACGGCGAACCGGAACTCCACCTCGCTCGCCAGCACGCGTCCTCCCTCTCGGCGCACGTCGCCGAGATAGGCGTGCAGACGGTCGACGAACAGATCGGCGCGCCGACGCTCCTTGCGTCCGATCCACTCCGTCTCGAAGTCCAGCTCCGGCCAGTGCTCGGCCACGATCCCGCGCATGACCTCGAGATCTCCGTCAGGCGACTTCTCCATCGCCTCGTGCACGATCGTGCCGATGCCGGCCGTCGGCGGCATCACGGTGTCGCCGCCGAGCGCCGACACCGCCCAGTTCAGGCCGCATTCCTCGTACGACTCCAGGCGTGACGGCGAGACGCGGGCACCGTCGACGGACAGGTCGCGCAGCGGGGCATCCGTCGACGGCGGCGTCACGCCGTACCAGTCGGCGGGGTCGGCACCCGGCACCCCCTCCCGCGCGAGCACGGCGAGCTGCGCGGCGGCGTCGGCGCGCGCGGCGACGGACGACGCGGTGGTCAGCACCCTGCGGTGTCGCGCGACCAGACCGCGGAGGGTGAGGGGGTGTTCGGCAGATGCATGCTGGCCGGGTGGCGCGGGGGCGGGCAGGAAGCCGAAGAACGGGCTCGGAGTGAGGTCGTCGTCGTCGACCGCGGTGATCAGGAGCCGCCGCCGGGCCCTCGAGATCGCGCGCACGAACAGGCGCAGCTCATCGTGCAGCACGGCCCTGCGGCGGTCGAGCGCCGCCGGAGCCTCCATGGGGACGCCGCTGCGCGCGGACAGCAGGGTGTCGGCCAGCCGCCAGGTCTGCAGCATCCCGCCGCGGAGGCGCACGTTCGGCCACACGCCGTCTTGCACCCCGGCGACGACCACCGCATCGAACTCCGTGCCGAGCGCGGTGGCCGGCGTGAGAAGCGTCACTCTGCCCGGCCGGTCGGGGCTCGACAGGGAGTCCTCAGGCTG
>JAGIAK010000044.1 GCA_017744855.1 Microbacterium sp.
GATCAACAACGACCTGCGGTGGATGGGCTCCGGCCCCAACACGGGTCTCGGCGAGCTGCACATCCCCGACCTGCAGCCCGGTTCCTCGATCATGCCCGGCAAGGTCAACCCGGTCGTGCCCGAGGCCGTGCTCATGGTCTGCGCCCGCGTGATCGGCAACGACGCGACGGTGGCGTGGGCCGGAGCATCCGGCGCCTTCGAGCTCAACGTGGCGATCCCGGTCATGGGCACCGCCCTGCTGGAGTCGGTGCGCCTGCTCGCGAACGCCTCGCGCGTGCTCGCCGACAAGACCATCGACGGTCTGCAGGCCAACGTCGAGCGCGCCGCCGCGTTCGCGGGCATGAGCCCGTCGATCGTGACCCCGCTGAACAAGCTCATCGGCTACGAGGCCGCGGCGAAGATCGCCAAGCACGCCGTCGCCAAGGGCATCACGGTGCGCGATGCCGTGATCGACCTCGGCTACGTCGAGCGCGGCGACCTCACCCTCGAGCAGCTCGACGAGAAGCTCGACCTGCTGAGCATGACCCACGCCGGCTGACACGCTCCCACGCACGGATGCCGCGGAGACCTGGTCTCCGCGGCATCCGTGCGTCTGGGCGGTGTCAGCTCGTCACACCTGCCCGACCGGGTCACACCCGCACGAACGTTCCCGTCAGATGGTCGTGCAGACGTCACACGGTCGTGCACGTGTGAGCTGGCGCTCCTCTCCTCCACATCCGCGATCGTCACCCGAGTTATCCACATCGGGGCTTTCCCCCCTGCGGATAAGGTCGCATCCGGCAGGATCATCGGATGCTCGATCCCCGAACGATCCTCCAGCACCTGGGCGGTGTGGCCCGAGGACGCACACTACAACAGTGGGGCCCCTCCCGCGCCGCGCTCGCACGTGCCGTCGAGGATGGGCGGATCTTGCGAGTGCGAACGGGCGTGTTTGCCCTGCCGAGCGTGAATGAACAGATCGTGGAGGCCGCCGCACATGGGGGTTCGCTCACGTGCGGCACCGCACTCCGCACTCACGGCGTGTGGGTGTTGTCAGACCCGCACACCATCCACGTGTGGCTGGGCCGCAACGGGCGCGCGCATCCGCATATCGGATGCCGATGCGTCAGCCACTTCTTCGACGGCGACACAATGTTCGGGGTCGCCTCGGTCGAAACCGCGCTGCTGCATCTCCAGAGATGCGAGGGGGACGAGGCATTCTTCGCCGCGTTCGAGTCGGCATGGCGACAGGGCAAACTGTCGCGGGCGGCCCGAGCCCGGATCCGGATCTCTCTGCCGTCGCCATCACGCTGGCTCGTCGACGTGGCACGGCCTGATGCCGACAGCGGTCTGGAGTCGCTTGTCAGACTTCGATTGCATGTCCTCGGCGTCCGGGTGGAATGCCAGGTGACGATCGACGGCGTCGGCCGTGTCGACTTTGTGATCAGCGGGCGTCTGATCGTGGAGATCGACGGAACCGAGAACCATGCATCACCGGACCATCGGCGCAAGGATCTTCGGCGGGACGCCGCAGCATCCGCGCTCGGCTACGAGACCCTGCGTTTCACCTACGCCCAGGTGGTCCACGACTGGCCGTCCGTGCGTGCCGCGATTCTCGCCGCTCTCCGCCGGGCCCATGACCACGCCTGACCCGTTCGTGCGCTCCAGGCGCCGAACAGCGCACACCCGCACGACCTCGTCACACCTGCACGATCCGGGTACGGCATACGTCGTGCATCCGTACCCGGGTCGTGCATCTGTGTCGGCGGCCCGAACCCCCGTCCCTGCGACGAGTCGCCGGGCTAGCTGAGCTCGCCGCCCTCCAGCAGCTCGGTCACGAGCGCGGCGATCGCCGAGCGCTCCGAGCGCATCAGGGTGATGTGGGCGAAGAGGTCGTGGCCCTTGAGCGTCTCGATGACGCTCGCGATGCCGTCGTGGCGGCCCACCCGCAGGTTGTCGCGCTGACCGACGTCGTGGGTGAGGATGACGCGGGAGTTCTGCCCCATGCGGCTGAGCACCGTGAGCAGCACGTTGCGCTCCAAGGATTGCGCCTCGTCGACGATCACGAACGCGTCGTGCAGCGAGCGTCCGCGGATGTGCGTGAGCGGAAGGACCTCGAGGATGCCGCGCTCGACGACCTCCTCCATGACGTTGCCGGAGACCACGGAGCCGAGCGTGTCGAACACCGCCTGCCCCCACGGGCCCATCTTCTCGTCGCGGTCTCCGGGGAGGTACCCGAGGTCCTGCCCGCCGACGGCGAACAGCGGCCGGAACACGATGATCTTCTTCTGCTGCTGCCCCTCGAGCACCGACTCCAGACCCGCGCACAGCGCCAGCGCCGACTTGCCCGTGCCCGCGCGGCCGCCGAGCGAGACGATGCCGATCTCGGGGTCGAGGAGCAGGTCGATGGCGATGCGCTGCTCGGCGGACCTGCCGTGCATGCCGAAGATGTCCCGGTCGCCGCGCACGAGACGGTACTCGCCGTCGCCGGTGACGCGGCCGAGGGCGGAACCCCGCTCGGAGTGGATGATGAGCCCGGTGTTCACGGGGAGACCGTGCGCCTGCTCGCTGACGCCGACCTCGCTCTCGTAGAGGTCGCTCATCTCGTCACCGGAGAGATCGAGCGTGGAGATGCCCGTCCACCCGGAGTCGACGGCCTGCTCGGCGAGGTACTCCTCGGCCCGCAGACCGAGCGACGCCGCCTTCACGCGCATCGGGAGGTCTTTGGACACGATCGTCACGTCTTGCCCGTCCTGCGCGAGGTGCATCGCGACGGAGAGGATGCGGCTGTCGTTGTCGCTGAGGCGGATGCCGGCCGGCAGCACCGAGACGTCGGCGTTGGCCAGTTCGACGCGGAGGGTGCCGCCCTCCCCGACCTCGACCGGGAAGTCGAGCCTGCCGTGCTCGACGCGCAGATCGTCGAGGTGCCGCAGTGCCTGCCGCGCGAAGTAGCCGATCTCGGGGTCGTGACGTTTGCCTTCGAGCTCGGTGATCACGACCACCGGCAGCACCACGGAGTGCTCGGCGAATCGGAAGAACGCCTGCGGATCGCTCAGCAGCACCGACGTGTCCAGCACGTAGGTGCGGAGGTCCTGGTCGGCACCTCCTGACGAGGCTCGCGTCGTCGTCTTGCGGGTGGACTGCTGCGCGGTGCTGCTGGGCTGCTGCGCTGTACGTGAGGTCACGACCACTCCCGACCCGGGGAATCCCGGCTATGCGAACGAGTCGACCAGGGGGTCTCGAGTCGGAAACCTAGAGGTCGACCCGATCGGGCGCCTTGCCCGATGCCTAGAAGGTACGTCCACCCACGGACATTCGCCCGCCCCGACACGCCAGCGGATCGTTACGCGCTGATGAACGTCTCATTGCCGAACGCCGCGAGGGCGTCGTCGAGCAGCTGCAGGGTGGCGTCGTCCGTCCCGGCGTGCGGGGCCACGCGCACCGATGAACCGCGCGCCGTCACGACGACGCCGGCATTGGCGAGCGCCGCGGCGAGGCGGGCCGGCTCCTCCGGGGCGAGGGCGACGATGCCCGCGCGCTGCGCCCGGTCGCGCGGCGAGCTCACGGCGATCCCGTGACGGTCGGCGATCTCGATGACCGCATCGACCCTGGTCGCCAGGCGCTCCTCGATGGCCGCGACCCCGGCGTCGCGCACGTCGCGCAGCCCGATGGCGAGGCGACCGGCCGCAAGGGTGTCAGGGCCGGAGACCGTGAACGCCTGCGCGGAGGGTGCCGGCGCAGGCAGCTCGTCGACGAAGAGACCGGATGCCGTCGTTCCGGTGATGCCGCTGAGCACCGGACGGATGCGCTCGCGGGCGCGGGGCGAGAACCAGGCGAATCCGCTGCCACGGCCGGCCCGCAGCCACTTGTACCCGTGTCCAGCCACGACGTCGGCCGCGGCGTAGTCGACGTCGATCACGCCGAACGACTGCACGGCGTCGAGCACGAGCAGCCGGTCGGGGCCGATCGCCTCCCGCAGCGCGGCGAGATCGATCCGGAACCCGGTACGGAAGTCGACGTGGCTGACCGCCACGGCCGTGACGTCGTCGTCGAGCGCCTCGGCGACGGCATCCGGCGTGACCCGGCCGTCGTCCGGGGTGATCCAGCGCGGCACGAGCTCGCCGTGGGAGGCCTGCGCCGCGCGCTCCAGGGTGAGGCTCACACTGGGGAACTCCCCCGTGCCGGCGATGACCGCGCCGGTGAGTCCGTACAGCGCCTGCGAGAGCCCGTGCGTCGACGAGGGCTGCACGGTGACGTCGGCGGAGTCGGCGCCCAGCAGCTCGGCGGCCAGGTCGCGCGCCTGCCCGACCCGCTCCCCGACCAGCGCCAACGACGACGGACGACCGCTGCCCAGCAGATCGGCGTCGGCGAAGACCTCTTCGCGCACGGAGGGCGACAGCGGGCCGAAGGCGGCCCAGTTCAGGTAGCCGGGCTCGGCGTCGAACGTGGCGAGGTAGGCGTCGAAAGTGCTCACCGCGTCATTCTGGCACGCACGGCGTCGGCGCCGAGACGAGCCGCCCTCCGGTCAGCGCCCGAAGCGCCGGTCGCGGTCGGCGTAGTCGCGGATCGCGCGGAGGAAGTCGACCTGACGGAGGTCGGGGCCGAGCGCCTCGACGAAGTAGAACTCGCTGTGCGCGCTCTGCCAGAGCAGGAAGTCGCTCAGCCGCTGCTCGCCGCTCGTGCGGATGACGAGATCGGGATCGGGCTGCCCTCCGGTGTAGAGGTGCTCGCCGATCATCTCCGGCGTCAGGTGCGCGGCGAGGTCCTCCATGGTGCCGCCCGACGCCTCGTGCTCGACGAGGATGCTGCGCACGGCGTCGACGATCTCGTTGCGCCCGCCGTAGCCGACGGCGAGGTTGACGTGCAGCCCCGAGTGGTCCCGCGTGCGCTCCTCGGCGTCGGCGAGCACGCGCGCGAGGTCGGACGGGAGGATGTCGGCGCGACCGACGTGCTTGACCCGCCAGTCGCCCTCGCGCGACAGCGCATCGGCAAGCTCGGCGATGATCTCGATGAGGTCGGCGAGCTCTGCCGAGTCGCGTTTACGCAGATTGTCGCTGGAGAGCAGATACAGCGACACGACCCCGATGCCGAGCTCGTCGCACCAGCCGAGGAACTCCCGCATCTTCGCGGCACCGGCCCTGTGCCCGTCCGCGGGCGTCGCGTACCCGAGCTGACGGGCCCACCGGCGGTTGCCGTCGATCATCATGGCCACGTGGTGCGGCACCGACGCGGGGTCGAGGTGGCGGCGCAGCCGGCTGCTGTAGAGCCGGTAGAGCGGCCCTCGCCCCTGACTCTCGCGTGACATCACCTTGCTACGCTACCGTGCCGAGGTCGATTCGCCCCGTGCGGACGCTCAGGATATGTACGTCATCCGGAATGCGCGCACGCTTAGAGTGAGCACGTGAGCACACCCGATCCGTCGGCTCCCGACCTCCCTCAGCTCCCGCTCCTCGACGCCGCGGCGAAGGATGCCGCCGTCGAGATCAAGCCCACCTGGCGCGGATGGGTGCACGCAGGCACCTTCCCCGTGGCGATCGCCGCCGGCGTCGTCCTCGTCGTGCTGTCGCACGGCGGCGCCGCCAAGGCCGCCGCCGCCGTGTTCATGGCGACCTCTCTGCTGCTGTTCGGCAACTCGGCGCTGTACCACCGTTTCAACTGGCGCCCGGCCGTCAAGGTCGTGCTCAAGCGCATCGATCACGCGAACATCCTGCTGCTGATCGCCGGCACCTACACGCCGCTCGCCACGCTGGCGCTGCCACCGGAGAAGGGCACGCTGCTGCTCGTGCTGGTGTGGAGCGGGGCCCTGCTCGGCATCCTGTTCCGCGTGTTCTGGATCAACGCGCCACGCTGGCTCTACGTCGCTCTGTACCTGCTGCTGGGCTGGGCGGCCGTGATGTACATCGTCGACCTGCTGCACGCGAACGTGACGATGATGGTGCTCGTGATCGTGGGCGGGCTGCTCTACACCGGCGGCGCGATCGTCTACGCGCTGAAGAAGCCGAACCCGTGGCCCGGCCGTTTCGGATTCCACGAGATCTTCCACGTGTGCACGGTGCTCGCGTTCCTCTGCCACTGGACGGCGTGCCTGCTCATCGCCCTGAAGCCGCTGAGCCCGTCGCTCGGCGCCTGAACGGCACAGCCTCTGCCGTGAGGGCGGCCTTCGCCCGTGCGGAGACGGTGTCAGCCCTTGAGCGGGTCGTCGTCGCCCTCGTCGACGATCGGCAGGTCGGCATCGGTCTCGGTGGCCCGGTCGGCGGCCATGGCGGCCTCCTCGGCATCCAGCTCCTCCCTGACCTCCTCGCGGTACCGCACACGGCGGATGCGGCGGTTCATGTCGAGGATCAGCAGGATGACGACGACCACGAGCAGCACGACGGCGGCGAACCCGACGAAACCGGGAGTCACGAGCTGCGGGTCGACCGTCATCGTGGGCGTCGGCATCGGGGTGTCGGCCAGAGCGATCATGTGTCCGCCTTTCGTGCGCAGGTCGCATAACCTGGAAACACCAGCCTAACGACCGGAAGACGCCACCCGTGACGACCGCACAAGAACTCGACGAACGCTACGGCCGTACCCGCAGGGGGCGCATGCCGTGGATCATCGGAATCGCCATCGGCGTGCTCGTGGTCGGCGCGTTCGGGTGGATGACTGTCGTGTCGCAGATGAGCCAGGTCGACTCCGACGATCTGGGCTTCGACCTCGTCGACGAGCACAGCGTGAACGTGCGGTTCCAGGTCACCGGGGTGCAGGGCAAGGACGTCGTGTGCATCGTGGAGGCGCTCGACGAGGAGTTCGGCGTCGTGGGCTGGAAGCTCGTCGACGTGCCGGCAGGGCAGAGCCATTCTCAGGCCGTCGCGACCACCGTTCCGACGGTGTCGGAGGCGACGACAGGTTTGGTTAACGCCTGCTGGGTCGCCTAGACTCGACGCAGACAGACGACGCCCTGGCACCGTGCCGGGGCGTCTTGGCATATCCCCCGGCCTGACGTCGGAGGGATACCGAACGAAGGAGCTTCGTCATGTCTACCGACGCTCAGGTTCCCTTCCTCACGCAGGAAGCGTACGACCGGCTCGTCGCCGAGCTGGAGCACCTGTCCACCACCGGGCGCGACGAGATCGCCAAGCGCATCGAGGCCGCCCGCGAGGAGGGCGACCTCAAGGAGAACGGCGGCTACCACGCCGCCAAGGACGAGCAGGGCAAGCAGGAGGCCCGCATCCGCACCCTGGAGGGTCTGCTGAAGACCGCCAAGGTCGGCGAGGCGCCCGCGAGCCGCGGCATCGTCGAGCCCGGCACCGTCGTCACCGCGATCGTCGCAGGCGGCGAGGAGGTATTCCTCCTCGGCAGCCGCGAGATCGCCGCGGGCAGCGACCTCGACGTGTACAGCGAGGCGAGCCCGCTCGGCCAGGCCATCCTCGGCCTCAAGGTCGGCGAGAAGTCGTCGTACGAGGCCCCCAACGGCCGCCAGATCGCCGTCGAGATCGTCGACGTGGAGACCTACACCGGCTGACGCGGTCCGCGAGACCCCCTCTGAACGACGAGACCCCCTCTCATCCACCTGGATGAGAGGGGGTCTCGTCGTTGCGTGGCGTCTCGCGACGTGCTCCCGATCAGTCGGGGACGACGATGGGCTCGAAGCCCGCGCGGCGCAGCGTGTCGAGCGTGTGCTCGGAGTGCTCGGCGCCCCGGGTCTCCACGCTGAGCTCCAGGAAGACCTCGCTGATCTGAAGGCCGTGACCGTGGCGCGTGTGCATGGCCTCGATGACGTTGGCGCCAGCCTCGGCGATGAGCTCGGACACCCGCGCGAGCTGGCCGGGACGGTCCGGCAGTGGGATGCGGATGGTGAGGTACCGGCCGGACGCCGCGAGTCCGTGCGACACGACGCGCTGCAACAGCAGCGGATCGATGTTGCCGCCCGAGAGCACGGCCATGGTGGTGCCGGTCGCCGTGACCTTGCCGGAGAGGATCGCGGCGACGCCCGCGGCTCCCGCGGGCTCCGCGACCACCTTCGCCTGCTCCAGCAGCACGAGGATGGCGCGCGCGAGGTCGTCGTCGGTCACGGTGACGACCTCGTCGACGAGGTCCTTGATGATGTCGAAGGGCACCGCGCCGGGGCGGGCGACGAGGATGCCGTCGGCGATCGTCGGCCTGGTCTCGATGTCGACCGGGTGGCCGGCCGCCAGCGACGGCGGCACCGCGGCGGCGTTCTCGGCCTGGACGCCGATGATCCGCACGGTACGGCCGAGCTCGGCGGCCCGAGCCTTGACCGCGGCTGCGACGCCGGCGATGAGACCGCCTCCGCCGATGCCGAGCAGGATCGTGTCGACCTCGGGGGCGTCTTCGAGCAGCTCCAGGCCGAGCGTGCCCTGGCCGATCACCACGTCGCGGTGGTCGAACGGGTGGATCATGACGGCGCCGGTGCGGGCGGCGAACTCCTCGGCCAGACGCAACGAGGTCGCCACCGTCTCGCCTTCGAGCACGACCTCGGCGCCGTACCCGCGGGTCGCGAGCAGCTTGGGCACAGGCACGCCGAGCGGCATGAAGATGGTGGCGGGGATGCCGAGAGCCTGCGCGGCGAGCGCCACGCCCTGTGCGTGGTTGCCTGCGGAGGCCGCGACGACGCCGCGGGCGCGCTCCTCGGGGCTCAGGCGCGACAGACGGTAGGCTGCGCCGCGGATCTTGAAGGACCCGGTGCGCTGCAGGTTCTCCATCTTCAGCAGCACCGGAGCGCCGAGAATCTCGGAGAGCGCACGGGACGGCAGGGTCGGCGTGTGCGAAATCACCTCAGCCAGCTCCTGAGCCGCAAGCTCGAACTCGGTCAGGCTGGGGACTGCGCTCATCGACTGCTCCTTCTCCGCTGACGCGGGACTGTACTCCAGATAAGGTCCGCATCGGGTTGGACGCCGGTGCGCCACGACCCGGTGCTGACGGTGACGGCCGCGACGTTGATGAACGCGGCGAGGGGCACGGCGAACAGCGCCCCGGGGATTCCGCCCACCATCGAGCCGCCGGCGACGACGAGCACGACGGCGAGCGGGTGCACCTTGACGGCCGATCCCATCAGGATCGGCTGCAGGATGTGTCCTTCGAGCTGCTGAACCGCGAGCACCACGGCGAGCATCGCCAGCGCGATCCACGGACCGTTGTAGACGAGGGCGAGCAGCACGGCGAGTGCTCCGGTGACGACCGCTCCGACGATCGGCACGAACGAGCCGAGGAAGACGAGCACGGCGACCGGGATGGCGAGCGGCACGCCGAGCAGCAGCGCTCCGAGGCCGATGCCGACCGCGTCGATCGCGGCGACGAACAGCTGCGTCCGCGCGTAGTTGACCACGGTCTCCCAGCCGTTGCGGGCGGCGCCGTCTGCGGCGGGGCGCGCGGCACGCGGGAACAGCCGCAGCGTCCACTTCCAGATGCCGCCGCCGTCGGCCAGCAGGCAGATGAGGATGAAGATCGACAGCACCGCGCCGGTGACGACGTGCGCGGCCGTGGTCCCGACGGAGAGGGCGCCGTTCCAGAGGAGCTGCGCCTGGTCGTTGAGGAACGCCATCCCCTGGTCGATGTAGTCCTGGATCTGCTTCTCGGTGAGATGCAGGGGCCCGTCGAGCAGGAACTGCCGGAACTGCTCCACGGCAGCGGTGCTGCGCTCCTGCACGTCGTGCAGCTGGGTGCGCACCTGCCAGACCACGAGCATGATCAGCACGGTCACGATGGCGGCGGTGCCGACGATCGCGATCACGACGGCGAGCCAGCGCGGGAACCGGTGCCGCAGCATCCACTCGAAGGCGGGCCAGAGCAGCGCGGTGATCAGGATCCCGACCATCAACGGGATCACCAGGAGCTTCAACTGGATGACGATCCAGATGAACCCGGCGACCACCGCGGCGATCAGGAGTATGCGCCACGCATAGCCGGCGGTGATGCGCAGGCCGATGGGCACCGCCTCGTCGGCCTCCGTCGTCACGGTGCGGTCTGTGGACACCGGGCGCGGGCGGAAGAGGTCTCGCAGCCGGGGGCGCTCGTCGCTCATCGCCTCAGTCTACGGCGCGTCCGCGCGACCCTCCGACGCCGTTACCGGCTCGCCCCGCCTGCCCGGGAGTCGGTCCAGATCCGGCCGGGGCGCTCAGGAGCCGATGTCGTCGGCCGGCGATACGCTGGCCGACGTGACAGAGACACTCAGCGCAGCCCAGGCCCGCCGCATCGCGCTCGCGGCGCAGGGGTTCACGCGTTCGCGCCCCGCGTCCGTGTCGGCCCGCCACGTGCACCGGGCCATGGATCGCCTCGGCGTGCTGCAGATCGACTCGGTCAACGTCTTCGCGCGTTCGCACTACATGCCGCTGTTCTCCCGGCTCGGCGCATACGACCCCGCGCTCCTCGACCGGGTCTTCCTCTCGCGCACCACGCGTTACGTCGAGTACCTGGCGCACGAGGCGACCTTCGTACCGGTGGAGGATTGGCCGCTGTGGCGCTTCCGCATGGACCACTTCCGCGCCAGGTGGGCCGACCCCGACTCGTGGGCGAGCAGGAACGCCCGCACCCTCGACTGGGTGCGCGACGAGCTTCGCGACCGCGGCCCGCTGCGGCCGGTCGACCTGCGCGATGACGCGCCGCGCGAGCGCGGCACGTGGTGGGACTGGGACGACGCCAAGCTCGCGCTCGAGCACCTGTGGCGCACGGGCGACGTCGCGATCAGCGGACGCAAGGGGTTCGAGCGCACGTACGCGCTGGCCGAGCATGTCATCCCCGACGCGATCCTCCGCACGGAGATCCCCCGGCACGACGCCATCCGCGAACTGGTGCGACGAGCGGCGCGCTCCTCCGGGGTCGCGACGCTGTCCGACCTCGCCGACTACTACCGCATCCGCGACCGTGCAACGATCTCGGCGGCCGTCGCCGACCTCGTCGAGCAGGGCGAACTCGCGCCCGTGCAGGTGAAGGGGTGGGAGCGCCAGGGGCGCCCGCTGCCGGCCTGGCGTCATGTGGACGCGGTCCTCCCCCGACGGGTCGACGCCGCCGCTCTGCTCACGCCGTTCGATCCTGTCGTGTGGTTCCGCGACAGGGCGCTGCGCGCCTTCGACCTCGACTACCGCATCGAGATCTACGTGCCGGCCGAGAAGCGGCGCTTCGGCTACTACTCGCTGCCCGTGCTCGTCGGCGATCGGATCGTCGCCAGGGTCGACCTCAAGGCCGACAGGGCATCGTCGACGCTGCAGGTGCAGTCCGCGTGGTGGGAGCCTCAGGCGCGTCCCGCCGACGACGCGGAGCGGATCGCCGCCGAGCTCGCCCTCGCGGCGTCGTGGCAGGGCCTGGAGCATGTGTCGGTGTCGGGATGGGGAACGGCCGCCGACGCCCTGCACGGGGCGCTCCGCGCCCGTCCTGAGGCCTCGGTGGCCCGTCACGTGCATGCCAGGGAGAGCGCGGCGTGACGCGGCGCACGGCGTGGATCGTGGCTGCGGCGGTCGCCGCCGCCCTCCTCGTCGTGACGGCGATCTGGCTCCTCCAGGGGCGGGGGTCACCCGACGCCCCGTCGAGCCCGACCGCGACGGCGACAGCCACCCCGACGGGTAGCGTCGAGGAGCGCGCGCAGGAGGCTCTCGACCGCCGCCTCACGGCCTGCGCCGCCCACGCCGGTGCCGCGCCGCCGGAGCACTGCGGCATCCGCATCCCGTGGGGGACGGAGTTCGCGGTGGTGTCCGGCATCCGGTTCCGCATCGAAACGCTGCCCGTGCTCGCCGTCGACGGCTCGTCGTTCACGGCTGCCGGCGGCAGCCTCGTCGCCACGGTGACCGGCACGGGGCAAGACGGTGCGCCCCGCACCGAGACCTATCGCACCGACGACTGGACCGTGCGCGGCGATCTGCTCGTCGACGGCTCAGCGATCGATGTGTCGATCTGGTGAGGCCGCGACACACGAGCGAGGCACACGACGCACGGGTGAGCCACGCGACGCACGGGTGAGCCACACGTCACACGGGTGAGGCCAGGGACACAGGAGAGACGGCGCTCCCCCGGAGTTCGCGTCGGTGACGACGAAGGCCCGCACATCCGGAGATGCACGGGCCTTACGACGTGTCGGGACGCGGGTCAGAACTGCACGCGCGGAGGCTCGGAGATCGCGCCGCTGTCGGCGACCTCGAAGAACTCCCGCTCGGTGAATCCCAGTCCCTTCGCGAACATGTTGTTCGGGAAGACCTTGATCTTGGTGTTCAGTTCGCGCACTCCGCCGTTGTAGAAGCGGCGGGCGGCCTGGATCTTGTCTTCGGTGTCGACGAGAGCCTGCTGCACCTGGAGGAAGTTCTGGCTGGCCTGCAGTTGCGGGTACGCCTCGGCCACCGCGAAGAGGCTGCGCAGCGCCTGCTGGAGGTGCCCCTCGGCGATGCCCGCCTCTCCGGGGCCGCCGGCGGACAGCGTCTCCGCACGAGCGCGCGTGACGTTCTCGAACACGGCCTTCTCGTGGGATGCGTAGCCCTTGACCGTCTCGATGAGGTTGGGGATGAGATCGGCGCGCCTCTTCAGCTGCACCGTGATGCCGCTCCATGCCTCGTCGACGCGGACGTTGAGCTGCACGAGCGAGTTGTACGTCGCCCAGAGATAGATTCCGATGAGCAGAACCAGACCGACGATGATCAGTACCGGTACGAGCCATTCCATCAGGAGCCCACCCTTCCTCGTGTTTGTCTCATCCTATCGACGCAGTCTGCGCGTCGACTGGGTGCGGCGCGCCTGCGCCGCATCACGATCCGAGCACGCGTTCCAGGTAGCGGTTGGCGAATCGGCGCTCCGGGTCGAGGCGGTCCCGCAGCGCCGTGAAGTCGTCGAAGCGGGGGTAGCGCTCGCGGAGCGCGTCCGCGTCGAGCGTGTGCAGCTTGCCCCAGTGCGGGCGTCCGCCGTGGTCGAGCATGATGCGCTCCACGGCCTCGAAGTACTCAGTCGGGTCGGCTCGCCAGTACCGGTGCACGGCGATGTACCCGGAAGCGCGTCCGTGCGCCGTGGAGAGCCAGCGGTCGTCCTCCTGGGCGAAACGCACCTCGACGGGGAACTCGATGCGCCATCCGCGCCGGGCGATCAGCGCCTGCACCTCGCGGAAGGCGGGGACGACGTTCTCGGCCGGCAGCGCATACTCCATCTCACGGAACCGCACGGTACGGCTCTGCGTCAGCACGCGGTGCGAGAGGTCGGTGTACTGCCGGTCCCCGGTGAGCTTCACGGCCAAGCGGCTGAATGGCGGCGTGACCGCGGGGACCACCCGCCCGGCCGCGCACACGACGCGGTACACGCCGTTGGAGAGCAGGGTCTCGTCGATCCACTTGCCGACGGCGGGCAGAGGCTCGCGGCGGGTGGACTCCGGCAGCCGCGTCTGCCGCTTGGTGAGGGCGACGTCGGTGTGCGGGAACCAGTAGAACTCGAAGTGGTCGGATGCCGCGACGCGGTCGGTGAGAGTCGCCAGCACGTCCTCCAGAGGAGCGGGCTCGTCGATCGCCTTCATCGTGAACGCGGGGACGCACTGCAGAGTGACCTCGACGATGATGCCGAGCGCCCCGAGCCCGAGGGCCGCGGCAGGGAGCATCTCCGCATTGCTCGACTCGTCGATCCGCAGGAACTCCCCGTCGGCGGTGATCATCGTGAGTCCGACGACCTGCGTCGCCAGTCCTCCGAACCCCGCGCCCGTGCCGTGGGTGCCGGTCGAGATCGCCCCGGAGATCGACTGCCGGTCGATGTCGCCGAGGTTCTCCATCGCCAGCCCATACGGCGCCAGCAGGCCGGGGATGCGGTGCAGACGGGTGCCTGCGAGGAGGGTCGCCCGTCCGGTCGCGACATCCGCCGAGACGAGCCCCTGGAGATCGTCGAGCTCGAGCAGCACGCCGGGCGCGACCGCGATGCCGGTGAAGCTGTGCCCTGCGCCGACCGCCTTGATCGCGAGCCGGTGCTCTGCGGCGGCCTTCACCGCGCGCTGCACCGCCTCGGGGGTGCGCGGTCGCTCCACCCTGAGCGGCTTCACGGATGCCGAACGCCCCCAGTTCTGCCAGGTGCTGCCCCCGCTGCGTCCACGGAACCGCTGTACATCAAGACTCGTCACAGGAAGGCCTTCCCCTCGCCGCGGTACGTCGGCAGCTCGTCGATGATCTCGTCGCCGGAGACCAGGTGGTAGCGGTCGATCCGCTCGGCGGGCTCGCCGCTCTTGGCATGGCGGAACCACACCCGGTCGCCGACGCCCAGGCTCGTCGCCGCGCGACCCTGCAGCGGCGTCTGCACCTCGCCCGCCGCCTCGCGCGGCATCGTGCGCAGCCCTTCCGGCCACACGGGCAGCGGCTGCCGTGACGCGACGGCCGGACCGGAGGCGATCCACCCTCCGCCCAGCACGGTCGCGATGTCGACCGCTGGGCGCCGCACGACGTCGAACGCGAACGCCGCGGCCGGCGCGGGCCGGAAGGAGCGGTAGCCGTCGAACAGGTGCCCGCCGAGCAGACCGCTGCCCGCGCTGGCCTCGGTGAGCGACTCGTCGCTTCCGGTGAACTCCAGCGACCCCGTGCCGCCGCCGTTGAGGAACTCCAGCGGAGCGACCTCGGAGACGGCCGAGACGATCTCGGCGCGGCGCGCGCGCAGCTCGGCCCTGGAACGCGCCTGGACGGCGCGGATCAGCGGGGCGTCTGGACCGGCGTCGTCTCCTTGCCCCGCGATCTGCGCGTCGTACATCTGCAGTCCGACCAGCCTGAATCCCGGGCGGGCGGCGACTCGGCGGGCGAACGCCGACACCTCCCCCGCGGTGAAGAGCGCCGAGCGGCGCACGCCGATGTGACCGAGCAGCGCCGAACGCCACGACGCGTCGACGTCGATCGCGACGCGGATCTCGGGACGATGCGCGGGATCGGCGACGCTGTCGATGAGGTCGAGGTGCACGGGGTCGTCGACCATGAGCGTGATCCGCTGCGCCGCCCGCTCGTCGGCGAACAGTCGCTCGAGCCCCGCACGGTCGACGGTCGGATAGCCGAGGACGATGTCGTCGTGCGTCTCGGCGAGCCAGAGGGCCTCGTCGAGCGTGAAGGAGAGGATGCCGCGGAACCCCGGCAGTCGCAGCACGGCGTCGAGCACCGCACGCACCCGCACGGACTTCGAGGCCACGCGGATCGGGAGTCCTCCCGAGCGCACCAGGAGGTCCATGGCGTTGTGCCGCAGCGCCTCGCGGTCGATGACGGCGACGGGCGCGGGAAGGTGCCCTGTGGCAGCGGACAGACGCGGCCAGAAGCGCGCCGGGTCCTCCCACTCGGGGGCGACGGGGACGGGGCTCAGTTCATCGGTGAGGTCGAGCACTCCCCCACCCTATGGCCTTCTCGGACTCGGATTCACGATTCCCGGAACCCGGTCGCATCCGCCGCGTCCTCCGTCAGTCCGCACGGCGAACCGGCGCGCGCGTCCCAGTAGGCTGGCGGGCATGCCCCCGTAGCCCAATGGCAGAGGCAGGCGACTTAAAATCGCTTCAGTGTCGGTTCGAGTCCGACCGGGGGTACCGCATCGCATCCGAGAACGTCCCACCCTCCGTCCGGGACCTTCGCATCCGAGAACGACACGCCCCGGCATCCGGGAACGCCGAACGCCCCGCATCCGGAGACACGGGGCGTTCGGGGAGACGGGCCTACTTCGCGGCGACCGGCTCGGACTTCTTCTTGGCCGGAGCCTTCTTGGCGGGCGCCTCGGCCTTGGCCGGAGCAGCGTCGGCCGCGGGACGCGGACGCGCGGCGAACTCTTCGAAGACGTAGCGCGGGTTCTGCACGGTCTCGAGGTTCACGAGGTCGCGGCCCAGCCACAGGTTGTTCCACCAGCCCCAGAGCACGCGCCACTTGCGCTCCCACGTCGGCATCGCCAGGCCGTGGTAGCCACGGTGCGCGACCCAGGCGACGAAGCCCTTGAGCGCGATCTTGCCCGACTGGAAGACACCGTTGTACAGACCGAGACCGGCCACGGCACCCATGTTCTTGTGGAAGTAGTCCTTCGGCGTCTCTCCGCGCAGCACGGCGACGAGGTTCTTCGCGAGGAGCTTTGCCTGACGCACGGCGTGCTGTGCGTTCGGCACGCACATGCCGCCGACGCCGCCGCCAGACAGGTCGGGGACGGCCGAGACGTCACCGGCGGCCCACGCGCCCTCGACGGGCTCTTCGGGGGTGCCGACGCGGAGGTCGGCGCGGGTGCGGATGCGGCCGCGCTCCTCGACGGGGAGGTCGCCGCCGCGCACGACGGTGGGGTTGGCCATGACGCCCGCGGTCCAGACGATGAGGTCGGTCGGGATGACCTCTCCGGTGGAGAGCTCGACGTTGCCGTCGACCGCGCTGGTCAGCTGCGTGTCGAGGTGCACGTTGGCGCCGCGCTTGGCGAGGTCCTTCAGAACCCACTCGCTGGTCTGCAGCGAGACCTCGGGCATGATGCGGCCCATCGCCTCGATGAGGTGGAAGTGCGTGTCGTCGAAGGTGAGCTGCGGGTACTTGGCCAGCAGCGACGAGGCGAGCGAGCGGAGCTCGGCGAACACCTCGATGCCGGCGAAGCCGCCGCCGACGACCACGACGGTCAGCAGACGGTCGCGCTCGGGACCGGCGGGCACCGATGCGGCCTTGTCGAAGTTGGACATGAGGCGGTCGCGGATCGCCACGGCCTCCTCGATCGTCTTCAGGCCGATCGCGTTGTCTGCGATGCCCGGGATCGGGAAGGTGCGCGAGACGGCGCCGGCGGTGACGACGATCTGGTCGTACGCGAACTCGTACGGCTCGCCGAGCGGCGGCGTGATCGTGGCGACCTTGTTGGCGTGGTCGATGCCGGTCACCTTGGCGGTGAGCACGTTCGTGCGCTTCAGGTGACGACGGTGCGCGACGACCGAGTGGCGGGCCTCGATGGAGCCCGCGGCGACCTCGGGAAGGAACGGCTGGTACGTCATGTAGGGCAGCGGATCCACCATGGTCACGTCTGCTTCACCCTTGCGAAGGTGCTTCTCCAGCTTCCAAGCCGTGTAGAAGCCTGCGTAACCTCCACCGACGATCAGAATCTTGGGCACAGTGCTGTTCTGAGGCACAGGGGGACAACTCCTCGGAGTCAGGAATGTGGCGTGCGAGAGCGCGCCGATCGGATGAGCCGGGCAGCTGCGGTGACGCCAAGCGCTACCAGGATACCAGGGACTGTGAGGGCGATGAGCGGCAGGGTACCGTAACGCAGTGAATCCGCGCTGGGAAGCAGCGGGGAGCCGGGATCGCTGGGGGCGTCGGCGGCAGGGAGCGGCGGCACGGCGACGGGCGTGACCGTCGGCTCCGGCAGCGGCTGCGTCTCCGCGCGGCGGTACACCCTGATCCACTCGGCGAGGTCGCCCATCGGGTTCTTGTCGACCACGGGCACGGGAGTGCTCACCGCCGCCGCGGCATCCACGATCCCGTACCCGTACAGCGGGTCGGGGGTCTTGCCCATGCCCGCGGTCGGCACCGCGGTCTTGATGATCCTGTTGATGACGTTCGCGGCGTTCAGGTCGGGGTTCGCCGCGCGCACGAGGGCGGCGATGCCCGCCACGATGGGCGCCGCGCCGCTGGTGCCGTTCCAGTCGGCGATCGACCCGTCGGCGGAGACGCCGATCAGCCCCTCGCTGGGAGCGGCGATGCCGATGGTGATGCCCTGGGTCGACGCCTCGATGCTCGCGACGCCCGAGCGGTCGACGCCGCCGACCGTGAGCACGCCGGGGATCGTCGCCGGGGCGCCGATGATGTTCGTGCCGCTCCCCCTGTTTCCGGCGGCCACCACGACCACCACGTCGTGCTGGAAGGCGTAGAGGAACGCCTCGTCCCAGCTGGGATCCCAGTCGAGGGTGTTCGTCGTGAACGAGAGGTTGATGATGTCGGCGCCGTTGTCGACGGCCCAGCGCATCGCCTTGGCGACCTGCGCGGTGAAGGGCACAGCGGCCGCCGCGCCGAAACCGACCGAGATGGAGAGCAGGTTCGCCTCGGGGGCGACCCCGATCATGCCCTTGCCGTCGGCGGTGCCTCGTGCAGCGGCGAGCGAGGCGACCCAGGATCCGTGGTTGCCGTCGATGGCGCCGAGCGGGGTGCGCCCGTCGGCGGTGCCGCTGCCCGACACGTCGGTGCCACCGACCACCGCGTCGTCGAGCGCGCCGGGGACCTTGCCGATGCCGGTGTCGATGACGGCGATCGTCACGCCCTTGCCCCTAGTGGTCTGCCAGGCCTCGCGCACATGCGTGCTGTCGAGCCAGTACTCCGACGCCCGCACGGGGTCGGTGGTGTCGTCGGGCACGGGAGCCGGCGTGGCCGCAGCCCCCGTGAGCAGGACGGATGCCAGGACCACCGTCACCGCGACGGCGTCCCTCAGCATCCGCCGCCGCGTCATGCCGTCGACGCCTCGGGCTCGCGCACGGCGGCGCCCGGGTCGTCGCACCGGCAGGTCGAGGGCGACCACGACGAACGCGCGAGCGCCTCGTCGCCGATGGGGTTGACACCGGGGCCCGCCGCCAGCGCGTGGCCGGCGAGCGCGTGCAGGCACTTGACCCTGGTCGGCATGCCGCCGGCCGAGATGCCGTCGATCTCCGGCACCTCGCCGAACTGCGCCCGGTCGGACAGGTACGCCTCGTGGGCCGCGAGGTAGGCCGCGGCCACGTGCTCGTCGTCGAGGAGTGCGGCGAGGTCGGGCATCACCTGGGTCGCCTCGAGCGTCGACATCGCCGCGGTGGCCGCGGGATGGGTGAGGTAGTAGAACGTGGGGAACGGCGTGCCGTCGGGAAGGCGCGGCGTGGTGGCGACGACCGTGGGGTTGCCGCACGCGCAGCGCGCGGCGATGCCGACGACGCCGCGGGCCGGGCGGCCGAGCTGGGCCGACACCACGGCGAGTTCGGCGGTCGTCGGTGCAGGGAAGGGCGGCGTGGTCACCTCACCAGCGTACGGGAGGCCGCGGGGAGGATGCTCGGAGGCGTGATCCCCTGGCGCGTCACTGGGCGGGGACGGCGGTCTGACTGAGGCCGGCAGCCGTGAGCGAACGCAGCAGTTGCGGCATCCAGTCGGCCGGCTTCTCCTCGAGGGTGTCGCTCACCGGGCCCTGCTCCTGAGGGAGCGCCGCGGGATCGAGGTCGTCGTCGATGAGGTACACGACCTCTCCCGGCTTGACGTAGTAGAGGCGCTCGCGCGCCTGGGTCGTGATGTAGGCCGGGTCCTTCCAGCGCTCACGTTCGTGCTTGAGGTCGGCGATCTGCGCCTCGGAGACCTGGATCGACGACTCCAGGGCCGCGATCTTCTGCTTCTGGTCGATGTAGGTCCCGAGCGTCGGCACGAGCACCCACGCGCCGAGCACGACGAGCGAGAGCATGATGGCCGAGAACGCGGAGAGACGGATGCCGGAGGCCCACTCGCGCACGTCGACGCGGGACGCGCCGGAGCCGGTCGACGTGTCCTTCCGCGCTGGGCGCGGCTTCGAGGCGGACCCCGCGGTTCGCGGCGCCGACGACGAGCTGCGCGCAGAAGGGCGCGGAGACGAGGAAGGGGGAGCCGGACGTCTCGCCATGGCTCCCCCTCTGATTCTCGGTGTCTACTGCTGCGCGTGGCCGCTCAGGCGGTGTAGCGCGGGAAGGCCGAGCGACCGGCGAAGACAGCCGCGTCGCCGAGCTCCTCCTCGATGCGCAGAAGCTGATTGTACTTCGCGACGCGCTCGCTGCGGGCAGGCGCACCCGCCTTGATCTGACCCGCGTTCGTCGCGACGACGAGGTCGGCGATCGTGGTGTCCTCGGTCTCGCCCGAGCGGTGCGAGAGCATCGCCGTGTAGCCGGAGCGCTGTGCGAGGCTGACGGCGTCGAAGGTCTCGGTCAGGGTGCCGATCTGGTTGACCTTGACCAGCAGCGAGTTCGCGACACCACGGCGGATGCCGTCGGCCAGGCGCTGCGGGTTGGTGACGAACAGGTCGTCGCCGACGAGCTGCACCTTGGCGCCGAGCGCGTCGGTGAGGAGCTTCCAGTTGTCCCAGTCGTCCTCGGCGAGGGCGTCTTCGATCGTGACGATCGGGAAGTCGTTGACCAGGCCCTCGTAGTAGCCGATGAGCTCGGTGGCCGACCAGTCCTTGTTGTCGAGGCGGTAGACGCCGTCGGAGAAGAACTCGGTGGCGGCGACGTCGAGGCCGAGCGCGATGTCGGTGCCGGGGGTGAAACCGGCCTTCTCGATGGCCTTGACGAGGAAGTCGAGGCCCTCGCGGTTGCTGGGCAGGTCGGGGGCGAAGCCGCCCTCGTCGCCGAGGCCGGTCGCGTAGCCGGCGGCCTTCAGCTCGCTGCGCAGCACGTGGTAGGTCTCGACACCCCAGCGCAGGGCCTCGGAGTAGGTCTCGGCGCCGATCGGCGCGAGGAAGAACTCCTGCATGTCGATGCCGTTGTCGGCGTGCTCGCCGCCGTTGATGACGTTGAACAGCGGGACGGGCAGCACGTGCGCGTTCGGTCCGCCGAGGTAGCGGAACAGCGGCAGGTCGGCCGAGTCGGCCGCGGCCTTGGCGACCGCGAGGCTGACGCCGAGGATGGCGTTGGCGCCGGTGCGCTGCTTGTTCTCGGTGCCGTCGGTCTCGATGAGGATCTCGTCGACGATGCGCTGCTCGCTCGCCTCGACCCCCTCGAGCGCCGGACCGAGCTCGTCGATGACCGCGTCGACGGCCTTCAGGACGCCCTTGCCGCCGTAGCGGCTCTTGTCGCCGTCGCGCAGCTCGTACGCCTCGAAGGCGCCGGTGGATGCGCCGGAGGGGACGGCGGCGCGCTGGACGACGCCGTCGTCCAGAAGGACCTCGACTTCGACGGTCGGGTTACCGCGCGAATCCAGGATCTCGCGCGCGTTGACAGCCTCGATAAGTGCCACGAAGGACTCCTTGGTTGAGAGGGGGTGGATCACGGAGCATCGTCGGTCCGCGTCCCACTCTAGCTACCGGCCGCCTCCGTCAGAACGGCGATGGCCACGCCATCCCATCCCTTGCGGTCCAGGGTCTGCAGCGC
>JAGIAK010000045.1 GCA_017744855.1 Microbacterium sp.
AGTCTAGGGTCTGCACGACGAACCGCCGGCGACGCAGTGGTCGCCGGCGGCCCGTGTTCCCTCGCCGTCCTCCCCCGAGAGGCGAGGGGTGCCGAGAATCCCCGCTCGGCGTCCCGCGCCTTACTGGGCCGGGGGCATCAGCACCGAGTCGATGAGGTACACGGTGGCGTTGGCGGTCTGCACGCCGCCGCAGATGACCTTCGCGTCGCCGACCATGAGGTCGTCGCCGCTGCCGGTCACGGTGAGGTCGGCGCCCTGCACGGTCTTGTGCGTGCCGGCGATGTCGGACGGCTCGATCTGGCCGGGAACGACGTGGTACGTGAGGATCGACGAGAGCGTGGCGCTGTCGGTCTTGAGGGCGTCGATCGTCGCGGGGTCGATCTTGGCGAACGCGTCGTCGACCGGCGCGAACACGGTGAACTCGCTGCCGTTGAGCGTGTCGACGAGGTTGACGTCGGGGTTGAGCTGTCCGCTAACCGCGGCGACCAGGGTCTTCAGCAGCGGGTTGTTCGACGCGGCGACCGCGACGGGATCCTGAGACATGCCCTGGATGGATCCTGCGCCGTCCGGCACCTGCTGGGCGTACGCGGAGCATCCAGGACCGACGAGGTTGGCGGCCGGGTCCATCGTGTCGGGCGCCTCAGACGAGGAGCTCTCCGGAGCCTTCGGCGTCGACGACTCCTGAGCAGGCGTGCTGCCCATCGAACACGCAGAGAGCAGGAATGCGCTCGCGAGCGTGAGGGTGACTGCTGCAGTGACCTTCTTGGTGGTGCTGAACATCTCGTGCTCCTTCGAAACGGACCACGGCCTCTCCGTGGCGTCGACATCTGTTCGGAGCCCCTCACGGATCGGATCGGAACTTCTCGCATCCAATCCGTTCACCCCGTCGGAGCGAACAGCCTCCGAGGGAAACGAGGACTCCATGGACCTGATCGTCATCGGCCTGCTCGGCGGGCTCATCACCGGCATCTCGCCGTGCATCCTGCCCGTGCTGCCGGTGATCTTCCTCACCGGCGGTGCGCAGTCGGCGAAGTTCGACGGAGAGCTCGTGCCCGCGCGACGCAGCCGCCCCTACTTCGTGATCGCCGGGCTCATCCTGAGTTTCACGCTGGTCACCCTCGTGGGGTCGCTCGTGCTCGGACTGCTCGGACTGCCGCAGGACATCATCCGCTGGGCGGGGATCGCCGTGCTGGTGCTCATCGGCGTGAGCCTGATCATCCCGAGGGTCGCGCACCTCCTCGAACGCCCCTTCCAGCGCTTCGGGCAGCGCGAGGTGAAGAACCGGGGCAACGGCTTCGGCGTCGGCCTCGCCCTCGGAGCCGTGTTCGTGCCGTGCGCCGGCCCGGTGCTCGCCGCGATCATCGTCGCCGGCTCGACGGGGCGCATCGGGATGGGCACCGTGCTCCTCACCGCATCCTTTGCGCTCGGTGTGGCCGTGCCGCTGCTCGTGTTCGCGCTCGCGGGCCGTGGCGTCATCGAGCGCATCCGGGCCTTCCGAACGAAGGAGCGGGGACTGCGCATCGCGGCGGGCGTCGCGATGATCGCGCTCGCCGTAGGGCTCCTCTTCAACGTGCCGCAGCTCCTGCAGCGTCTGCTGCCCGACTACACGGCTCCTCTGCAGGAGCAGCTCGCGGACTCCGATCAGGTGTCGGACGCCCTCGATCTCGGCGGGCTCGTCACCGATGAGAACAGGGAGCTCAGCAACTGCACCAACGGCGCGTCGGAACTGGAGTCCTGTGGCACGGCACCTTCGATCAAGGGAATCAGCCAGTGGCTGAACACCCCGGACGGTGCGCCCGTCGACCTGACCGCCGTGAGAGGCAAGGTGGTGCTCATCGACTTCTGGGCGTACTCCTGCATCAACTGCCAGCGCTCGCTCCCGCACGTGGTCGCCTGGGACAAGGCGTACGGCGACCTCGGGCTGCAGGTGATCGGCATCCATTCCCCTGAGTACGCCTTCGAGAAGGACCCCGCCAACGTCGCCGCCGGTGCGCAGAGCTTCGGCATCGACTACCCGGTCGCCCTCGACAACGACCTCGCGACGTGGACGAACTACCGCAACCGGTACTGGCCCGCGCACTACCTCATCGACGCGGAGGGCACCGTACGGCACATCGCCTTCGGCGAGGGGAACTACGCGACGACCGAGAAGCTCATCAGAGAGCTGCTCCAGAATGCCGATCCGGCAGTGCGGTTGCCCGCTCCCACGGAGGTCGCCGACGAGACGCCCACCGTCGGCTCGACGACCCGCGAGACCTTCCTCGGCTCGGCGAAGGACGTGAACTTCGGCGGAGGGATGCCGTACCGTGCGGGATCGCGCGACTACACCTTCCCCGAGGATCAGCCGGCCGACACCTTCGCCCTCGACGGGGGATGGGACGTGCAGACGCAGTACGCCACTCCGTCCGGGACCGAGGGCCGCGTGCGACTCGACTACCACGCCGCGGAGGTGCGGATGGTGGTCGCCGGTACGGGCGATGTCGTCGTGCGCGACGAGAAGGGGCGGGAGCAGACCGTGCACGTCGACGGCACTCCGCGCTCCTACGCGCTGCGCACGGGTAGTGCCGTCTCGACGGGGACGTACACCGTGACGGTGCCGACCGGCGTGCAGGTCTATTCGTTCACCTTCGGGTGATGCGTGCCGGAGATGGGGGAGGGATACGGCATGCTGGTGGAGATGGTCATCGACGGGATGGATGTTCCCGAGGACGGCACGGCGCGGGACGCCGTAGCCGACCTCCTCCTCCGCGTCGCCGACGGCGACCGCATGGCGTTCGCCGAGCTGTACCGCTCGCTGTCCCCCCGTGTTTTCGGCCTCATCCTCAGAGTGCTCGTCAACCGGGCGCAGAGTGAGGAGGTCCTGCAGGAGGTCTTCCTGGAGATCTGGCAATCCGCATCGCGCTTCGCTCCGAACAGAGGACAGGGACGGACCTGGGTGATGACCATCGCGCATCGCCGCGCCGTCGACCGGGTGCGTGCCTCCCAGTCGAGCGCGGACCGAGACGTGAAGGCAGGACTCAGGGACATCGGGGTGGCGCACGACAGCGTCGCTGAACATGTGGAACTCGGCATCGAGGGGGAGCGCGTGGTGGACGCGCTGTCGGGCCTTCCCGAGGCGCAGCGCGAAGCGATCGTGCTCGCCTACTACGGGGGATACAGTCAGAACGAGATCGCGGTGCTCCTGGGGGCGCCGCTGGGGACGATCAAGACACGGATGCGAGACGGGCTGACCCGTCTGCGAGTCGCGATGGGGGTGACGGCATGAACGAGCAGGAGTTCGCGGAGTTGTCCGCGGCGGCGGCGTTGCACGCGCTGACCCCCGACGAGGAGCGCCGCTTCCGGTCCGCGCTGGCCGTGCATCCGGAGTGGCGGCACATCGTCCGGGCCGACCAGGAGACGGCGGCCGCGCTCGCGACACCCGTCGCCCCGGTGACTCCGCCCGACAGCATCCTCGAGTCCCTCCTCGATGCCATCGATGAGACCTCGCAGGACGGCGGTCAACGTGCGTACGGCGCGGATGCCGGAGCCGCGACGGATGCCGGGCGACGGACGGATGCCGGCGGTCGGACGGATGCGCAGGAGAGCCGCGTCGGAGGGGGCAGCCCCGGCGCCGCGACGTCTGCACCGACCGACGGCGCAGCGACTGCGGAACCCGCACGCACCGCACCGCGTCGAGGCTTGCGCACGCTGTTCGCGCTCGCCGCATGCCTCGTGCTGCTGGTCGGCATCGGATTCGGGGCAGTGGCGCTCAACGGCTACCTCACAAGGCCCGCCGCAGTGGTCGCCCTCGAGCAGATCGAGGGCGCGACCGATGCGCAGCAGTCGACGGTGACCCTCGCGGACGGCGGCACCGCCACCGCGCACTGGTCGTCGTCGCTGGGCAAAGCAGTGCTGGTGACCGAGGGAATCGCGACGCCGGCCGAGGGCGAGACGTACGAGCTGTGGTTCGTGCGCGGGGAGACGCCCGTCTCGGCCGGGACCTTCGACGTCGACGGTGGCGACGCGACCGCCGAACTGCGAGGGCAGATGAAGGCGGGCGACGCGATCGCCGTCACGGTGGAGAAGAAGGGCGGGTCCCAGACCGGCGCACCCACCTCCGACCCGGTCATCGTCATCCCCACGGCCGCCTGATCGTCGGCGGGGCGCGGAGCGGCACCCCGGGGGTTCGACGTCGGTGATCGCGCGTACCCTGGAGGGATGCCTGATCAGCAGCATCACCGCCCCGTGCGCCGACCGTCCAGCGCCTTCGACAACATCGTCGGCGCGCACGATCCGGCGGAGGAGACGCGGATCGCGCACGCGACGGCATCCGCTCTGCTCACCCGCGTGCGGGCCGACGACAGCGGTGTGAGCGCCGACCGTCTCGTGGCCTTCACCGCCGAGCACGGCATCGACGAGATCGCCGAGCTGTGGTCCGCGGCGCCGGCGCGCACCTTGCCAGGCGCGCTGTGGCGGCTGTACCTGGTGCAGCTCGCGATCCACAGCGACCCGCACACGGCCGCCCTTCTCTACGAGCGCGGCCGGGTGGAGCTGCCGTCGGTCGATGCGGTGATCGCGGGGGCGCCGGTGCCCGCAGACCCCGACGAGATCGTCGTGCTCATCGACACGATCCTCCGCGGCGCCTTCCGCGGCGATTTCGCCGTCGCTCTCGACCGGGCGGCGTCGTTCTGCCGCGTGCAGGCCTCGGGAGCGACGCACACGGCCGACGACTACGAGCCCACCGAGCCCGAACGGTCGAGCGAGCTGACGACGAGGGCGCTGCGGCTCAGCAGCTACGCGCAGGACCTCTCGGCGTCGGCGGCGCTGTGGAGGACCGGCGCACTCGCCTGACGGCATCCGCGAGGATCCGATCGGCAGCAGCGGAGCGCCGATCGAGGGATCACGACCCCGGATACGAGAAGACCGGGCCGCAAGAACGCCTCTCGGCGGAAGGCCGCTCGCAGCGGCGAAAATTGGAGCCCGGGGTTATGCGGCCCGGCCACTCCAGTGTAACGCGATACGCCGATGCCTATTCCCGCCCTCTAGGCTCGGAGCATGACCAGGCGCTCCGCTCTGATGATCGATCCCGTCACCGCCGATGAGGTCCGCGAGGACTACGCCGACACGTTCACCGCGGTGGATGCCGCCGCCCCCGCGCTCAGCGTGGGGGAGCTCAGCACGCAGCGCGGCGACGGCGTCTTCGAGTCGATCGGCGTCATCGACGGGCACGCGCAGGAAGTGGTGCCGCACCTCGAGCGGCTCGCGCACTCCGCAGCACTGTGCGACCTGCCGCAGCCGAACCAGGAGCAGTGGCGGCAGGCGGTGCAGGCCGCCGCGCTGCTCTGCGGCCCAGGCGAGGCCGTCATCAAGCTCATCCTCAGTCGCGGTGTGGAGCACGGCCCCACGCCGACAGCGTGGGTGACGACGGCGCCAGCGGCCGACTTCACCTCCGCTCGTGAGCAGGGCGTGCGCGTCGTCACCCTCGACCGCGGCTACGACCTCCGCGCGGCCGAGCGCGCGCCGTGGCTGCTGCTCGGCGCCAAGACCCTGTCGTACGCCGTGAACATGGCCGCGATCCGCGAGGCGCACCGACGCGGCGCCGACGACGCGGTGTTCCTCTCCAGCGACGGCTTCGTGCTCGAGGCCCCGACGGCGTCGCTGATCCTCCGGATCGGAGACAGTTTCGTGACGCCGGCGCCGAACGGCGGCATCCTGCACGGCACGACTCAGCTCAGCGTCTACGATCACCTCACGTCCCGCGGGCTCGAGGTCGGCTATGCGACCATTCCGGCATCCGACCTGAGCACAGCGGATGCCGCGTGGCTGGTGTCCAGCGTGCGGCTCGCCGCCCCGATCACCGCCGTCGACGGTTCGCCCCTCCCCGTGGACGCGGCTCTCACGGCGGAGCTGAACGCCTACCTGCTGTCCCCTAGGGACTGACTGCTCCGATCTGTTCCGGTCTTTGTTCTGGACCCGTCCGGTCTTGTTCTGTTCCGGTTCCTGTTCTAGTCCGATCGCCCCGACCCCGGGCACAGCTTCGGATGCGAGAAACGACGCGCCGTTGTCTGACGCATCTCTACGGCGTGCCGCGCGTCACATCCGAATCTGTGCCCGGAGATCACTCCGAATCTGTGCCCGGAGATCACTCCGAATCTGTGCATGGAGGCATCAGGGTCGCAAGGACATCGTTGCGACGATCGCGCGCTCGGCGAGATCCCAGTCGTGAAGGACGAGAGCGTAGTCGAACCGCAGGGAGACGTGACCCCAGCTCGCGGAGTTCGCGTCACGGGTGAGGTCTCGATGACGAAACGAGGACTCGTCGTGATTGTCGCGCCCGTCGGTCTCGATGATCAGCCAGCCGTCGACCAGCAGGTCGACGCGTCCAGTGCCCACGATGCGGCACTGCGTGCGTACGTCCCATCCGAATGGGCGCAGACGCAGTCTGACCAGTGACTCCAGGCCGCTGTCCGCGTCAGCGCGAGAGAAGTCGATCAGATCCTGTCCGGCCTGATCGATCACACCTCGAAGCCAGCGCAACCCGGCCGTCGAGAGCAGACCCAATCGTCGTGCCGATTCCAGGGCGACGAAGAACGCCTCCGTGCCGCGGCAGCGGTAGATCTGAAGAAGGATCCGCGGGACGGAGGGCAGTTCGAACGTCGACGCCGACGGACCGTCGTCCCAATGGCGGATGCAGTGACACCCCGAGGCGTCGTCGCCCTGGTGGTGGCGGTGCCCGCGCATCCACACGTGGGCGTCACCGGTGTCGAGCACCCAGAGACCCAGGTGCCGAGCGGCCGACTCGCATCCCAGAGAGCCGCCGTGGCTCGCGGCCTCCCTCGCGTCCGCGCATGCGGTCGGCGTCGCGTACACGCCCCTTCGCAGCCGCTCGAGGCCTCCCGCCGCGACAAGGCGTTCGATGCTGCGCCGGGAACTCTCGGCGCGGAGCTCGCTCCAGGTCCAGATCTCGATGTCCGAAGTGCTGCACATTGCTCCAGGATCCGCGGCTCGCGGCATTCGTCCCGTTCGTGCGCTCCCGATCTCCCGGGCTTTGTGGACAACTCGACATCGACTCCGGATGTGGAGGAGCGGCAGACGCGGTCAGTCCCCCGGGCACAGTTTCGGACTGAAACGACGACACGCCGCGCGATCCGAAGATCGCACGGCGTGTCATCTGCCGGCTCCGAAACCGTGCCCGGAGCGGCTCCGAGACTGTGCCCGGAGCGACGGGGGCCTTATCCGAACCGGCCGGAGACGTAGTCCTCGGTGGCCTGCACGGACGGGGTCGTGAAGATGCTGGTGGTGTCGTCGTACTCGATGAGCTTGCCGGGCTTGCCTGTGCCGGCGATGTTGAAGAAGGCGGTCTTGTCCGACACACGGCTCGCCTGCTGCATGTTGTGCGTCACGATGACGATCGTGTACTCGCTCTTCAGCTCGCCGATCAGCTCCTCGATCGCGTAGGTCGAGATCGGGTCGAGGGCCGAGCAGGGCTCGTCCATGAGGAGCACGTCGGGGGAGACGGCGATCGCGCGGGCGATGCACAGACGCTGCTGCTGGCCGCCGGAGAGGCCGGAGCCCGGCTTGTCGAGGCGGTCCTTGACCTCGTTCCAGAGGTTCGCACCCTGGAGCGACTTCTCGACCAGCGCGTCGGCGTCGGACTTGGCGATGCGCTTGTTGTTCAGCTTGACGCCGGCCAGCACGTTCTCGCGGATCGACATCGTGGGGAACGGGTTCGGACGCTGGAAGACCATGCCGACCTGACGGCGCACCGTCACCGGGTCGACAGACGGACCGTACAGGTCGTCTCCGTCGAGCAGTACCTGGCCCTCGACGCGTGCGCCGGGGATGACCTCGTGCATGCGGTTCAGGGTGCGCAGGAAGGTCGACTTGCCGCACCCCGACGGGCCGATGAACGCGGTGACGCTGCGCGGCTCGATGTCGAGGGAGACTCCCTCGACGGCGAGGAAGTCGCTGTAGTAGACGTTGAGGTCGTTGACTTCGATGCTCTTGGACACGTGAGGTTCCTTCGGGTTGTGGCTCAGCGGCCGGTCTTCGGGGCGAACACCTTCGCGACGATGCGCGCGACCAGGTTCAGCACCATGACGATGACGATCAGAGTGAGGGCGGCAGCCCAGGCGCGGTCCACGTAGGCCTCCGCGGGGATGCCCTGGTACGCGTACTGCGAGTAGATGTAGACCGGAAGGGTCTGCATGCGTCCGCCGAACAGGTTGTAGTTCATCGCGTCGGTGAAGCCCGCGGTGAGCAGCAGCGGCGCGGTCTCGCCGATGACGCGCGAGATGGCCAGCATGACGCCGGTCGTGATTCCGGCGATCGAGGTGGGCAGCACGACCTTGACGATCGTCAGCCACTTCGGCACGCCCAGCGCGTACGAAGCCTCGCGGAGGTCGTTCGGCACGAGCCGCAGCATCTCCTCGGTGGAGCGGACCACGACGGGGATCATCAGCACGGAGAGGGCCACGGAGCCCATGATGCCCATGCGGACGCCCGGACCGAAGATCAGTGCGAACACCGCGTAGGCGAAGAGACCGGCGACGATCGACGGGATGCCGGTCATCACGTCGACGAGGAAGGTGATGATCCTCGACATCCGCGTGCCGCGACCGTACTCCACGAGGTAGACGGCCGTCATGAGACCGATCGGCACGGAGATGACCGTGGCGGCGAGCGTCACGAGCAGGGTGCCCATGATCGCGTGCAGCGCGCCACCGCCCTCGCCGAGCACGCCGCGCATCGACGAGCTGAAGAACAGCGGGTCGATCCGGGCGATGCCGTTGGAGATCACGGTCCAGCCCACGGACACCAGCGGCACCATCGCGATGACGAAGGCCGAGGTGACGATGCCGGTCACGAAGCGGTCGAGGGCCTTGCGCGAGCCCTCGACGATGCGCGACGTCGTGTAGACGATCACGAGGTAGAGGATGGCGCCCAGGATGAGGGAACCGGCGATGTTGAAGCCGGCGCCGGATGCGGCCGCGGTGACCGCGAACGGCGCGGCGCCGATGAGGAGGGAGATCCCGAGCAGAGCCCAGGGGGCCCAGCGGGGGAGATGCCCGGAGGAGAGCGTGGCTCGCGAGGTCGGCAGGGCGGCTCGCGGCGACTGCGGGGCGATCACGGTCATGTCAGTTCGCTCCCGAGAATTCCTTGCGGCGGTTCACGAACCACCGTGCGATCGCGTTGACGGCGAACGTCACGATGAACAGGATCAGACCGGTCGCGATGAGGACGTTGATGTTGGTCTTGTACGCCTCGGCGAAGGTCAGTGCGATGTTCGCGGCGATCGTCGAGGGGTTGGTGGAGGTGAGCAGCTCGATCGTGACCGCCTTGCTCACCGAGAGCACCATGGCGACGGCCATGGTCTCGCCGAGCGCACGGCCGAGGCCCAGCATGGAGCCGGACACGATGCCGGAGCGGCCGAACGGCAGCACGGCCATGCGGATCATCTCCCAGCGCGTGGCGCCGAGCGCGAGGGCGGCCTCTTCGTGCAGGCGCGGGGTCTGCAGGAAGATCTCGCGGCAGATGGCGGTGATGATCGGCACGACCATCACCGCCAGCACGATGGCGGCGGTGAGGATGGTGCGACCCGTCGGCGACACGACGCCGCCGAAGAAGGGGATCCAGCCCAGGTTGGTGTTGAGCCAGGCGTATGCCGGCTGCACGGCAGGGGCGAGCACGAAGATGCCCCAGAGGCCGAAGACGACGGACGGCACCGCGGCCAGCAGATCGACGATGTAGCCGATGGTCTGCGCGAGGCGGCGCGGTGCGTAGTGGGTGATGAAGAGCGCGACGCCGAGCGACAGCGGCACGGCGATCAGGAGGGCGAGGAACGCGGCCCAGAGCGTTCCGTACAGCAGGGGGCCGACGTACTCCCAGAAGTTCGACTGCAGGAGCGATGCGTCCTTGTCGGTGGCGGTGAAAGCGGGGAGGGACTGCACGATGAGGAAGATCGCGACCGCGGCGAGCGTGATCATGATCATGGAGCCGGCGGCGACCGCCGTGCCGGAGAACCAGATGTCTCCAGCGCGCTTCTTCGCGACGATCGGTGCCGAAGCCTCCGCTGTCGTGGCTGTCATGGGAGCTGCTTCCTGCTCAAGGGGTTCGGGTGTCGGGAGCGTGCAGACGGTCTCCGGGGTGCCGAGGCTCCCCGGAGACCGTCACTGGCTCACTTGATGAGGTCGATCGCAGCCTGCGCCTTGGTGCGCAGCTCGTCCGAGATGGGGGCGCTGCCGGCGTTGGTGGCGGCGGCCTTCTGACCCTCGGCGCTGATCGCGGTCGAGAAGAACGCCTTGGTCAGCGCGGCGACGTTCTCGTCCTCGTACTCGGTGCAGCCGATGAGGTAGCTGACGAGGAGCACCGGGTAGGCGCCCTTCGCGGTGGTGGTGCGGTCGATCGCGATGGCGAGGTCGCCATCGGTGCGGCCGTCCTCGACCTTGGAGGCGTCGAGCGTGGCGGCGGCGCCCTCAGGGGAGTGCGCGACGAACTCGTCGCCGACCTTGACGCTCACCGACGCGAAGTCGGCGGCCTGCGAGGAGTCGATGTAGCCGATGAGGCCCTGGCCGCCCTTGACGGCGTTCGCGACGCCCGAGGTCTTCTCCGCGGACTCGCCGCCGAGCTCGGTCGGCCACTCCTCGACGCTGCCGAACGACCAGGCGTCGGGCGCGGTCTTGGACAGGTAGTCGGTGAAGTTGGCGGTGGTGCCGGACTTGTCGGAGCGGTGGACCGGCGAGATCGCCAGGTCGGGGAGCTTGACGTCCTTGTTGGTGGCGGCGATGGCCTGGTCGTTCCACTTGGTGATCTTGCCCGCGAAGATGCCGGCGACCGTCTCGGGGTCGAGGTCGAGAGAGTCGATGCCGTCGAGGGTGAAGACGATGGCGATCGGCGACACGTAGGCCGGGATCTCGACGATGTCGGAGCCGTCGACGCACGCGCCGAAGCCGCCGGCGGAGACCTCGTCGGTCTTGAACGCACGGTCGGAGCCGGCGAAGTTCACGGCGCCCTGCTGGAAGGACTCGCGGCCTGCGCCCGAGCCGGCCGGGTCGTACTCGACGACCGCGTCGGGGTTGGTCTTCTGGAACTCAGCCGTCCACGACTGGATGGCGACCTGCTGCGCCGACGAGCCGGAGCCGACCAGCGAACCCGTGAGAGCGGGAGCGGAGGACGTGGGAGCGTCGGTGGAACCGCCGGTGCTGCCTTCGTTCGCGGCACAGCCGGCGAGAGCGAGGGCTGCGACGGCGCCGATGGCGCCGATGCGGGCGATGCGGGAGATCTTCACTGTGGATCCGTTCGATCGGGAATGGGAATGGGCCCGGTGCAGGGCACACAGTGACGCTAAGTGCGGCGGTTAACGAGATTCTCCCGCCCAGGTGAACGGAAGGTGAACGACCGGCGACTCTCTGGATTCGCGCGCAGAGGAAAGGAGGGGCGCCGCGGCATCGCGCGGCGCCCCTCTCGGGTGTCAGACCTGGGGGACGTGCGTCTCGATCGCGATGATCCCCGAGCCCGGGTTGGATGCCGACAGGTGCACGACGGAGAACGCTGCGGGCTCCAGGTCGGCGGCGCTGCCCACATAGGAGCCGTGGATGGTGCCGGTCGCCAGAGCGATCTCGGAGAGGAGGCCGGGGAGCACGGGACCGTGGCTGCACAGCACGGCGGGCTTGCCGGAGGCGACGCGTCGCCCGACCGCCGTGCGCAGGTCTGCGGTGCCGTCCTCCCACGAGTCCTGGCTGATCCGCGAAGTGCGCACGGGCTTGCGGCCGAGCGCCTTGGCCAGCGGCTTCACGGTGTCAACGCAGCGCACGGCGTCGCTGGTGATGATCTTGCGCACGCCGAACGCGCGCAACGGACCCACGATCGACTTCGCCTGGCGGAGTCCGCGGTCGGTGAGCGGTCTCGCGGCATCCGCGCCGTCCCACTCCGACCTCGGCATGGCCTTGGCATGGCGCAGCGCGATCACGGGGAAGGTGCGCAGCACGCCGTCGTCGACGAGGTTCGTGAAGAAGTCGAGGATCTCCAGATCGACGGGATAGCTGAGCCGCGCCCTGGCCTTCTTCAGACTCACCCACTCGATCGCGGCGATCTCCTTGTTCGGCACGAACGTCGACTCGCGGATGGCATCGTCGGTCGCCTCGGCAGCCCAGTAGTGCACGACCTTCTGCTTGTTCGACGGCAGGTGGTAGCGGCTCACGCCCACGGGCACGCCGAGCGAGACGCGGATGCCGGTCTCCTCGTGCACCTCGCGCACCGCGGTCTCGGCGAGCATCTCGCCGGGGTCGACCTTGCCTTTGGGCAGCGTGACGTCGCGATACTTCGTGCGGTGGATCAGCAGGATGCGCAGCTTGCCGTCGACGATGCGCCAGACGACGGCCCCTGCCGCGTACACGGCCTTGTCCGTCCACTTCGCCCGAGTCTTGCTCGGCGCGGTCTGCGCTGCGGTCATCGCACCGCCCGTGCGCGACGACGCCGCTGGATCGTCCCCATGGTCTTGTCCTGCAGATCGACGAGCGGGGTCCCGTCGGCGTCCTCGGCGTGACGCTGCCAGACGCCATCGGCGCCGAGGTGCCACGAGCTCGTGCCGGGGTCCATGGCGAGGTCGAAGAAGGCGAGCAGCTCCTGAAGGTGGTGCGGATCGGTCACCCGCACCAGGGCCTCGACGCGGCGGTCGAGGTTGCGGTGCATCATGTCGGCGCTGCCGATGTACACCTGCGGGTCGCCGTCGTTCTCGAACGCGAAGATCCGCGAGTGCTCCAGGTAGCGGCCGAGGATGCTGCGCACGGTGATGTTGTCGCTGATGCCGTCGAGGTCGGTACGCAGGCTGCAGATGCCGCGCACCCACACCTCCACCTTCACCCCGGCCTCGCTCGCGCGGTACAGCGCGTCGATGATCTCCTCGTCGACCATCGAGTTCACCTTGATGCGGATGCGGGCCGGCTTGCCGTCGACGGCGTTCTTGCGCTCGCCGTCGATCTGCCGCAGCAATCCCTTGCGCAGGTGCAGCGGGGCGACGAGGAGTCGCTTGAACTTCTTCTCGATCGCATAGCCGCTGAGCTCGTTGAACAGACGGGTGAGGTCCTTGCCGACCTGCGGGTCGGCCGTGAACAGCCCGAAGTCCTCGTAGATGCGGCTGGTCTTCGGGTTGTAGTTGCCGGTGCCGACGTGGGAGTAGTGGCGCAGCAGCCCGTCTTCCTCGCGGATCACGAGCGCGAGCTTGCAGTGCGTCTTCAGGCCGACCAGGCCGTAGACGACGTGCACGCCGGCCTTCTCGAGCTTGCGGGCCCAGACGATGTTGTTGGCCTCGTCGAAGCGCGCCTTCACCTCGACGAGGGCGAGCACCTGCTTCCCGGCCTCCGCGGCGTCGATCAGCGCCTCCACGATGGGGCTGTCGCCAGAGGTGCGGTAGAGGGTCTGCTTGATGGCGAGCACGTGCGGGTCGCGCGCGGCCTGCTGCAGGAAGGCGACGACGCTCGTCGTGAACGACTCGTAGGGGTGGTGCACGAGCACGTCGGACTTGCGGATCGCCTTGAAGACGTCGGCACGCTCGTTGCTGTCGCCCGGCTGGAAGGCCACGGCCGTCGTGGGCAGGTGCGGCGGGTAGCGCAGGTCGGGCCGGTCGACCCTGGACAGGTCGAACAGGCCGCGCAGGTCGAGCGGCCCGGGGAGGCGGTAGACCTCCTGGTCGGTGATGTCGAGCTCGCGCACCAGCAGGTCGAGCGTGAGGTCGTCCATGTCGTCGGTGATCTCGAGGCGGATCGGGGGACCGAAGCGGCGGCGCATGAGCTCCGCCTCCAGCGCCTGGATGAGGTTCTCGCTCTCGTCCTCCTCGATCACCATGTCCTCGTTGCGGGTGAGACGGAACGCGTGGTGGTCGAGCACCTCCATCCCGGGGAAGAGGTCGCCGAGGTGGTTGGCGATGAGTTCTTCGAGGCGGATGAAGCGCAGGATCTCGCCGCCGCCCGGCACCTCGACGAAGCGGGGGAGCATGGGCGGCACCTTGAGGCGCGCGAACTCCTGGCGCCCTGTGCGGGCGTTGCGGATGCGGATGGCGAGGTTCAGCGACAGTCCGGAGATGTAGGGGAACGGGTGCGCCGGGTCGACGGCGAGCGGCATCAGCACCGGGAAGACCTGGGCCTGGAAGTACTCGGTCAACGCGTCGCGCTCGGCTGCGGTGAGCTCCGTCCAATCGGCGATCTCGATGCCGGACTCGGCCAGCGCGGGGCGGACGAGCTGCGTCCAGGCGGCGGCGTGCCGGAGCTGCAGCGAGTGCGCCTCGCCGGAGATGTCGGCGAGGGCGTCGACGGGAGAGCGGCCGATGTTGGTCGGCACGGCGAGGCCGGTGACGATGCGGCGCTTGAGGCCGGCGACGCGCACCATGAAGAACTCGTCGAGGTTGCTGGCGAAGATCGCGAGGAAGTTGGCACGCTCGAGCTCGGGAAGCGTCGGATCCTCCGCGAGCTCCAGCACGCGCTGGTTGAACGCCAACCAGCTCAGCTCCCGATCGAGGTATCGGTGGTCGGGCAGCAGCGAGTCCGGAGCCTCGACGGCGTCGAAGTCGTCGTCTTCGGCGTCGCCGAGACCTGCGTCGGCGAGAGCGGGATCGATCATGGGGTACATCTAAGCACCGTGAGGTGACGCGCGTGTGAACGGAGGTGCTCCGTTACCGGCTGGCCACCACGCTCTCGTCGTCGTACACGTTGAAGCGGTAGCCGACGTTGCGCACGGTGCCGATGATCTGCTCCTGGTCGCCGAGCTTGGCTCGCAGCCGCCGCACGTGCACGTCGACCGTGCGGGTGCCGCCGAAGTAGTCGTACCCCCACACCTCGCTGAGCAGCTGCTCGCGCGTGAAGACGCGCGACGGGTGTGTGGCGAGGAAGTGCAGGAGCTGGAACTCCTTGTAGGTGAGGTCGAGCGGCCTGCCGTGCAGCTTGGCCGAGTACGACTGCTCGTCGATCGTGATCCCCGAGGCCTGCACCCGTGCGGGCTCGGCGACGTCCTCGTGGCGGGCGAGCGCCAGCCGCAGCCGGGCGTCGATCTCGGCGGGTCCGGCGGTGGCGAGCATCACGTCGTCGACGCCCCAGTCGCCCGACACGGCGCTCATGCCGCCCTCCGTCACGACGAGCAGCAGGGGGGCGTCCTGTCCCGCAGCCCTCAGCAGTCGGCAGAGCGACTTGGCGCCGACGAGATCGCCGCGTCCGTCGACGAGGACCACGTCGTACTCGGGGGCGCCGACGAGCTGCGCCGGTTCAGCGGGGATGTGGCGCACCCGATGGCTGAGCAGTTCCAGGGCGGGGAGGACCTGCTCCGGGTCGGGAGCGCTGGTCAACACCAGGACCTGGGCCACGCGCACTCCTTCCGGACGCCGATCATCGACGTGCCGCCATGATACCGGGAGCGGATGGGGGACAATGGAGTCATGTCACAGCCCGCACTCGCCCCGCGCAACGCCTTCGTCGGCGTCTTCGTCGTGTGGGGCGTGGCATTCCTGGCCTCCATCGCCGTCGGCGTCTTCGTGCCGGAGGAATGGCGCGTGTCCTGGCTGCTGGTGACGTTCGGGGCCCTCGTGCTGCTCTCCTTCGCCGTGCAGCTCTGGTACGCGCGCACCGAGGGGTTCATCTTCCGGGTGGCGTGCAGCGTCACCGGAGCGCTGCTGCTCACCGGGCTCATCTCGGTCGGGTTCGGTCTGGCCGCCCTCGTCCCCGCCTGAGCGGGGGTGCACTGGGGGTAGGCTGGGGTCATGGACCTCGTCGCGCTCGAATTCTTCTTCATCGGCCTCCTCGGCCTGGCGAGCCTCGCGATCGCCTTCGTCTCGATCGTGGTGCTGCGCAACCTCTTCCGCGGCCAGCGCTGAGCACATGCTCGAGCTGCCCACCGATCTCCCCGCAGACCTCGCGCCCCTCGCCTGGCTGATCGGCGTGTGGGAGGGCACCGGCGTGATCGACTTCCCCGTCGGCGACGACCGGCTGCAGGGCGAGTTCACGCACCGGGTCAGCTTCAGCCACGACGGCGGCCCGTTCCTCAACTACGCAGCCACGGCGACCTTCACCGGTGACGACGGCGCGGTCTCGATCCCGCTCGTCGCCGAGACCGGGTTCTGGCGGCTGGTCCGTCCGGCCGCCGACGCGGATGCCGGTCCTGCGCTGCTCCCGCCGACGGGCGAGACCGTGGTGCGCGGCGTCGACGACGTCGAGGCGCTGCGCGCGGCATCGGGCGGTTTCCCGCTCCAGGTCTCGGTCGCGCACTCCGACGGCACCCTGGAACTGTACCTCGGCGAGGTGAACGGTCCGCGTATCGACATCGCCTCCGACGCGATCGTCCGCGGCGCGGGGTCGAAGGAGTACGGCGCGGCTTCGCGCATGTACGGCCTGGTCGACGGCCACCTGCTGTGGGCCTGGGACATCGCCGCGCTGGGCACTCCGCTGCGCTCGCACGCCTCGGCGCGCCTGGCCAGGGTCTGACGTGGCCGGGTTCGCCGACGTCGACGGCGCGGTGACCGCCGAGGGCGGTATCGCCCACTTCGGCGACGCGTTCCGCGAGCAGCGTCGGCTGGCCGCCGGCGACGCGGCGGCGCCCCTCGGCGATCGCGCCGTGATCGAGGTCGCCGGTCCCGAGCGGCTCGGCTGGCTCGACGCCATCACGTCGCAGGCCGTCGGACGGCTCGCAGCGGGGGAGAGCACGGAGCTGCTCGTGCTCGATCCGCAGGGGCACGTCGAGCATGCCGCCGGAGTGGTCGACGACGGCTCGGCCACCTGGCTGATCGTCGACGCCGCAGACGCGGAGCCGCTGGCCGCCTGGCTCACGCGGATGAAGTTCCGCACGCAGGCGACGGTGACCGTGCGGCCCGACCTGCTGCTCGTCGGCTACGTCGACGGCGGTTCGGCGGCACCGGCCGTCGCCTCGGCGGCATCCGCTCCGAACGGCGTCTCCCTCGTCTGGGTCGACCCGTGGCAGCGGGTCTCCGCCGGCGGGCACCAGTACGCCGAGGTCGCCGCGCACCCGGGCGCCGATCTCGCCTGGCGGGTCGCGATCCTCTCTGCCGACCAGGCAGACGTCCTCGCCGACGGGCTCGGAGCCGACGGGCTCGCCGGGCTGCTCGCCGCAGAGGCTCTGCGCATCGCCGCCTGGCGCCCGCGCTGGGCGACCGAGGTCGACGAGCGCTCGCTCCCGCACGAGGCCGACTGGATCCGCACGGCCGTGCACCTGAACAAGGGCTGCTACCGCGGCCAGGAGACCGTCGCCAAGGTGCACAACCTCGGCCACCCTCCTCGCCGTCTCGCCGCCCTGCACCTCGACGGCAGCGACGCCGTGCTCCCGGCCCCCGGCGACCCCGTGTTCGCGGGCGACGAGGAGGTCGGCCGGGTCACGTCCGTGGCGCGGCACCACGAGGACGGCCCGATCGCCCTGGCGATGCTGTCGCGCAGGGCTCCGGCCGGGGACCTCGTCGTGCGCGCGGAGGGCGCGGACATCGCCGCGTCGCAGCAGGTGATCGTCCCCGCCGACGCCGGAGCCACGGCCGACATCCCGCGGCTCACGCGGCTGTCCCGCCGCCCGAGCGCACCGGACCCGCGCGACCGCGGGTGATCAGCCGCGCGGAGCCACGGCTTCCCACGGGAGGGTGAGCTCGCCCAGGCGCCAGCGTGTCTTGCCGCCCTGCACCGGCCAGCCCTGCGTCTTCAGCGCCGCGACGGCGGAGAGGAACCGCTGGGTGGCGCCGAACGTCGACAGGGGAGCGGCCCTGTCCCACTCGCGGTCGAGGTCGACGAGCAGGGCGTGCACGCGCTCGCCGGGGACGTTGCGGTGGATCAGCGCCTTGGGCAGCCGCTCGGCGACGATGCTCGGGCGCTCCAGCTCGGCCAGTCGCAGCGAGATCGTGAAACGCACCGGGGTGCCGTCCTGGCGCACGTCCGCCCAGCTGGCGATGCGGCCGATCTCGTCGCAGGTGCCTTCGACCAGCAGCCCGTCGGGGGCGAGACGTGCCGCCATCGTGCGCCAGGCGTCGGGGACGTCCGCCTCGTCGTACTGGCGCAGCACGTTCATGGCCCTGATGACGGCTGCGCGGCGACCGGCGGGGAGCGGCACCTCGAAGCCTCCGCGGGCGAACGACACCCGCAGGTCGGGGGAGAAGGGGGTCGCCCCGGCGCGCACGTCTGCGAGCTGCTCGTTCGCGAGAGCCACGCGTTCCGGGTCGATCTCGAGACCCCTGACCTCGGCATCCGGTCGCACCCTGCGCAGCCGGGTCGCCAGCTCGAACGCCGTGACGCCGCTGGCGCCGTAGCCGAGGTCGACCACCAGCGGGTCGGACGCGTGGCGGAAGGCCGACGAGGCCGCGATCCAGCGGTCGTTCCGTCGCAGACGGTTGGTCCCCGTGGTGCCGCGCGTCGGTCTGCCGAGGGGAGATGACGCCATGGGTCAATCCTCTCAGCGTGCTCGATAAGCTGGAACCATGACGCGCACCCTGATCCTGCTCCGCCACGGCCGGAGCGAGTGGAACGAACTGAACCTCTTCACCGGATGGGTGGACGTCCGCCTGAACGAGCAGGGCAAGGCGGAGGCCCAGCGCGGCGGCGAGCTGCTCGCCGAGGCCGGCATCCTCCCCGACGTGCTGCACACGTCGCTGCTGAGCCGCGCCATCCAGACCGCGAACATCGCGCTCGACGCCGCCGACCGTCTGTGGATCCCCGTGACCCGCTCCTGGCGGCTCAACGAGCGCCACTACGGCGCGCTGCAGGGCAAGGACAAGGCCGAGACCCTCGAGCAGTTCGGCGCCGAGCAGTTCCAGCTCTGGCGTCGGTCGTTCGACGTGCCGCCGCCCCCTCTCGACGACGACAGCGAGTTCAGCCAGGTGAACGACCCGCGTTACGTCGGCATCGACGGCGAGGTGCCGCGCACCGAGTCGCTGAAGCTCGTGATCGACCGCCTGCTGCCCTACTGGGAGAGCGCGATCATCCCCGACCTCGAGGCGGGCAAGACGGTGCTCGTCACCGCGCACGGCAACTCGCTGCGGGGTCTGGTCAAGCACCTCGAGGGCATCAGCGACGAGGACATCGCCGAGCTGAACATCCCCACGGGCATCCCGCTGGTCTACGAGCTCGACGAGAACAACGTGCCGACGGGCCCCGGCCGCTACCTCGACCCCGAGGCTGCGGCCGCCGGCGCCGCCGCGGTGGCAGCGCAGGGCAAGAAGTAACCCGCTGACACGAAGAGGGCGGATGCTGCCGCAGCAGCATCCGCCCTCTTCGTGCGTACCGGTCAGGCGTGACCGAGGTCCTGCTGCTCCAGCTCCTGCTGCTCGATGGCGAGGGCGATGTCCTCCTCCTCGACGTGCCAGTCGCCGGTCGCGAGGTAGACGACCTTCTTCGCGACGGCCACGGCGTGGTCGGCGAAGCGCTCGTGGTAGCGGCTGGCGAGCGTGGCGTCGACGGTCGCCGTGGCCTCGCCCTTCCAGTTGTCGCTGAGGACCTTCTCGAAGACGCTGGCGTGCAGCTCATCGATGTCGTCGTCGGTGTTTCGGATCGTGTCGGCGAGGCGCAGGTCCTGGGTGCGCAGCAGCTCGGAGAGCGTGCGCGAGATCTCCACGTCGAGCTCGCCCATCTTCGTGAAGGTGCCCTTGAGGCCCTTCGGGATGGCGCGCTCGGGGAAGCGGAGGCGGGCGAGCTGGGCGATGTGCTCCGACATGTCGCCCATACGCTCCAGTGACGCGCTGACGCGCAGGGCCGAGACGACGATGCGCAGGTCGCGGGCGACCGGCTGCTGGCGGGCGAGGATCTCGATCGCCTGCTCATCGAGGGCGACGGCCAGCTCGTCGATCTTGGCGTCGTCGGCGATGACCTCCTCGGCCAGGGCCACGTCGCTCGTCGCGAACGCACGGGTCGCCTTGTCGATCGAGACCGTCACCAGGTCGGCGATCTCGACGAGACGGGACTGCAGGTCCTCGAGGGACTGGTGGAAGACTTCGCGCATTGGGGCGCAACCTTTCATTCGGTTCTCGGCCGCAGGTGTCGGCGCGAGACGGCGGGTCGTCCGCACGAGAGGGCAGGACTGCGCTCCCGCACAGGCCCGAAGCGATTGTGTGCTCCGAAGGTTAACGAACGGTGCCCGGCACGTGAATAGTACTTCTCGGGTTGCCGCGCAGCCCCGGAAACCCGCCGGAGCACGGGTGAACGCACTCTACTCTGGAACCATGACCCTGCCGCAGATCGCGCTCCTCGCGCTGGCCGTCGGGCTGCTGATCGGCGTGGGCCTGTCGCTGCTCGTGGTCTGGGCGTACCGCGCCAGGGCCCGTGTCGTCGAGGAGACGTCGACCGTCGTGCCGGACGGCGTCACCGCAGTGCTCGGCAGCATGGACGACGCGGCGTGCGTCGTCGACACCTCGGGACTCGTGCTCGCGGCGTCGAACGCCGCCGCACGGTTCGGCATCGAGGTCGGGGCCACGCTCGACAACCCCGAGCTGCGACAGCTCGTGCGGGG
>JAGIAK010000046.1 GCA_017744855.1 Microbacterium sp.
GCCGCATGAACCCGCTGCTGTTCGTCTGCGCTGCGCTCGCCGGCGGGGTCGGCGCCGCGCTGCGGTACCTCGCCGACCTGGGCGTCGCGCGGTTCGCGGGACGCCGGTACCCGTGGGGGATCCTCGCGGTGAACCTCAGCGGCTCCTTCGCCCTCGGCCTCGTCACGACCGCTCTTCCCGATCAGGCGTTCCTCCTCGGGGCGGGGCTGCTCGGCGGATACACGACGTTCAGCACGGCGATGCTCGACACCGTCGCACTCTGGCGCGACGGCGAGCGTCCGGCATCCGCCTTCAACGCCGTCGGGATGCTGCTGCTCGGCCTGGTCGCCGCTGCCGCCGGGCTGTCGCTCGGCGCGGCGCTGTAGGCGAGCACCTCGACCTCAGCGCTCCCGCTCCACGAAGGGTCTTGCGCGGAGCATCCGTTCCGGGTTATCGTCTCTGCTAAACGTTTAACATAATCGTTTAACACTGCACGGCCGAGCCCGAAGCACACCGTCAAAGGAGACACCATGGCCCGACTCCCCCGCCGCACCCTGGGCGCCATCGCCGCAACCGGCGCCGCCGTCCTCGCACTCAGCGCCTGCTCGCCCTCCACCGGCGACTCCGGGTCGAGCGGAGGCGACATCACGCTCAGCTACGCGATCTGGGACGCGAACCAGAAGCCCGCGATGGAGCAGATCGCGAAGGCGTTCGAGAAGGACCACCCGAACGTCACCATCGACATCCAGGTCACCCCGTACAAGGAGTACTTCACCAAGCTGCAGACCGCGGCCACGGGAGGCTCCGCCGCCGATGTGTTCTGGATGAACGGCCCGAACTTCCAGCTGTACGCGTCCAACGGACAGCTCGCCCCGCTCGACGACGCCGGCATCAAGACCTCGGACTACCCGAAGGGCCTCGTCGACCTCTACACCTACGACGGCAAGCTCTACGGCGCCCCCAAGGACTTCGACACCGTCGCCGTCTGGTACAACAAGGAGCTCTTCGACGCGGCGGGCGTCGCCTACCCGCAGGCCGGCTGGACCTGGGACGACTTCACCGCTGCCGCGAAGAAGCTCACCGACCCAGCCAAGGGCCAGTACGGCATCGCCGCCAGCCAGTACGGCCAGGAGAACTACTACGACTCCATCGCCCAAGCCGGCGGCGAGGTCATCTCCGCCGACGGCACGAAGAGCGGCTACGGCTCGCCCGAGGCACTCGAGGGCATCGAGCTGTGGACGAACCTCATCGCCGACGGTGCCTCGCCGACCGCGCAGCAGATGACCGACACGAATCCCGAGGACTTCTTCCTCTCGGGCAAGGTCGCCATGTTCCAGAACGGCTCCTGGGCCGCGATCGCCTACGCCGACAACAAGGACATCGCCGACAAGGTCGACGTCGCCCCGCTGCCGGCCGGACGCGCGGGCAACCAGAGCGTGATCCACGGCGTCGGCAACGTCGCCAACGCCAAGAGCGCGCACCTCGCAGAGGCCAAGGAGTTCGCCGCGTTCGCCTCGGGTGAGCAGGCCGCCAAGATCCAGGCCGAGACCGGCACCGTCATCCCCGCGTTCGACGGCACGCAGCAGGCGTGGGTCGACGCCCTCCCGCAGTACGACCTGCAGGTCTACATCGACGCGCTGAAGACGGCCGTTCCCTACCCGGTGTCGAAGAACACCTCGGCGTGGACGAGCCTGGAGAGCGAGATCCTGTCGCAGGTGTGGTCGGGCGCGGTCACCCCGAAGGACGGCCTCAAGGACCTCGCCGACAAGATGCAGGCCGCGCTGGACGCGGAGCAGAAGTAAGGCCTCCGTCCCATGAGCGTCGTCGCGACCCGCGAGGGCACGTCGGCAGAGCGGATGCCGGGGGCCTCGAGCCCCGGCATCCGCCGCCGCCGGCGCAGCCCCGGTGCGTCCTCCTGGTGGGCCCTGGTGTTCCTCGGCCCGACCGCCATCGGCATCGCCGTCTTCTACCTGTGGCCGACGGTGCGCACCCTCATCATCTCGTTCACCAAGTCGGGGCCGTTCGGCGGCTCCGAGTGGGTGGGTATCGAGAACTACGCCCGGCTGTTCCAGGACCCGGAACTGATCGGCGCCCTGCGCAACACCGCGATCTACACGGTGATCGCCCTCATCGGCATCCCGCTCGCCGTCGGCATCGCCGCGCTGCTGAACACCACGGGCCTCAAGGGACGCAGCGCCTACCGCACCCTCTACTTCATCCCCGTCGTCACCATGCCCGCCGCGATCGCCCTCGTCTGGCGCATGATCTACAACGGCGACTACGGCGTGCTGAACTCCGCGCTCGCCGCGGTCGGCATCGAGGGGCGCAGCTGGCTCACCGACCCGAACACGGCCCTCGTCGCGATCGCCGTCGTGGGCATCTGGGCGGGTCTCGGCACCAACATCGTGATCTTCCTCGCCGGTCTCCAGGGCATCCCCGACACGATCATGGAGGCCGCCGACCTCGACGGCGCCGGCCCCGTGCGCAAGTTCTTCTCCATCACCATCCCGCTGCTCTCGCCGTCGATCTTCTTCGTCAGCGTGATCAGCGTGATCGGCGCGCTGCAGGTGTTCGATCTCATCTACATGATGCTGGGACGCAGCAACCCCGCCATGCCCAACACCCGCACCGTCGTCTACCTGTTCTACGAAGCGGGCTTCCTCGACAACGACCGCGGCTACGCGGCGGCGATCGCGTTCCTCCTGCTCGTGATCATCCTCGTGCTCACCGTCGTCCAGTTCCGTCTGCAGAAGAGGTGGGTGCACTATGAGTGACGTCTCGCTCGACACCCGCGCCGTGGTCGGCGCCTCCACCCACCGCGACGGCGGGCGCGCGGGAAAGCCGCGGAACCGCGGCCTCTGGATCGTGCACCTCGTGCTCATCGTGGGCGCCGTGCTCATGGTGTTCCCGTTCCTCTGGCAGCTGCTCACCTCGTTCAAGACGCTGTCCGACTCGGTGCAGGTGCCGCCCAGCATCCTTCCCCGCGAGTGGGTGTTCACGAACTTCGCCAAGGTCTTCGAGGCGATGCCGTTCGGGCAGATGTTCCTGAACTCGGTGCTGCTCACCGTCGGACGCACGGTCGGCCAGGTCGTGCTGTGCACGATGGCCGGGTACGCGTTCGCGCGCATCCCGTTCCCCGGCCGCAACGCGCTGTTCGTCGTGTTCCTCTCGGTGCTCATGGTGCCGTCGCAGCTGTACCTGCTGCCGCAGTACGAGATCATCCAGTCGCTGGGCTGGCTGAACACCCTGCAGGCGCTGATCGTGCCCGGCATCTTCAGCGCCTTCGGCACCTTCCTGATGCGGCAGTTCTTCATGTCGATGCCCGCCGAGCTCGAAGAGGCGGCGCGCATCGACGGGGCGAATCCGTGGCAGACCTTCTGGCGGATCATGGTTCCGCTCGCGAAGCCTGGCATCATCGCTCTCGTGGTGTTCACCGTGCTCTGGTCCTGGAACGATCTGCTGTGGCCGTTGATCGTGACGACCGATCCGGCACGGATGCCGCTGTCGGTCGGCCTCTCGCAGCTCGTCGGCATCCACGGCACCGACTACCCGGTGCTGATGGCGGGCGCGCTGCTGGCGACGCTGCCGATGCTGGTGACGTTCATGATCCTGCAGCGGCAGTTCATCCAGGGCATCGCCTTCTCGGGGACGAAGGGATGACGATGTCGCAGCGTAGGAAGACGGATGCTCGACGCCCGACGCTCCGCATGGTGGCGGAGCGGGCGGGGGTGTCGACGGCGACCGTGTCGTACGTGTTCTCCGGCCGTGCCGGCAGCGACGGGTCAGGCGTCGCCGAGGCCACGGCCGCCCGCGTCATGGCGGCAGCGGAGGAGCTGAACTACCGGCCGAACACGGCGGCGCGCGCGATCCGCACCGGCCGCAGCGGCATGGTGCAGCTGTCGCTGCACATGCTCAGCGACCCCTGGTCGCTGGCGGTGGCGGATGCCGTGAACACCGAGGCGAACCGTCACGGCCTCACCACGCTGATCCTCGCCGACGGCGACTGGCACGCCGCGCTCGACCGCGTGGAGAGTGACGTGGCCTATCTGGACGGCGTCGGACTCGACGAGCAGGCCGTCGGCAAGCTGCACGACCTCGTGCGTCGCGGCCAGCGCCTGGTCGTGTTCTCGGAGCAGCTCGACCCCGAGGGTTTCGACGTGGTGCGCTCCGACGCGATCCCCGGCTGCGAGCTCGCCATGGACCATCTGCTCGAGAGGCACACGGCCATCGGCTGCCTCGCCGCGGAGGGCGCCGTGCGCCTCGCCCCGACGCAGGTCACTCGGTACACGCCCTATGTCGAGAAGATGGCGGCGGCCGGCATCGACGTCGATCCTTCGTGGACCGAGACGTATGCCGAGACCCAGGCCAGCGCCTTCGCCGCCGCGGTGCGGCTGCTGTCGGGGGAGAACCGGCCGGAGGCGATCTACGCCACGACCGACTTCGCCGCCATCGCCGCGATCAACGCCGCGCACATGCTCGGGTTGCGGGTGCCGCACGACGTCGCCGTGATCGGCGTCGGCAACACGCCGGACGCCCGGCTCATCGCGCCCACGCTCACCACGGTCGGCCCCACCGACTTCTACGAGCGGCAGGCCCGCATCATCATCGATCGTGCCCTCGGCGCCGACGACTCCCCTGGTCGTCTGCACGAGTTCGCGTGGTCGCTCTTCCCCGGGGCGTCGACGGATCTCGACGCCCCGGCATCCCGCTGACGTCCTCGCGCGTCCGCACCCACTCGGCGGCCAGGCCCGCCCTTCGAACCACACACCCCAGAAGGACCACCGTGGATCTCAGCATCGGCATCATCGGCTTCGGCGCGCGCGCCACCCTCCGCGAGGAGGTGCACCGCCCAGGCGAAGGGTCGCGCATCACCGCGATCTGCGACCCCTCGGAACGCGCCCGCGACGACGCCAGGCGGCTCGTGCCAGACGCGCTCGTCACCGACTCGCTCGACGAGCTGCTCGCTTCGGGCGTCGACGCCGTCATGGTGCTCACCCCCGACGACACGCACGCGGCCCTCAGCATCCGCGCCATGGAGGCCGGTGTCGCGGTGTTCTGCGAGAAGCCGCTCGCGATCGATCTCGCCGATGCCGACGCCATGCTGGTGACTGCTCGGCGCACCGGCAGCCGCCTCTACATCGGGCACAACATGCGCCACATGCCCGTGATCACGCTCATGCGCGGGCTCATCCAGGACGGGCGCATCGGCGACGTCAAGGCCGTGTGGGTGCGGCACTTCGTCGGGCACGGCGGCGACTACTACTTCAAGGACTGGCACGCCGATCGCCGCCGCACCACCGGGCTGCTGCTGCAGAAGGGCGCCCACGACATCGACATCATCCACTGGCTGGCCGGCGCCTACACGGAGCGGGTCGCCGCGATGGGGGAGCTCAGCGTGTACGGCGGCATCACGGATCGTCGTGAGCGGCCGGGCGAGCGGATGCCCGACTGGTTCAGTGTCGACAACTGGCCGCCCGCATCCCTCACGGGGCTGCACCCGGTGGTCGACGTCGAGGACATCTCGATGGTGAACATGCGGCTCAGCGGCGGCATCCTCGCCTCGTACCAGCAGTGTCACTTCACGCCCGACTACTGGCGCAACTACACGGTGATCGGCACCGAGGGGCGCATCGAGAACGTCGGCGACACGGCGGGCAGCGAGGTGCGGCTGTGGAACCGCCGCCACCGCGGCTACGCCGACGCCGACGAGACGTTCATCGTCCCAGAGGTGCCGGACGCAGGCCACGACGGAGCCGACGCGCTGCTCGTGGCGGAGTTCCTGCGGTTCGTGCGCGACGGCGGGCTCACCGAGACCTCGCCGGTCGCCGCGCGCGAGGCCGTGGCCGCGGGGATCCTGGCGACCGCGTCGCTGCGCGGCGACGGCTCGGCCATCGAGGTCCCGCCGCTCGACCCCGAGCTCGTCGCCTACTTCGAGCGCGGCCAGGTGGACTAGCGCCGTCGTCGGTCTGCTTTCGAGTCGCGTGAATGGCTCGGTTTCACCCCGAAACAGAGCCAATCACGCGACTCGAAACAGTCAGTGGCCGGTCAGCACCTCGCGGCCGACCGCGGTGTCGGTGAGGCGCCAGTCGGTCTCCTTGACCGTGTGGAAGAAGTTCACAAACGACGCCCCGGCATCGCGGGCGCGGGCGATCAGCATGCGCGACCAGCCCTCCTGCGTGATCCAGTCGGCGGCGGTGGCCTCGTACGGCGCGTTCTCCGGCCACTGGAAGACCCAGGTGCCCCATGCGGTGTAGCCGGGGCCGCCTGGCTGGAAGTCCGAGGGGGAGTCGGGGGCGGATGCCGTCTCGGCGATGCCCCAGGGCTTGGAGCCGGCGAGCGCCTTGAGCCGCTGCACTGGACCCGTCGGCGACGAGAACCCGAACACGTCGTCGGGGCTCTGCCATCCGGCCTGGGACTGGGGCGTGTAGCCCCAGTTGAAGCCGTCGAGGGCGAGTGCGTCGACGTAGGCCGAGCCGGGGAAGTACGACTCGAACGGGTACGGGCCCGCGCCGTAGTTCAGCGGGTTCCACAGCATCACGACGTCGGGGGCGACGGCCTGCTTGATGTCGTACACGTGGCGCCACATCGCGATGTACTCGGCGGGGGTGGTGTCGCCGGACGCGGCGCCGCTCGACCAGGGGCGGCTGGAGTCGTCCATCTCCGGGGCGAATCGCACGATGATCTCGGCGTCCGCCGTGCGCTGCTGCGCCGCCGTGAGCCAGGAGGTGAGGTAGGCGTCGTACCCGCCGGCGGCGATGAGCCTCGGCGCGAACTCCGGCTGCGCGTTCGCCGGGCGGTTCCAGTCCCACGGCTCCCACGCGATCAGCAGCGCCGATCCGCGGGAGGCGGCGGCGTCGGCATAGGCGGTGGGAAAGGCCGGGGACTGCACGAAGTCCACGAACGTCGACAGCATCCCGTCGGTGGTGCCGAAGGCGGTCTCCTCGGCGGCCATCGTGGTGAGGTCGTGCGAGGCCCAGCCGAGCACCATCGTGTGGTCGGCGTCGCGGATGCTGACGGAACCGGATGCCGAGGCGGGGGATGCCGCGGCCGTCGAGGCGAAGGCGGCGGCGCCGGCGAGGCCGACGGCGAGCAGGGCAAGCGAAAGACGCGGTCTTGCGACCATGGGGGACCTCCGGGAAAGCCGCCGCCGTAAGGGGAGTCGGGCAGCGCGACGCCCATTATCCGGTGCGCGGAGGCCGCCCCGGTAGAGACCTTCGGCCAGACTTCGCAGCGGTCCCCGGCGTTTCGAGTAGCGTGATTGGCTCGGTTTCGGCCGGAAAGAGAGCCATTCACGCTACTCGAAAGCGGATGCCGGGGCGAACGCACAGGTTCGGCTGACAAACTGTACAAACGTACATGTACGCACGTACAGAGCAACGCCGAGGGGGATCGTGAGCGAAGCACCACGCCGCCGCCGCGACCCGGAAGGGCGCCGCCGGGCGATCGTCGCCGCCGCGGCCGAGCTGATCGTCGAGGTGGGCGTCGACGCGCTCACCCACCGCAAGGTCGCCACCCGCGCCGGCGTGCCGCTGGGCGCCACCACGCAGTACTTCGCCACGCTCGACGATCTCAGGGAGGCGGCCGTGCGCGCCCTCGCCGACGAGGTCGAGGAGCGCATCGAGATCACCCGTCGCGCAGTGCTCGCCGACGGGGTCACGCCGGCCGGGCTCGCGCGCCTCATCCACGAGGGCCTGCGCGATGCGCGCGCCGTGCAGGCCGACCGCGCAGTCGTCACCGCGGCGGTGCACGATCCCCGCGTGCGCGAGCTTGCGCGACTCTGGTCCGACGAGGTCGTCGGGTTCATCGCCCCCGTTCACGGTCCCGACCGCGCGAGGGCGGCTGCCGTCTTCATCGATGGCGTACTCTGGCACGCCCAGATCCACGACGACCCCCTCGACGAGAGCCTCATCCGCGACGCCCTCGTCGGGATCCTCACGCCCTCCACCGCATCCGTCCCGTCCGTGCCGCCGCACGCCGCGACGGCATCCGCATCCGCACCCGAACACACCGCATCCGCACCATCCACCCGCGCCTAACCGAGAGAACCGCCTTGTCGAAACTCGCCGTGCTCAGTCTGAAGAACCGCGCTCTCATCGCCCTCATCACGATCGTCGCCGCCGTGTTCGGCGGCCTCGCGCTGACGAACCTCAAGCAGGAGCTGATCCCCTCGCTTGAGCTGCCGGCGCTCGTCGTGATGACGACCTACCCCGGCGCCTCGCCCGAAGTGGTAGAGAACGACGTGTCGACCCCGATCGAGACGGCCGTGCAGGGCGTCCCCGGGCTGGAGTCGACCACGGCGACCAGCACCACCAACGCGTCGATCGTGCAGGCGACCTTCACCTACGGCACCAACCTCGCCACGGCTGAGCAGAAGATGCAGCAGGCGATCAACCGCATCTCCCAGTCGCTGCCAGACGGGGTGACTCCGCAGGTGCTGTCGGTGTCGATCGACGACTTCCCGGTGATCCAGGTCGCGGTGACCGGGTTCGACGACGCGCAGAACGCCCAGTCCGAGCTGCAGAGCGTGGCCATCCCCAAGCTCGAGGACGTCAAGGGCGTCAACGCCGCGCAGATCATCGGCGGCGTCGGTCAGCGCATCACGATCACCCCGGATGTCGCCAAGCTCGCCCTCGCCGGACAGAGCACCCAGGCGATCAGCTCGGCGCTGCAGCAGAACGGCACGCTGTTCCCCGGCGGTGACATCACCCAGGACGGCCAGACGCTCACCGTGCAGACCGGCGCGAAGATCACCTCGGTCGACGAGATCGCGTCCCTCCCGCTCGTCGGCACCGACCTCACCGTCGGCGACGTCGCCACTGTCGTGCAGGAGACCGATCCGAAGACGTCGATCTCGCGCGTCGACGGCAAGGACGCACTGTCGATCTCGATCACCAAGCTCCCCGCCGCGAACACCGTCGAGGTGTCGCACGGCGTGATCGCGGCACTCGACGACATCGAGAATGCGCTCCCCGGCGCGACCTTCACCGTGGTGTTCGACCAGGCCCCGTTCATCGTGCAGTCGATCGAGACGCTCGCCACCGAGGGACTGCTCGGCCTCGTGATGGCCGTGATCGTGATCCTCGTCTTCCTGCTCTCGATCCGTTCCACGCTGGTCACGGCGATCTCCATCCCGACCAGCGTGCTCATCACCTTCATCGGACTGCAGGCGTTCGGCTACTCGCTGAACATCCTCACGCTCGGTGCGCTCACGATCGCGATCGGCCGCGTGGTCGACGACTCCATCGTCGTCATCGAGAACATCAAACGGCACTACGTCGGCGATGCCGACAAGGGCGACGCCATCCGCCTGGCCGTGCGCGAGGTGGCCGCCGCCGTCACGGCATCCACCATCACCACCGTGGCCGTGTTCCTGCCGATCGTGTTCGTCGGCGACATGGTCGGCGAGCTGTTCCGTCCGTTCGCGATGACCGTGACGATCGCCATGGTGGCCTCGCTGCTCGTGGCGCTCACGATCGTGCCGGTGCTCGCCTACTGGTTCCTCAAGCCGGGCAAGCCGCTGCTCGACGCCGACGGCGTGCAGATCGACCCCGAGCACCAGGATGCGCCGCCCACCCGCCTGCAGCGTGCGTATAGGCCGATCCTCGGCTGGACGCTCAAGCACTCCGGCGTCACGGTGATCCTCGCCGTCGTGGTGCTGGGCGCCACGCTCGCCGCCGCCCCGCTGATGAAGGTCAACTTCCTCAGCGACTCCGGCCAGAACACCATGACGGTCACGCAGGACCTCGGTCCGACGGCGAGCCTGGAGGCGAAGTCGGATGCCGCGCAGAAGGTCGAGAAGGCGCTGCTGGGCGTCGACGGCATCACGCATGTGCAGGCCTCGATCGGCTCCAGCGGCTCGGCCTTGCGCGACGCCTTCTCCGGCGGCGCAGGGGTCACCTACTCCGTGCTCACCGACAGCGGCGCCGACCAGGAGAAGCTCCGGGCCGACGTGCAGAAGGCGATCGACGGGCTGAAGGACGTCGGCGAGGTGTCTGTCGCGGCATCCGCCGGTCTCGGCTCCAGCGACATCGAGGTCTCCGTGACCGCGTCGAACTCCACCGATCTGGAGAAGGCGACGTCGGCGGTCGTCGACGAGCTCAAGGGCCGTGAGGGCGTCGGGCAGGTCACCGACAACCTCGCCGCGGCTCTGCCGTACCTCGCCGTGGTCGTCGACCGGAAGGCCGCGGCGGAGCACGGGCTCTCGGAGGTGGCGGTCGGCTCGATCGTGTCGAACACGATGCGTCCGCAGCAGGCGGGGTCGGTCGAGATCGACGACACCGCGCTCACCGTCTACATCGCCGCGCCCGAGCCGCCCACCAACGCGCAGGCGCTGAAGGAGCTCGCGATCCCCACGCCGCGCGGCATCGTGCAGCTGCAGGACATCGCCACCGTCGAGCAGCGCAACGGCCCGACGTCGATCACCACCGAGAAGGGCAAGCGCACGGCGACGATCACCGTGCCGCCGGCATCCGACAACCTCGCCGTGGCCCCGGCATCCGTCTCCGCCGCGCTGAAGGCAGCCGACCTGCCCGCCGGTGCGACGGCCTCGGTCGGCGGCGTCGCCTCGCAGCAGGCCGACTCGTTCTCGCAGCTCGGGCTGGCGATGCTCGCGGCCATCCTCATCGTGTACGTGGTGATGGTCGCGACGTTCAAGTCGCTGCGTCAGCCGCTGCTGCTGCTTGTGTCCGTGCCGTTCGCGGCGACCGGTGCGATCCTGCTGCAGATCGTCACGGGCGTGCCGCTCGGCGTCGCGTCGCTGATCGGCGTGCTGATGCTCATCGGCATCGTGGTGACGAACGCGATCGTGCTCGTCGACCTCGTCAACCAGTACCGCGAGAAGGGGCTGTCGACGGCGGACGCCGTGCTCGCCGGTGGGGAGAAGCGACTGCGGCCGATCCTGATGACCGCGCTCGCGACGATCTTCGCGCTCACCCCGATGGCGCTCGGCATCACAGGACACGGCGGCTTCATCTCGCAGCCGCTCGCGATCGTCGTGATCGGCGGCCTGGTGTCGTCGACCGTGCTCACGCTCGTCGTGCTGCCGACCCTCTACAACCTCGTCGAGGGCGCCAAGGAGCGCCGTCGGGCGCGCAAGGCCGGACCGGATGCCGGAGCCGGCGATGCCGTGCCCGCCGAGCCGGACGCTCCGGCCGGCGGCGCGGGTGCTGTCGCCGGAGCCGAGTCCGGGCGCGAGTCCGTCGCCGGGGTCGGCGCCGGGAGCGAGTCAGATTCCGGGCTGCCGCACGCACCGCAACTGACGCGGCGGGAGCTGCGCGAGCGGCACTGAGTTCGGGCGCTCACAACTCAGGAGAGTTGCGTCGGAAGGGCCCCGGTTCCAGGGAACCGGGGCGCTTCCGCGCGCGTGTCCTGAGTTGTGAACGGAGGAGCGGCGCGTCAGTCGAGGGTGATGCCCCAGTGCAGCGTCCAGGTCTCGCCCTGAGCGAGGCGACGGAGGCCGAGGCCGCTGTTGAACGCCTCGGCAGGGGCGGTCATGGGCTCGATCGCGACCGCGAGGGCCTGCCCGGGGTAGCCGGGGGTCGTGTACACCTGCACGTAGTCGAAGCCCTCGCCCTGCCACAGGGTCACGCGGCGGCCGTCCGGCGCCGTGAGGGTGCTGCGCACGCGGCCGTCGTCGTCGCGGTCGAGGTCGGCGAAGCCGGTGTCGAGGGTGACGTCGCCCAGGCGCACACCCGCGCGCAGCGCGGCATCGGCCGGACGGGTGCCGGTGGGCAGCATCCGCTCGTCGACCTCGAACGACGTCGCGGCCGGCACACGCAGCACGAGCTCGTGCGGGTCGACGTCGCCGATCGTCGGGAACGGGTGCGTGCCGAGCGCGACCGGCGCCGGGGCCGACGAGCGGTTGGTGATCGTGTGAGTCACGTCGATGCCGCGTTCGTGCAGGTCGTAGGAGACGCTGGTGTCGAGCAGGTACGGGTACCCGGTCTGCGGCACGACGGCGGCACGCAGCACGGCGGCGTCGTCGGTCGACTGGATCTCGTACGAGGCGAACCGCAGCAGGCCGTGGCTCGCGTTGCCGAGCTTCGGCTCCGTGATGGCGAGCCGACGGGTCGTGCCCTCGTCGCTCCACACGCCGTCGCGCACCCGGTTCGGCCACGGCACCAGCACGACGCCCGAGCACGACGGCGTGGGCTGGTCGAGAGGGTACGGGGCGATCAGGTCGACGTCGCCGATTCGCAGCGACCGCAGTGAGGCCCCGACCTGGGCGATCTGTGCCGTGACGTCGCCGCGGCGGAGCTGAACCTGGGTACCGGTGGGGGATGCGGTGTTCACCTCGCAATCGTACGGCGGGCGGGTCATCGGCGGTGAGCGGATGCCGTCGCCGGGCACTCTCCCAGCGTCGACGGGTAGACTCGAACGGTCGGCTTCGGACACCCGCGCAGGGCGCGGACGTTTTTCAGTGTGTGAAGTGTGAGTCCAGGGGCCGATGGTGAGCGTCGTTCGACGCGAATCAACCATCACATGAATGGCCCCGGCCGCTGACAGTCCGGACCCGCGCGCAGGCGCAGGGTGCTCGCGCGTGCGCGCGGCGCTGTTCTCGTGCGAGAACTCAGAAGGACACACGATGCCCAAGAACAAGAAGCCCCGCGGCGGACGCCCCTCCGCCAACTTCGAGCCGCGCTACGGCGCCAAGAAGACCTCCTTCCACGACCGTCACCACGGTGCCGGTGCGCGTGACGGCGCCCGCGACGAGCGCGGTGGACGTGCGGATGCCGGAGAGCGCCGCACCGCGTCCGCCGGCTTCGACCGTCGCCCTGGCAGCCGCAGCCCCGGTCACCGCGGCTTCCGCCCCGAGGCCGAGTCCGGCGCCCCGAAGCGCCGCTGGACCGAGCAGGAGCGCGCAGGGCGCGACGAGGCCCGCAGCATCCGCGGCCGCGCCGAGTCGGGCCGCCGCGAGGCCCCGCACCGCCGCGAGGAGGGTCGCGTCGACGAGCGTCCCCGCTACGGCGACCGTCCCGTGGCCGGACGCCGTTTCGACGACCGCCCGCGTCGCGACGACCGCGGTGCCGACCGTCCGCGCTTCGACCGCGATGAGCGCGGCGGGCGCGACGCCCGCGGTGGACGCGACGAGCGCGGTGGGCAGCGTTTCGAGCGCGGGTCCGAGCGTCCCCGCTTCGACCGCGGCGGCGACCGACCCCGTTTCGACCGCTCCGGAGGCGACCGTCCGCGGTACGACGACCGTGCGGCATCCGATCGCCCGCGGTTCGAGCGTGACGACCGTCCGCGTCGTGACGACCGCGGTTTCGGCGGCCGTCCCTCGCGCGGCGACCGCGACGAGCGTCCCCGTGTCGACCGCTCGACCGGAGACCGTCCGCGTTTCGACCGCTCCGGCGGTTCGGACCGCCCGCGCTTCGACCGCTCCGGCGGTTCGGACCGTCCGCGCTTCGACCGCGCGGCTGGTGGCGACCGTCCGCGGTACAACGACCGTGGCGCATCCGACCGTCCGCGGTTCGAGCGCGACGACCGTCCGCGTCGTGACGACCGGGGCTTCGGCGACCGCCCATCGCGTGGTGGCGACCGCCCGCGTTTCGACCGGTCCGACCGCCCGCAGCGCGACGACCGCCGCGAGGCGCGTCCGAGCCGCGACAACTGGAACGGCAAGCCCGCGTTCGAGCCGACCGACGACGTCGTGCACGAGCGGCTCGAGGCCAAGGCCGTGCAGGCCGTCGAGGTGCAGGACGTGTCCTTCGCCGACCTCGGTCTCGGCTCGAACATCACCGAGACGCTGAAGAACATGGGCGCCGAGACGCCGTTCCCGATCCAGGCGGCCAGCATCCCCGCCGTGCTCGAGGGGCGCGACGTGCTCGCCCGCGGTCGCACCGGCTCCGGCAAGACCATCGCCTTCGGCGCCCCGCTCGTCGAGAGCGTGCTGAAGTCCCAGGCGGGCAAGCGCCGCGAGTTCGGGCGGTCGCCCCGGGCGATCATCCTCGCGCCGACGCGTGAGCTCGCACTGCAGATCGACCGCACTATCCAGCCGATCGCGCGCAGCGTGGGCCTGTTCACCACGCAGATCTACGGCGGCGTGCCGCAGGGGCGTCAGGTGGGCGCGCTGAAGAAGGGCGTCGACATCGTCATCGGCACGCCCGGCCGCGTCGAGGACCTCGTCAACCAGGGAAAGCTCGACCTCTCCGAGACCCGTATCGCGGTGCTCGACGAGGCCGACCACATGTGCGAGCTCGGGTTCGTCGAGCCGGTGCAGCGGATCCTCCGTCACACCGCCGACGGCAGCCAGAAGCTGCTCTTCTCCGCGACGCTCGACCGCGAGGTCGCCGCGCTCGTCGACGAGTTCCTCGTGGACCCCGCCGTCTACGAGGTCGCCGGCGAGACGCAGGACTCCGGCACGATCGAGCACCGCGTGCTCGTGATCGAGCACCGCGACAAGGCCGAGATCCTCACCTCGCTCGTCGACCGTGAGGGCAAGACCCTCGTGTTCGCCCGCACCCGTGCGTATGCCGAGATGCTCGCCGAGCAGTTCGACGACGCCGGCATCCCTGCGGTGTCGCTGCACGGCGACCTCAACCAGGCCAAGCGCACCCGCAACCTCGAGCGCCTCACCTCCGGCCGCGTGAACGTGCTGGTGGCGACCGATGTCGCGGCCCGCGGCATCCACGTCGACGACATCGATCTGGTGGTCCAGGCCGACGCGCCGGACGAGTACAAGACGTACCTGCACCGCTCCGGCCGCACCGGCCGTGCCGGCCGCTCGGGTCGCGTCGTGACCCTCATCACCCGTCAGCGCCAGCGTCGCATGACCGAGCTGCTCGACCGCGCCGAGATCGACGCCCCGTTCGAGAACGCCCGCGTGGACGACGACGTGATCGAGGAGATCGCCGGACGGATGCCGTCGGCGGCCGACCTCACCGCCTGACCTCGCACGTCGACGCCCCACCTGTCCGCCCGCGCCCCAGCTGGGAGACGCCCGGCAGGTGGGGCCTCGGCGAGCAGGTGGGGCTTCGGCGAGCAGGTGGGGCCTCGGCGAGTGGAAGGCGCGCGAGCGGGCGGAAGTGCACTCAGCCGAGCTCGTGCTCGTGCACCGCGGTCGACAGCATCGTGCCGTTGAGAGCGAGGTAGAGCGTCTGCTCGGTGACGGTGAGCGACACCTCGTTGCGGCGCTCGAGGAGAGGCACGGCCGACTCGATGAAGCCAGGGTCGAAGCTGTAGACGCGCACCTCGTCGGCGCGGTGGATGCGCTTGTCTGCCCACGGCGCCATCACCTTCGCCGGGTCGCGGTGCGTGTAGACCACGACGCGATCCGCGATGCGGGTGGCGTGGTGCAGGCGCTCGGCGTCGGGCGCGCCGACCTCGATCCATGCCGTGATGCGGCCGGTGAGGTCGCGCACGAGCACGGCGGGTTCCTCCGTGTCGGACACGCTGCCCCCGAAGGCGATGCCCTCTGCGTGCTCCAGTCCGTGGGCGAGCACCCGGGTGAGCATGTACGCGTCGGTCTCCGACGGATGCCGTGCCACGCGCAGCGCGTAGTCCTCGTAGACACCGCGGTCGGTGTCCGCCAGCTGCACGTCGAAGGTGTGCATGGTCGAGCCGATTGCCATGCTCCCAGCCTATGGCCGCGCGCGGTGCGGCGAGGCGCTCGGCGGTACGGCGCTCGCGGGTGAGGCGCTCGCGGGTGAGGCGGTCAGAACAGCATCGGCGGTGCGGGGGCGGATGCCGTCGCCTGCACGTCTCGGCCGAACGAGGGGCCACGCACCCCGCGCGCCAGAGACGACGGCACGGAATCACCGCTGCGCGCCATCGTGCCGCGCACGGGGTAGTCGTCTTCGTGTCGCCCGTCGAGCCCGTGCCTGCGGATCAGCGGACGCACGCGCTTCGCCAACCACTGCCGATACGGCTTCGGAGCCTCGGCGGACATGCCGGGGTAGAGCCCGCGGTACGACGATACGAGATCGGGTCTGGCCTCGCCGAGCCACTGCATGAACCACGGCTTCACCCCCGGTCGCAGGTGCAGTGCTCCGTAGATCACCTGCGACGCGCCGGCCTCGCGGATGCGGCCGAGCGCGCGGTCGATCGCCTCGACCGAGTCGGTCATGTGGGGCATGATCGGCATGAGGAACACGGTCGTCCGGAACCCGGCATCCGCGAGTGCGCGCACCGTGTCGAGCCGCGCCTGCGTGGTCGGAGCACCCGGTTCGATCGCCTTCTGCAGGTCGTCGTCGTACATCGCGATCGACATCTGCACGTCGATGGGCACTCGTCGCGCTGCACGCACGAGCAGCGGGATGTCGCGGCGGATCAGCGTGCCCTTGGTGAGGATCGAGATCGGGGTGCCGGACGCCGCGAGCGCCTCGATGATGCCGGGCATGAGCGCATACCGGCCCTCTGCGCGCTGGTACGGATCGGTGTTCGTGCCGAGCGCGACCGTCTCGTGCTGCCAGCTGCCGCGACGGAGCTCCCTCTCGAGCACCTCGACCACGTTCACCTTGACCACGATCTGCGAGTCGAAGTCGGCTCCCCCGTCGAGGTCGAGGTACTCGTGCGTGCCCCGGGCGAAGCAGTACACGCAGGCATGACTGCAGCCGCGGTAGGGGTTGATCGTCCAGCCGAACGGCATCCGCGACGCGCCCGGCACCTTGTTCAGCGCGGACTTCGAGAGCACCTCGTGAAAGGTCATCCCCGCGAACTCGGGCGTGGTCACGGTGCGCAGCACACCACGCCTGTCTTCGAGCCCTGGCAGGGCGGCGTCGTCGACGTCTCCGAGCTTCTGACCCTGCCACCGCATGGATTCATTCGAACATAAAGACGCATGCAGTCGCAAGTCAGATTAGAAAAAATCTACGAACAACATGAGGTCGCCCTGCCGATCATGCTCTCCCTGGGCCGCACAGGTCGGCGGGAGTGTCCGGTCGGGAGACAATGGGGGAATGGATCTCGCGCGGCAGCCCCAGCATGCGCCGCCCCGCTCCCCGTTGCGCGGGCCGGCGCTCCCGATCGGCATCGCCGTGACGGCGATCGGGATGCTGATGTCGCTGGTCTCGATCCCGGCGGGCGAGGCGGCCGCCGATCACCGGATGCCGCAGCCCGGGCTCGTCGTCGAGGTCCCGTCCGTGCAGGTCGGCGCCACCGCGGCCGCCGATCCCTGCGCCGAGAAGACCGTGACGGACGCCATCGCCGCCGGCGACGACTCCGCCACGATCGCCGCGTTCGGCGGTGGCGAGAGCTTCCGTGCGGCGGTCGCGGCCGGCAACGCCCCGTGCATCTCGCTCAGCGACCCCCGGCACGTGTGGGTCGTGGTGAACAAGGCCCGCCCCCTCGACCCGATCGACTTCACCCCGCAGCCGCTCGCCGCGGCCCCACTGCAGGTGACGACCGGATCGGGGCAGGCCAGGGCGGACGTCGCTGCAGCGGTGGGGGAGATGGCCGCGGCGGCCGCGGCGGACGGTGTCGGACAGATCGGGGCCAACAACGGCTACCGCTCCTACGACCTCCAGGTGCGCACCTACGCCACCCACGTGCGGTCGGAGGGGCAGGCCCACGCCGACGCGGCATCCGCCAGGGCGGGGCACAGCGAGCATCAGACCGGGCTCGCCCTCGACCTCGTCGCCTGCGCGCCCTGCGGCGGCATCGACGCCTTCGGGGCCACCCCGCAGGGGGCGTGGGTCGCGGCGCACGCGTGGGAGTACGGCTTCATCGTGCGGTACGAGTCGGGATCGACAGGGGTCACCGGATACATGCCAGAGCCGTGGCACGTGCGCTACGTCGGCACGGAGCTCGCCGCGGCGTACCACGCCGGCGGCTACCACTCCCTCGAGGAGTTCTTCGGCCTGCCCGCCGCGCCCGATTACGTCGGCTGAGAGCCGGTTGCGGCATCCGACAATCGCGGTACCCAGTCTCACCGATTGTGGGATGCATTCTCACAATTCGCTGCCGTCGCCCGTCTTTCCGGCATAGAATCGCCGGAGCAACGACGCACGACATGCTCAGGAGGACGCCATGGAACGCGACATCTACGACGAGGATCACGAGGCATTCCGCGACCTCGTCAAGGACTTCGTCAAGCGCCACGTGAACAATGAGGCCATCGAGAGGTGGGAGGCCGCGGGCGAGATCGACCGCGAGACCATGCTCGCCGCCGGTGAGGCCGGTCTGATCGGGCTCTCGGTCCCCGAGGAGTTCGGCGGCGCGGGGATGCTGCAGGACTACCGCTTCCGCACCATCGTGATGGAGGAGGTCATCGCGGCCGGAGCAGGGTCGCTGGCCGGCGCCTTCGGCATCCAGGACGACCTGGCCGTGCCGTACCTCGTGCACATGGGCACGCAGGAGCAGAAGGAGAAGTGGCTGCCGCGCATGGCCACCGGCGAGGTGCTCGGCGCGCTCGCCATGACCGACCCCGGTGCCGGATCCGATCTGCGCGGCATCAAGACCAACGCCAAGAAGGTCGACGGGGGCTACATCCTCAACGGCGCGAAGACGTTCATCTCCTCGGGCACGACCGCGGACATCGTGGTGACGTTCGTGAAGACCGGCGAGGGCAACCGTCCAGACGCCTTCAGCCTGCTGATCGTCGAGAAGGGCATGGAGGGCTTCGACCAGGGCAAGAAGCTCAGCAAGATGGGCTTCCACGGCTGGGACACCGCCGAGCTCAGCTTCACCGATGTGTTCATCCCCGACGAGAACCTGATCAGCGGCAAGGAGGGGCAGGGCTTCATCCAGCTGATGATGAACCTTCCGCTCGAGCGCCTGTCGATCGGCGTCGCTGCCGCGGCCGCCGCCGAGGCCGCGACCAACTGGACCATCGCCTACACGAAGGACCGCGAGGCGTTCGGCGAGCGCATCGCAGACTTCCAGAACACCCGCTTCCGCCTCGCCGACATGGTCACCACCACCGAGGTGATGTGGGCGTACATCGACCGTGCGCTGCTCGCTTACAAGGACAGCAAGCTCACCGCCGAGGATGCCGCGAAGGTCAAGTTCTGGGCGACCGAGCGCGAGTGGGAGGTGCTCGACACGGGCGTGCAGCTGCACGGCGGATACGGCTACATCATGGAGTACCCGATCGCGAAGGCCTTCACCGACGCCCGCGTGCACCGCATCTACGGCGGCACGAACGAGATCATGCGCGACCTCGTCGGCCGCCAGATCGCAGGCAAGCGCTGAGACACCGACGAAGGGCCCCGGATGCCGCATCCGGGGCCCTTCGTCGTTCCCTTGGGTGGGTGTCGTCCCGGTGCCGGTGGTGGGCACAGCTTCGGATCGGGTGCGGATGCCGGCGGGCACAGGTTCGGATCGGGCGCGGATGCCGGTGGGCACAGTTTCGGATCGGGCGCGGATGTCGGCGGGCACAGTTTCGGATCGGGGAGGCGACACGCCGCGGACCAGCGGCGGGACGCGGCGAGTCGGATGCGGCTTCCGAAACTGTGCCCGGGGTGGCTTCCGAAGTTGTGCCCGGGGTGGCTTCCGAAGTTGTGCCCGTATGCGGCATCCGAGCCTGTGCCCGGGCGGGATGGGGCTATGCGGCGAACAGGGGCGCGATGACGAACACCGCCGCCGACACCGCCACGGCGAGAACGATGAACACGACGTCGCGGCGGCGGAAGGGCACGAGGTGCCGCTCCGTCCGCGTCGGGTGGGCGCCGAAGGCGCGGGAGTCCATGGCGAGGGCGACCCGCTCGGCGTGCCTGATCGCGCCCGCCAGCAGCGGCACGATGTAGCCCCACCCGCGCGCGATGCGGGCGAACGGACCCCGGCCGCCGTGGTGGCCGCGCACCCGGTGCGCCGCGCGGATCACCGACAGCTCGTGCCCGAAGCGGGGGACGAACCGGAACGCCGCGAGCGCCGTGTACCCGATGCGGTACGGCACCCGCAGCTGCTGCACGCCCGCCCGTACAAGGTCGGGCCCGGTGGTGGTGAGTCCGCCGATGAGGGCGAGGGCGATGATGGCTCCGAGCCGCAGCGACGTGGCGAAGCCGATCCCCAGCGCGCCGGCGTACAGCGTCCAGTCGCCGAGGCGCAGCAGGGCCGCGGTGTCGTCGACGAGCGCCGCGTCGACCCAGATCGAGAATCCGACGCCGATGAGCAGGATGCCGAGGGGCAGGGCGGCGAACAGGATCGCGGCCGTGCGGCCGGTGAGGCGTGCCCCGACGAGGATGACGACGAGGGAGAGCACGAGGAAGGCTGCGGGGGTGGCGAGGTCGCGCACGAACACCAGCGCGATGATCGCCGGCAGCACGCCGGCGATCTTCGCGAGCGGGTTGAGGCCGTACAGG
>JAGIAK010000047.1 GCA_017744855.1 Microbacterium sp.
AAGGCGGCTCAGGAGCTCGGGGTCGTCTCCCTGTGCGGTCTGCTGGTCGAGGATCGTGCGTCCGATGCGCCACCACAACTGCAGCAGTTCGGTGTTCGCCTTGCGCTGCGCGCGCAGGCGCGCCGTGTGCACCTCCCGCGTCAGCGCGCCGATCGTCGTCGCAGGAGTGGTCTCGAGAACGGTCACACCTTCCACGGTAGGTCGGTGCCTCGCGCGGCCCGGAATCGTCGCGCGGATCGACGGTGACGCGATCCGCAGCGGAGGCCGCGTGCGTGTGCGCCGAGGCCGGCGTTCAGTCGGGGGAGACTCCGGTGGGAGATCCCACGCGGATGGAGGCCGAGCCGTCGGGCAGGATCGTGATCGTGCCGTCGACGAGGAACGGCACGTCCTCCGATACGGCGGTGACCTTGCCGTCGAAGAGCGACTTGATGTCGACGTCGACGTGCGCGACGGCTTCCGTCGCCGGGATCTTCCACTGCGAGCCGTCAGGTGCCACCGTGACGGTCGGCTGCGCGGTGATCGACCAGTGCGGCACCGACGCGATGCGGTTCTGCACCGTGAGTCCGAACGGGCAGGCGGTCGGCTGCAGCACCTCCTGGGTGGCGCACTGCGTGAGGAACTCCTCCACCCGCTGTTGCACCACCCCGATGAACGCGTCGGTGGGCTTCGTCTGCACTTCGACCGGGGTCGTCGCGAGCGGGGTGTCTGCGAGCACGGCGACGCCGGGCGATGCGGAGATGGCGGTGTCGACCGTGACCGAGTAGAGGCCGGGCGTGAACACCAGCAGGGGGAGCGGGTCGAGCGGAGCGGCATCCGCTCCGGCCTCCGAGACCTGGCGGCGATCCACCTCGAAGCCGTTGACCGCGAACCGGTCGGCGCCGAGCACGGTCAGGTCGATCACGGCGAGAGGGCTCGTCGTGAAGCGCCAGTTGGGTGTGACGCCGGCCCAGCCGTCCTGCGCGACCTGGAAGGTCGTCGAGCCCTTGTGCCCGCCGGCCTTGTACGTCACCGTGACGTCGTAGTGCCCCTTGCCGTCTGAACGCTCCGACACGACGGCGACGTCGGTGAGAGCGGTCATCGCGGTCGGCCGCAGCATCGCCTCGGACGGCGAGTCGGTGATCCCGGCCTTCTCGAGGGTCGCCCTGTCGATGGCCACGCCCGGCACGTGCAGCGCGTCGGCGGCGTGGCCGGCGGAGAGGAGGTCGAGGTAGCGCACGACGAACGCGGAGGGCCCGTAGAACTGCTGGTACAGCGTGGCGCCCCCGGCGCCGACGGCCGCGATCAGGAGCACTCCGACGAGGGCGAGCCAGGCGAGATCCACGCCGAGGCGAGCGCGCCGGGGCGCCACCCTCTCCTCGTGCTCCATGGCGCCCAGTCTAGGAGCGGCGCCTGGGACGACGCCGTGTCCGCCGCCGCGGGCCGTAGCATGGGGAGCGCCCGCATCCGCCTCCCGTCGTGAGTGAAACGTGTCCCTTCCCCCTCTGTCCGAGGAGCAGCACGAGCTGTTCCGGCTGATCGAGGACACCAGCGAGCACGTCTTCATCACCGGCCGCGCCGGCACCGGCAAGTCCACCCTGCTGCAGCACTTCGCGTGGAACACCGGCAAGCAGATCGCCATCTGCGCCCCTACCGGCGTCGCCGCACTCAACGTCGAGGGACAGACGATCCACTCGCTGTTCCGACTGCCCATCGGACTGATCGGCGACTCGGACATCGATCAGAACGACAACACCCGCCGCATCCTCAACGCCATCGAGACCCTCGTGATCGACGAGATCTCCATGGTGAACGCCGACCTCATGGATGCGATGGACCGCTCGCTCCGCCAGGCCCGCGGTCGCCGTGGCGAGCCGTTCGGCGGCGTCCAGATCGTGATGTTCGGCGACCCGTACCAGCTCGCCCCCGTGCCCCCGCGCGGCGACGAGCTGCGCTACGTGCAGGATCACTACAGGTCGTTCTGGTTCTTCGACGCGAAGGTGTGGGCGGGGTCGACCGACGAGCAGAGCGAAGGGCTCTTCGCCGTCGACACCCGTGCCGAGCTGCACGTGCGCGAGCTGGTGCAGATCCACCGGCAGTCCGACGACGGGTTCAAGGCGATGCTGAACGCCGTGCGCTACGGCCGGGTCACCGCCGAGATCGCCGGGGTGCTGAACGCGCAGGGCGCGCGCACGCCCCCCGACCCGGAGCCCGGCGAGGTGCCGATGATCACGCTCGCGACGCGCAACGACATCGTGAACAGCATCAACAGCCGCCATCTCGCAGCCCTCCCCGGCAAAGAGCAGACGGCGCGCGCCGAGGTCAACGGCGAGTTCGGGCGCGGAGAGGCGTCGCTGCCCGCGGAGGCCGAGCTCAAGCTCAAGGTCGGCGCCCAGGTGATGTTCCTGCGCAACGACACCTCGATGTCCGGCGAGCCGCCGCGGTGGGTGAACGGCACGATCGGCACCGTCACCCGCATCCTCGGCGAGAGTGTGCGCGTGGAGATCGACGGCGAGGAGGTCGACGTCGAGCCCGCGGTGTGGGAGAGGTTCCGCTACTCGTACGATCCGGGCACCAAGAAGCTCAGCCGCGACGTGGTCGCCGAGTTCACGCAGTTCCCGCTGCGGCTGGCGTGGGCGGTGACGATCCACAAGTCGCAGGGCAAGACCTACGACCGCGCCGTCATCGACCTCGGCTCCGGCGCGTTCGCCCCGGGGCAGACGTACGTGGCGCTGTCGCGGCTCACCTCCCTCGACGGGTTGTACCTGTCGCGCCCGCTGCGCCCCAGCGACATCAAGGTCGACGAGGATGTGCGGCGGTTTATGCGCGACGCCTGGATGGCGCGGTCGACTCCGGAGCTGCCGGCGGGGTGACCCGGCGAGGGGCGTTTCGTCTCGGTCGCTGCGCTCCCTCGCTCAACGACCGGGAGCGACTCCTCGGTCGTTGAGCGAGCGGAGCGAGTCGAAACGTCCTTGCGGGCGCGTAAGGCGTTTCGTCTCGGTCGCTGCGCTCCCTCGCTCGACGGCCGAGCGGGCGCGGTGGGCGCGTAGGGCTCCCTCGCTCAACGGCCGGGAGCGCCGCGGGGTCAGGCGGCGACGCGGGCGCGGTCGAGGTCCTCGAACAGCTCCGTGTTGAAGCGGTAGGCGAGGATGACCTCGTCGATGACGCGCTCGCGCTCGGCGTCGTCCCACGGCGCGGCGTCGAGCTGCTCGCGGTAGACGTCCTTGAACGCGGACGGGTCGGCGATGTCGTCGAAGAGGTAGAAGCCGATGCCGTTGGTCTCGAAGCCGAAGCGGCGGGCCATCACGCGGCCGATGAAGATGCCGCCGGAGAGGTCGCCGAGGTAGCGCGTGTAGTGGTGCGCGACGAAGCCGCCGGCCCAGGTCGCGCCCACCTGGCGGATGCGGTCCACATAGCGCTGCGTGGTGGGCAGCGGGGTGATGCGCTCACGCCAGTCCGCACCGATGAGGAACTCGAGATCGGCCTCCAGCGCGGGCAGACGGGTGAGCTTGTCGCTGAGGAAGACGGACGCCACCGGGTCCTGCCGCATCCGCTCGCCCGCGCTCTCCAGCGCCTCGTAGATGAAGTAGTGCTGCGCGACCAGCGAGACGTAGTCCTCACGGGAGCCCTCGCCCTTGAGCAGGTCGGACATGAACCCGGCGTGCTCGCTGCGGGAGTGCGAGCCGGAGGAGCGCTCGCGGAGGGCTGCGGAGAAGGACAGGATCTCGGACATGCCCCCAGTGTAAGGGTTGCCTAACCTGATTGGGAAGCCACCGGAAGACCGGAGCGCGACAGGGCGGTCGGCGGGTCAGGCGTGCGGGCGAGCCTTCACCCCGAGGCGCTCGCAGGCGAGGTCGTAGAGCGCGACGACCTCGCGGCGCACGGCGGGACGCTCGGTGATCGCCCCACCCGGCCACGGCACACGGAGCTCGGATGCCGTGCCGCCGCGGGTGAACGACCAGACGCCGCCGTCTCCATCGAAGCCCGTCATCTCGGCATCCGTGATCTCGTCGGCCGACGAGGGGGCGAACGCGCGCGAGATGAGGATGTTGTCGTCGACGTGGTCGCCGTTCATGTGGCGCAGCACAGCGGAGACGACGTCGGGCTCGAAGAGGTGGGTCACGAAGCCCACCCTAAGCCCGCTCGCCGTGCCGACTTTCAGGATCGGCGCTCTAGACTCATCAGACACGTCTCACCGGGGGTCTTCCACTCATGCAGCTTCTCTCGACGCGCCGGTCGCGCGCTGTGGTGGCCGTCGCCGCTGCCCTCGCGCTCGTCCTCACCGGGTGCACCGCCGAACAGGGCTACACCTACACTCCTCCGGAGCAGGTCGACGCGAAGCTCCCCGGCGACACCGTCACGGCGATGCAGGATGCCGTCTCCCAGGCCCTCACCGCCTCGGGAGCATCCGGTGCGATCGTCGGGGTGTGGGTACCGTGGAGCGGCAAGTGGGTGACCGGCGTCGGCACGCAGAAGCCCGGCGGCGGCGCCGACCTCTCGACGGACATGGCCTTCCGCATCGCCGACGAGACGCGCCTGATGACCTGCGATGTGCTCTACGCGCTCGCCGACGACGGCGATGTGAAGCTCGACGACCCCGTCACGCGCTACGCCTCCGGCGTCGCCGACATGGACGGCGTCACGCTGCTCGACCTCTGCAACGGCACCAGCGGCGCCGGCTCGTCCGAGCAGATCGCGAAGTCCGCATGGCTGAACACCCCTGAGCGCGAGTGGGCTCCGCTGGAGCTCGCGTCGTACGGCCTCGGGCAGCCGCGCATCGCCCCGCACACCACCTACCGCGACTCCGACGCCGGCTACCTGCTGCTCGGCCTCGCGCTGGAGCGCGCGACCAGCCTCACCGCCTCGGAGCTGATCGCCAAGTACGTCACCAAGCCGCTGGGCCTGGCGAACACGTCGCTGCCCGGCGCGGCAGCCGCAGCTCCCGGCACGGGCGCCGTGATGAACGGCCACCACCTCAACGCGGTCGAGGGCGGGTACGACTGCACCGCTCCCGTCGACATCACCACGCTCTCGGCGAGCTCCGGGTTCACCGACTCCGGCGTCGTGTCGACGATCGAGGACCTCGGCCGGTATGCGCAGGCCGAGGCCAAGCAGGTGCTGCGCACGGAGGACAAGCCGGCCCGCTTCGGCTCGCCGCTGCCGGCGTACGACGGTGCGCCATCGTGGTTCCAGGCCACCGGGGGAGGCTACCTCGCCGGCTCCATGATCGGTCAGCACGGCTGGGTGCCCGGTTACGCCACCGCCGCGTACGCCGACCCCGCGACGGGCTTCACCGTCGCGGTCGTGCTCAACGACTCCACCACCGGCGCCGCGATCGCCCAGTATCTTGCCTGGGAGCTCGCCGCGATCGCCTCGAAGGCGCCGGCGGCCTCCGGCAAGACGGCGCCGGAGTTCGGTCTGCCGTTCACCGCGGAGCAGTACCACCAGGCCATCGCCGACGCCGCGATCACGTGCGTCGCCCCGCCGGAGGGATGAGCCCCGGTCCGGGCTCGGGGGAGCGGCGACGATGACCATCATCGACAACGCCATCTACGTCGACGGCATCCGCACCGAGAACCCGGTGAGCCTGAGCGAGACGTTCGAGCGCATGCGCGAGCGCGGGGGCATGAGCTGGATCGGCATGTACCGGCCGAGCGGCGATGAGATCCGCGAGGTGGCCGACGAGTTCGGCATCCACGAGCTGGTCGTCGAGGATGCCCTCACCGGGCACCAGCGGTCCAAGCTGGAGCGCTACGGCGACGTGCTGTTCATGGTGCTGCGCCCCGCGCGCTACCTCGACGACATCGAGGAGGTCGAGTTCGGGGAGGTGCACGTGATCGTCGGCCCCGACTTCGTCGTGACGATCCGCCACGCCGAGTCGCCCGACCTCGGCCGCGTGCGCCGTCGCCTGGAAGACGACCCCGCTCTGCTCCGACGGGGACCGGAGGCCGTGCTCTACGCCATCCTCGACGAGGTGGTCGACGAGTACTCGCCGGTGCTCGCCGGTCTCGAGAACGACATCGACGAGATCGAGAGCCAGCTGTTCGAAGAGGGCGTCGACGCGACGCAGCGCATCTACGAGCTGGGCCGCGAGGTCATCGACTTCCAGCGGGCGACGCAGCCGCTGTCGGGGATGCTGGAGGCGCTGCTGCACGGCTCGGAGAAGCACGACGTCGACCTGGAGCTGCAGCGGTACCTGCGCGACGTGCTCGACCACACGCTGAAGGTGGCTGAGCGGGCGACGACGTTCCGCACGGTGCTCGACAACGCGCTGACGGTGGAGTCGACGATCGTCGCCCGTCGTCAGAACGAGGAGATGCGGCGGATGACGGAGTTGAGCATCCGTCAGAACGACGAGGTGAAGAAGATCTCCGGCTGGGCCGCGATCCTGTTCGCGCCGACGCTCGTCGGGACGATCTACGGCATGAACTTCACCGCGATGCCGGAGCTGCATTGGCCGTTCGGCTATCCCATGGCGCTCGGTCTGATGATCGCGATGGGGTTCGGGTTGTACTGGGCCTTCAAGAGGAAGGGCTGGCTGTAGGTCAGTCCGCCCGCTGTCGGTGACATCGTGGTGGGCGGCTCAGCCCAGCATGAGCGCGTGCGGGTCGTTCGGCGAGACCCGGAACGGCAGCACCTTGCCTGGCTGCCAGTTGTGCAGTGCTCCTGCGGCGATGACGGTCTGGTAGGTCGTGCGGTACGGCGGCCTCCCGTCGATGAGCACGTCGAGCTCCACCGCGTAGATCGGGGTGCCCGCGACGTCGGCTCCGGTCGGGGCGAGTGAGAGCACCGTGCCGGCGGCCGGCGTCATGGTGGCGTACGCGGCCATGTTGGCGAAGGGGTTGGCCGACGCCGCGCCGTGCGTGCCCTGCGGGGCGTTCGGATCCGCGTTCGCATACTGCTCGGCGAGATCGGCCGACTGCCGCAGCGCCTCGGCGTAGTCGATGCGAGCGCTGCTGGCGGCACCGGCCTTCATTAGTCGGCCGATGTCCTTGAAGACGCCCATGTCAGTCGGTGAAGGCGATCTTCTGCGGATCGGCGGGGTCGACGGCGACGCCGTGCGCGGACCCGGCGGCGTAACGATCGAGGAACTGCGGGGCCACCATCTCGCGCTTGGTGACGGTGTACGCCGCCTGGCCGGGCAGTGTGACGTCGACCGTGAGCTGGAACCAGGGGTTGCCCGCCGTGCGCTCGCCGGTGTCGACGGCGCCGGTGATCACGCTCGAGCCCGGCTGACCGATCGCGATGATCCGGTTCAACTCCTGGCCGTATGCGTTCAGCACGTCGTGGTCGGCCTGCATCTGAGCGCCGACCTGACCGGCGTTCGCCATGGTCACCTGCGACCCGTCGGTGTAGCCCGCATCGCGGAGGTGCTGCGCGGCGAGCTCCTGAGCCGCCTGCGCCTGTGCCGCCATGTCGGCGTTGAACCCCGTGCCTCCGTTGCCGAATGCATCCTTCGCCCGTCCGAACAGACCCACGATGAGACCCCCTCTTGCGCATCGAGCCCGGCGCTCGTGCTGCGCGTCACGGACAGGTTACGTGCGTGCGGGCGCCGCTGTCGATAGGCGTAGGGCCGCTGCCTGCGTAGATCCGTGCGTCTCGGCGGCTCCGGCATCCGTTCAGGCATTTCACAGATTCACCGCGCGGCATCCCTCGCACGGTATACCGAACCGCTACTCTCGGTGACGCTATGGCGGGTGCGCCGACCGGAGTGCGCGGGCGGTCGGGGTGTTCGCCTTCCTTCAACCAAGAAAAGAGCACTCTCATGACCGGGACAGCACGCAAGGCGCTCGCTGAAGCGATCGCCACATTCCTCTTCGTTCTCAGCATCATCGGCGCGGTCAACAGCGGCAGCCCGCTGACCCCGCTCGCGATCGGCTTCGCCCTCGCCGTGCTCGTCTACTCGACGGGTCACATCTCGGGCGCCCACCTGAACCCGGCCGTCTCGGTCGGCGTGTTCCTGCGCGGCGGTCTGAGCGTCGTCGACCTGATCGTCTACATCGTGGCGCAGCTCGTCGGCGCTGCCGTTGCGGCTCTCGTGAGCGCCGCGCTGTGGCCCGCGGGCAAGGCCGTCGAGATCGAGACCGGTCCGGCGTTCCTCGTCGAGGCGCTGTTCACGCTGGCCCTCGTGTGGGTCGTGCTGAACGTCGCCACCTCGAAGGACACCGACGGCAACTCCTTCTACGGTCTCGCGATCGGTGGCGTCGTCTTCGTCGGCGCGACCACCGTCGGCGCGATCTCGGGCGGCGGCTTCAACCCGGCCGTCGCGCTCGGCCTGTCGATCAGCGGCCAGTTCGCGTGGAGCAACCTGTGGCTCTACATCGTGGCCCCGATCGTCGGCGCCGCGATCGCCGCGATCCTCTTCCGCGTGCTCAACAGCGACGACGCGAAGAAGATCGGCGCGTAACGCCGCATCATCCCCGGAACGCCGCGTCCTCCTCGGAGGGTGCGGCGTTTCTGCAATCCATGGGTTGCTTTTGGGATGATCAAGTGCAATTATCTAGTTGCACTCAGGTCGTGATCGAGAGGAAGCCCCATGAGTACCGTTCCGCCCCGTGCTGTGCTGTCCCTCCTGTTCGGCGGCGCCTTCGTGATGGGCAGCGCCGAGATGCTCGTGGTCGGCCTGCTCGACCTCATCTCCGCCGACCTCGGCGTCTCCGTGCCGGCCGCCGGCGCCCTGGTCTCGGCCAACGCGATCGGACTCGCGCTGGGCGGGCCGCTGCTCGCCTTCGCCACCACCCGGTTCGACCGCCGGTCGGTGCTCCTCGGCGCGATCATCGCGTTCCTCGCCGCGACCGTTCCGCAGGTTCTCGGCGCCGGCTTCGAGGCGTTCCTCGTGCTGCGCGTGCTGGGCGGGGCGGCGCAGGGGCTGTTCATCGCCGCCGCGATGACCATCGCGACCTCCGTGGTGCCCTCCGAGCGGGGTGGACGCGCGATGGCGGTGGTGATCTCGGGCTTCGCCTCGGCGAGCGCGCTCGGTCTGCCGCTGGGCACCCTGCTCGGCCAGGTCGCCGGATGGCGCGGCGCCTACACCGTCGTGCTCGGTGCCGGCGTCGTGCTGCTTGTGCTCGCGCCCCTGATGGTGCCGCGCGTCCCGTCCGTCGACGCGGCGGGCGGTGGCGCGTTCGGGCAGCTGCGGCATGCGCTCTCGCCGCGCGTGCTCACGGTGCTGCTGATCGGGCTGCTGCTGTTCGCGGCGTCTCAGTCGACGGTCACCTACCTCGTGCCCTTCCTCGGCGAGGTCACGGGCATCGCCGGGGCGCCGGTCGGTGCCTTCCTGCTCGCCTACGGCGTCGCCACCACGGTCGGCTCGGCGGTGGGCGGTCGATTCGCCGATCAGGACGCCGGGCGGATGCTGGTGCTCTGCGCGCTCGGCGTGGCGGCGGCGCTGCTCCTGCTCGGTCTGCTCGGGGCGTCACCGATTGCGGCGTTCGCGGCCGTGCTCGGCATCGGGCTCTTCCTCATGGGAGCGGCCCCCGCGCTGCAGCACCGGGTCGACGCCCTGTCCGGGCCGGGTGGCCCGCTCGCGGCGTCCCTGCCGTCATCGGCGGTGAACATCGGCATCGCACTCGGGTCGGCGGTCGGCGGCTGGACGATCGACCTCGCCGGCATCCGCTCGCTCACGGTCGCGGGGATCGTGCTGGCGCTGATCGCCGCGGGCGTCGCCGCCGTCGCGAGGGTTCGGGTCGGAGCGCGCGTCGGACGGATCGGGGGCTGAACCTGGCCCGCGACAGGGGGCTCAGAGATCGATCGGCCCAGGCGGAGTCACATCGACGGGGAGTCCTGTCGCCAGGATCCGCTCGACGATTCCGACCGCTCGGTCGGTCAGCGTGTCGCCTGGGTAGAAGTCCTCGTAGAGCTCTTCGGCGTCGTCGAGAGTAGTCGTCCCGCAGAGGACGAGAAGGTGACGGATGTCGTCGACATCCCGTCCAGGGCGGTTGGCGCGCAACTTCATGGCGAGCAGTGCGTCCTCCGCCGCGACCTGTATGAGGATCCCGTCCTCGTCGTAGATCGTCTCCCACTCGACGGTTCGCCGTCCGAAGGACGGGAGCGAGCCGGTGCGCTCGACGGCGAAGTTGAACCACCCATCGTCCCACCCGCGACGGGCGCCGACGCGTGCTGCGGCGGTGAGGACGACATCGTCGCTACCGGGATGGACGTGCAGGGCGTCGAGGTCGTTCGTCGCGCGGCGGTCGAAGTAGCGGATGGCCAAGGCGGCCCCGCCGACGAGACGAATGCCGGCCACCTCGCCAGACGCACGCAATTCGGCGATGAGATCCCGGAGGCCTGACAGGATGTCGTCCCGGGTGAACGTCGTCATGGTCACACGCTCGTCAGCGTGTCGCGCCACACCAGTACACCGCGCTCAAGGAACTCGCACGGGACATCATCGGGCGAAGGGATGGGGTCCGCGTCGTCCACTTCGAGCGTTCGCGGTCGGGGAAGTCGCCTGGTGGGACTGTCGACCCAGGCGGGCGCGGGCAGCCCCTCCTCTCGCAGTCGGAGAGCGACCAGGGCTGCGATGGCCGAGTCCCATGCGGGGTCGCCGGTGCGCTCCGGCTCGGCGAGTCCGAGGACGCCGCGGACGAGGCCGTGCTCTGCGACGAGATTGTCGCTGAGCTGGATGAGCTCCCGCAGCGCGCTATGCCTGTCGCCGCGCCGCAGGTGCGTGCGGATCGCGGCGGAGATCGTGGCCGCGTCGTCGCGGCGGGTGGGGGCGGAGTAGAGGCGGTGGCCGGTCGCCTCGAGCAGTCGTTCGACAGTGCCGAACTCGGCTTCACGCCCTCGCTCGAGGCGGGAGACGCTGGCCTGATCGAACCTGGTGCGCTCTGCGAGGGCGCACTGAGTGAGGCCGGAGCTTCTGCGCGCGGCACGGACGAGGACGGATGCCAGGTTCATCGGCCGACCTCCAAAATGACGTTTACGTCATATTCTAGCCGAGGTTGGCTCAACCGGCGGGGTGCTGGGCGGAATACACCGCGCGCATCAGCGGAGCCAGGTCGGCGTCGGCGGGGACGGCGGTGTCGAGCTCGACCGCGAGGCGCTCGCCGTCTCGGCGCAGTCGCATGACCGTGCGGCCGCGGTCGGAGCGGCGGTCGAGCACGAGGGTGTCGTGCTCCCACTCCGCAGAGCCGGGGGAGTGCGGCGTGAACCCGTAGGAGTCGAACCACCAGAAGCCCGCCCCGGCGACGACGGCGTGCGCGAGGAGGTGCCCCTCGTCACGCAGCTCCACGTAGTCGAAGACGATGCCGTCGGGTCCGGGCTCGACGGTGAGCGAGCCCCGTGCGGTGCCGGCATCCGTCCACGCCGTTGCGAAGAGCTCCTCGCTCCCCGACCAGTCTCCGAGCAGGTTAGCGAGTCGCTGATCCGGTGCCATGCGTCGAGCCTACGCGCGACGGACGTAGCTGCGACCCCTACTTGACGACTTGGAAAGTAGCGCTCATACTTTCCACTATGGAAAACAGCTCGGACGACCTCACTCCCGCCGCAGCGGCGGACATGCTCGCGGCGGCCGACGCCTCGCGCAACGCTCTCGCGAACCGACTCGTGCTCCCGCCGTTCCTGCTCCCGATACTGGGTGGCGCGGTCGCCGTGCAGATCATGACCGCCGCAGCGGTGTGGGTGCCATGGGGCTTCATCCTCACTCTCGCTGGAGGGGCTCTCTACCTCGTCGTCGCACTGCTGCAGGTGCGCCGGTTCCGACGGGCGAACGGGGTGTCGATAGGCGGGTTCACGAGCCGGGTGGTCGGCGGCACGGCCACGGAGGCGACCGTCTCGTACCTGCTCGGGCTCGCCGGCGCCCTGTGGGCGGGATACTCGGGGGTCTGGTGGGTCGTGCCGATCTGCGCCGTCGCCGGAGGTGTCGGATTCGCGGTCAGCGGGGCGCGATGGGTGCGGGTGTACCGCGCCGACCCGGCCACGCACTCGCGGGGAGAGTCGGCTGTGCTCCTCGCCGTGCTCGGCGCGCTCGCCGCGGCCGGGATCGTCCTCCTGCTGGTCGCGCACTGATGGCCGGCTTCGATCCCGTTCTGCAGTCGCCCGTCCGCCTCACGCTGGCGACGCTCCTGACGGGCGTCAGCGAGATCGAGTTCGTGACCCTGCGCGACGACCTCGCCGTGAGCGACTCGGTGCTCTCGAAGCACATCAGCACGCTGGCCGCCGAGGGATACGTGCGCAGCCGCAAGGCAGCCCTGGACGGCCGCAGGACGACGTGGATCTCGATCACGAACCAGGGGCGAGCGGCGCTGAGCGCGCACGTGAAGGCCCTTCGCGAGATCATCGCCGGGATCGAGTAGTCCCCGAGGGCGTGGGGGCTCGGGTGGATGCGGTCAGCGCTCGGTCGCGGCCGGCTGCCCGACGGATGGCGTGCCCACCAGCATCCGCAGCTCATCGATCGGGAGATCGGCTCCGAAGGCCGGGTTGCCGGGCTGCAGCACGGTGCCGGCCGACAGCGGATGCAGCACGAGCGGGTCGAACCCGAGGTCGTCGATGAGCGCCGCGGCCTCGGCGGTGTCGTCGGTGGAGTCGCCGGCGAGCGCGATGGCTTTGCGCCCGGCGGCCCCGGCGAGGCGGGACTCGTCTTCGAGGTCGTGGTAGCCCATGTGGTTGAGACCCTTCACGACACGGGCGCCGCGGAGGAAGCCTTGCACGATCTCGCTCGTGGAGGTGCGCGGATCGGTGAGGTCGTCGCGCACGCCGTCGGTCTCCCACCAGTAGTTCATGGCGTCGATGACGAGTTTCCCGGCGAGGGCGTCGACCGGGAGCCGGTCGTACTTGCCGAGGGGCAGCGCGAGGATCACGACGTCGGCGGCCTCGGCGGCCTCCTCCGGTCGCACGGCGACGGCGCCCGGAACGAGCACCTGGACGGTGAGCGCGATCTTGGCCTGGTCGCCGGAGCCCGAGATCAGCACGCGGTGTCCGGCGGCGAGGGCCAGGCGGGCGATCGCGGTGCCGACCTTGCCGGCGCCGAGGATCCCGATGGTGCGGATGCTGTTCGTCATGTCTCTCTCGTCTCTCTCCGGCGTGCTCAGGCGTGGACGGCCTTGCCGCCCTTGACGATCTCGGCGGCACGACGGCCGGTGAGCGTCCACTCGCCGGGGTCCTCGTCGAGCAGCTCCCGCACGCGTGGGGCGACGCGCTCGCCGAGGAGGCGGATCGTCTGCGTGCGGAGCTCGCGGGGGAGGTGGGTGATGTCGTACTTGAGGTCGAAGCGGGACAGGTGGTTCGCCCGCGCGGCATCCGCGATCTTGCGCGCCACGGTCTCGGGTGAGCCGACGTAGAGAGCGCCGGTGTCGACCTCTTCGGCGTAGCGCTCGGCCGTGGGCGGGTAGAAGCCGCGCTCCTTGCTGAGCTGCGTCACCACGGGCTCCCAGTACTGCCAGTGGGCGTTGCGGGCCTCGTCGTCGGTGTCGGCGATGAGGCCGATCGAGTGCTGCGCGATCGGCAACTCGGGCTGTCCGAACGACTCGAGCGCCCGGAGGTACAGCTCGGCGTGGCCTGCGAAGCGCTCGGGACGGCCGCCGATGATCGCCATCATCAGGGGGAGGCCGTAGCGCGCGGCGCGGATCACCGAGTCGGGGCTGCCGCCGATGCCGATCCAGGCGGGGATGCCGCCCTCCGGCATCCGCGGGTGCAGGCGCACGCCGTCGAGCGGGGTGCGGTACTTCCCTTCCCAGGTGACACGGTCCTCGCGCATCAGCCGCAGGAAGAGGTCGAGCTTCTCCTCGAAGATCTCCTCGTACTCCGCGATGTCGTAGCCGAAGAGGGGGAACGACTCGATGGCGGATGCACGGCCCAGCACGAGCTGTGTGCGGCCGTCGGAGATCGCGTCGACGGTGGCGAACTCCTGGTAGAGGCGCACCGGGTCCTGGGTGGACAGCACGGTCACCGAGGTGCCGAGGCCGATCGTCGAGGTGGCCTGAGCCGCTGCGGCCAGGACCACGGGCGTCGCCGAGTCGACGGACTTCTCCTTGTAGTGCTCGCCGACGCTGAAGACGTCGAGCCCGACCGACTCGGCCAGCTGCGCCTCCTCGATGAGGAGTCGCACCGAGGCGGCATCCGACATCTCGGTGCCGCCGTCGGTGGCGACGTCGCCGAAGGAGTTCAGTCCGAACTCGAAGTGCCCGCCCTGGTCGCTCATGATGTCTCCCCGCAGTCCTAGATTGACGTGTCAATCCATTCCAACGCATGGATCAGCGGGTCAATTCCCGAGGGGAGCGGCGAGCGGTCTTCGCCCGAGGTGTGGCGGCTAGGAGGCTCGCGTGTCCGCCGTCGCCGCGACCACCGGAGTGTCGAAGTCGATGTGGTGTCCCTGCAGCCACATCATCGACTCCCCGCCGTCGCGCGCGGCCCTTCCGAAGATGATCGGGAGCATCAGGTCTCGCACGACGCGGCCGATCGGGCCGGCGGCCTTCTGCGCGGAGCTGCGGCGTCCGTGCTCGACGATCCGCTCGACTCGATCGCGCCGCAGCGCCTCGTATGTCGCGAAGGCGCTCGCCGCGTCGGGCAGGTCCCGCAGGCACTGGGCGAGGATCACGGCGTCCTCCAGTGACATGGCGGCGCCTTGCCCCGCGGCGGGAGACGTGGCGTGCGCCGCGTCGCCGATCAGCACCATGCGGCCCCTGCCGTCGTGCCAGTGCCGCACGACCGGCATGTCGTAGGTGGTCCAGCCGGTGAGGGGCGCGGGCGCCGCCTCGATGATGCGCGCCGAGGGTCCGCTGTCGCCGCGCATCAGCTCGCGCAGCCAACCGCGCCAGTCGGCGTCGGACATGCCGGAGAGCACGCCGCGCGCCGGCTCGTCCTTCATCGGCGGGTTCGCGAACCACACCGTTCCGCCATCGGGGGTCTTCATCCACGCGAAGAAGCAGCGGGTGCCGAACTGCATCACGAACTCACGGTCGGGGGCGTCCACGGAGAGGCCGGGGACGTACCCGCCGATGTTCAACACCGGCACGTAGCGCGGGGGTGCGGCGTCGGGATCGATCGTGCGTCGCACGCGGGAGTGGATACCGTCGGCTCCGACCAGGAAGTCGCCCTCGGCCGTGCTGCCGTCGGCGAACCGGGCGATGACGCCGGTCGCGGTGTACTCGGCGCCGACGAACTCTCTGTCGTACTCCACCTCGACGCCGTGCTGCGCCGCCTGATCGGAGAGCACGCGATAGAGATCGGCGCGGGGCATCATGACCGACGTCTGCCCGTCGGGCCGGCGCGCCGCCATCGGCATCCGTCCGAGCGATCGGCCCTTCCCGTTCACGAAGGAGATCTCGTCGACGGGGTAGCCGAGGGATTCGACGGGGCCGGCGAGGTCGATCGCGCGCAGCGCGTCCATGCCGTTCGCCTGGAACGTGATCCAGGCGCCGCGGCGGTCGTCGTCGCGGCTGCCGCGTTCGAACACGGTCGCGTCGATGCCGACGCGGCGCAGGGCGACGGCGAGGACGGGGCCGGCGATGCCGCCGCCGATGATGAGTGCGCGCATGGGGTTCCTCCGGAGTGTCGGGCGTCGCCTCGATGAGGTAACTTGAGTATCAAGCGATTATGCAAGGGAGGTAGCTTGATTGTCAAGTGAAATTGCGGATGCCGTGGCCGCACTCGGGCCGATCGTGCAGCGCTATCAGGCCGCGGTCGACGACTTCGACCGTGAGACCGCACGCCTGCTCGGCGTCAACGGCACCGATCAGCGCTGCCTCGAGCTGCTCGTCGACGCGGGGGACGACGGCCTCGCCCCGCGCGACATCGCCGATCGGCTCGCGCTCACCACCGGCAGCGTCACCACCATGCTCGATCGGTTGGAGAAGGCGGGGTACGTCTCCCGATCCCCGCATCCGAGCGACGGTCGACGCCTGGTCGTGCGACTCACCGACGCTGCACGTGAGCGGATCTGGAGCATCATCGGCCCGCACATCGCGGAGTCGGGAGCCGCGGTCGCCGAGCGGTTCACCGCGCAGGAGCTCGACGAGGTCCGGCGCTTCCTCGAACTCGTGACGGACGTGCAGAATGCCCACGTGCTCGCTCTGAGGGCGCGGCCGACGTCCTAGTCGATCACGGGACGCCGTGCCGTGCGAGGAAGGTCTCGACGGCTTCGTCGGCGATCGACGAGAGTCGCTCCGGCGTGTATCGCGACGATCCCGCCGTGAGGGTGAGCCGGTCCAGCGGGGCGCCAAGCACGAGCCAGGTGAACTGCTGCGCGGCGATGTCCGGATCGGAGATCTGGAGCGATCCGCGATCGGCGAGCTGAGCGAGGGCGGCGGACAGCAGGCGCTCGTTGCGCTCCCAACTGCGTCGGACGTAGGCGTCCGCCACCTCGGGGAGGCGCTCCGACTCTGCGATCACCAGGCTCCGCATCTGCACGACGGGCGGGCTCAGCACGCCCGTCTGGAGCACGGAGGCGAGCTCTCTCAGCCCGAGGCGGGGGTCGTCGCTCTGCAGCAGCCTCTCCAGATGCGGGCGCATGGCATCGCGGCCGCGGTCCACCCAGTCGGCGACGACGGCGGCGAACAGGGCTTCCTTCGACGGATGCCGGCGGTAGAGCGTCTGCTTCGAGATGCGCGCGGCCGTGGCGACGGCATCCATGGTCGTCGCGGAATAGCCGTCGCGCACGAAGATCTCCCTGGCGGCCTCGAGCAGCTCCGCGCCGGAGAGTCCGCCTGGGCGCCCCGGCGGGCGGGGGTTCTCTCGCGTCGACGTCATCTTCAAATAGTACTAGACAGTACTAAAGGAGAGGAGTAGCGTACTCGCAAGTACTAAATAGGAGGTCGACATGATTGGGATAGGCATCGCGGTGGCGACGGTCGCAGGATTCATCGTCAGTTCCGTGTACTACATGGTCTTCACGCCGCTGGAACAACGCGCCTCGCAGGGGCGCGCCGTCGAGCGGGCGAAGCCGGGGGCGGTCCAGATCGTTTCCGAGCTCGTGCGCACGGCCGTGCTGGCCACGGCGTTCGCGTGGATCGCCGCGCAGTCCGGTCTTCTCGCCCTTCCCGGCGCCCTCCTGCTCGCGCTCGTGCTGTGGATCGCCTTCCCCGTCGTCCTGCTCACCGGATCGGTCATGTGGGACAGGGCGCTGGTGGCCACAGCGGTGCTGCACGGGGGCGACTGGCTCGTCAAGCTGCTGCTCGTGGCGCTGATCACTGCACTCATCCATTGACGAGCACTCATCCATTGACGACATCCGAGAGAAGAGGACGACCATGAACGCTTCGACCGGTCCCGGCCCGCTCGACATCACCTTCACCGCCGCGCTGAAGACGAGTCCCGCGAAGGGCGGATGGACCTACGTGCAGATGGACGGCTCCGCCGAGTTCTTCGGGACCAGAGGGCTGGTCCGCGTGAGCGGAACCGTCGACGGGGAGCCGTTCGACGGTTCCTTCATGGCTCTCGGCGACGGCACCCACAAGCTCCCGATCACTGCTGCACTCCGTGCACGGATTGGCAAGGGCGCCGGGGAGTCGGTGACGGTGCACCTGCTCGCGCGGCGCCCCTGACCGGCCCGGCGCGCGGTGGCCGTCAGCCCTGCGCGATCCAGGGTCGGGTGAAGCCCAGCACGCGGCTGCCGTCGGTGTCGGCGAGCGACACCCCGACGAACGCGGTCGCGCCCTCGGAGGCCTGCCACCGGAACCGGTACTCCTCCGCGAGTACGGCATCCGCGATCGCGGCCCCGGCGGACTCCGCGGACTGCGCACGCGAGAAGGCCTCGGTCGAGCGCGCGATGTACGCGTCGAGCAGCGAGGCGTAGGGGCCGCCGGCATCCGGTCTCTGCACGTTCTGCACGAAGTCGCTCGCCACCGCGGCGGGCTCGATGACGCTCACGCGCACGCCGAAGCGCTCGGCGACCACGGCGAGAGACTGCATGAACCCTTCGACGGCGAACTTGGATCCGCAGTAGGCGTCGGCGAACGGCTGGCCCACGGCCCCGCCGACGCTGGTGACGGTGAGGATGCGTCCGCGTCCGCGCTCCCGCATGCCGGGGAGCACGAGCTTGGTGAGGTTCACCGGAGCGAGGTAGTTGACCTCGAGCTGGTCGCGCACCTGCTCCATGCTCAGCTGCTCCGCGGTGGAGACGCTGCCGCGCCCCGCGTTGTTCACGAGCACGTCGATGCCGCCGTGCTCGGCCTCGAGAGCGGCGACGAGGTCGGCGGCCGCCGCATGGTCGACCACGTCGAGAGCCCGGACCTCGACCTCGACGCCGGCCTCCGCCGCGGCGGCACGCAGGGCGTCGGCGCGCGTCACGTCGCGCATGGTCGCGACGACGTGGAGTCCGCTCCGCGCGAGGTGGACGGCGGCGTGCAGGCCCATGCCGGAGGAGGTGCCTGTGATCAGTGCGACATCAGTCATGCGAGAACACTAGACCCGAACTGATCCTGTGGAGGGGCTGACGGGAATCGAACCCGCGCTGTCTGCTTGGGAAGCAGAAGTTCTGCCATTGAACTACAGCCCCGCGATACTCCCGACTGGGAAGTCGGGCTATTGCGGTGTCATGTCCTTGACCGGATCCGCGGTCTGTTCGCGGCCGTTACGAAGACGATGAACGCCTCAAGCGTATCAGTGACATCCGATGCACTACGCAGGTGCTTTCCCGTGGCTGCGCTCCGTCGTCGGCCCGAGTGTCGTCGGCTTTGCCACCGTCCGCTGTTCTCAACCTTTTGGTTGACAACTGGCTTGGTGCCTCGTATGGTGATTATCAATCAAATGGTTGAGGAAGTGCGAGATGGACGACAGCAGGCGGAACGGCACCGGTGACGCGGCGACGCTGAACCACGTGTTCCAGGCCCTGGCCGATCCGATCCGTCGCGACATCGTGTCGCGGCTGGCGATCGGTGACGCGACCGTCGGAGAGCTCGCAGCTCCTTTCGACGTCAGCCTCCAAGCCGTCTCGAAGCACATCTCCGTGCTCGAACAGGCTGGTCTCGTGACCAAGGACAAGCACGGCCAGCGGCGGCTCGTGCACCTGGAGGCGGAGGTGCTCGGCCTCATGACCGCATGGATCGAGCGCCACCAGCAGCGAGCCGAAGAGCGCCTGGCGCGTCTGGACGCTCTGCTCGCAGAACTGCCGCACGACGAAGACTCGGCGACCGCCGAGCCTCGTATCTGAGGAGTACATCATGACCACCACTGCCACCATCGAGGCCGACCCGAACCTCCCGATCATCCGCACGACCCGGGACTTCCGAGCGACGCCCGCGCAGCTCATGCGCGCGCACCTCGACCCGGAGCTCTACGCTCGCTGGGTCGGACCGCACGACATCACCACCGTGCTCGACGAATGGGACGCCCGCACCGGGGGGAGCTGGCGCATGCGCAACGTGCGCGGCGACGAGGAGTACAGCTTCCACGGCTCGTTCCATGACGTGACAGCTGACCGCATCGTTCAGACGTTCACCTGGGACGCGATGCCGGAGAGCGTGTCGCTGGAGACCCTCTGGTTCGAGGACCTCGGCGATGGGCGCACGCGCCTGCACGCCCAGTCGCTCGTCGACTCGTTCGAAGGCCGCGACGGCTGGCTCGAATCGGGCATGGAGGTCGGCGTCAACGACGGCTACGCCAAGCTCGACGAACTGCTCGAGGCCGGCAAGGTCTGATCACCGCGGACCTTGTGATGCGGAGACCCCCACTCAACCGTCGGACGGTGGGGGTCCCGCCCCCACCGCGCCCCGTACGTCCGCGTCCGGGGGGCGCCGTGGTCCGCCGTCATACGATGCGTCACGCCGGGGAGGGCGACGGATGCCGCGACTAGGCTGGTGCCGTGCTTCTCAGTGACCGCGACATCAGGGCAGAACTCGCATCCGGCCGCATCGGCCTGCGTCCGCACGAGCCGGAGATGATCCAGCCATCGAGCATCGATGTGCGTCTCGACCGGTACTTCCGGCTCTTCGACAACCACAAGTACCCGTTCATCGACCCGTCGGTCGACCAGCCGGAGCTCACGCGTCTCATCGAGGTGGCCCCCGACGAGCCGTTCATCCTGCACCCCGGCGAGTTCGCCCTCGGTGCGACGTTCGAACAGGTCACCCTCTCCGAAGACATCGCGGCCCGCCTTGAGGGAAAGTCGTCGCTCGGCCGCCTCGGGCTCATCACGCACTCGACCGCGGGCTTCATCGACCCCGGGTTCACCGGTCACGTCACGCTCGAGCTCGCCAACGTCGCGACGCTGCCGATCA
>JAGIAK010000048.1 GCA_017744855.1 Microbacterium sp.
CGCGATGGCGCTCGCCCTCGACCCCGAGCTGGTGATCATGGACGAGCCGACCACCGCGCTCGATGTGATCGTGCAGCAGGAGATCCTGCTCACGGTGCGACGGCTGCAGGAGGAGCGCGGGTTCGGGGTGCTGTTCATCACGCACGACCTGCCGCTGCTGCTGCGTCACGCCGACCGCGCCGTCGTGATGCGCGACGGCCGGGTGCTGGAGGAGGCGACGACCGCGGAGCTGCGTCGTACGGGCGGAGCCGATCCGTACACGCGGCAGCTGCTCGCCGCGCTGCCCCGCGCCGCTCGCTCCGAAGGGGGAGACCGATGACCGCGGAGAGCACGCCCATGATCGTCCTGCGCGGGGTGGAGAAGCGGTACCGCCGCGACGCCCCGCCGGCGCTCGCCGGCATCGACCTCGAGATCGCGGAGGGCACGATCGTCGCCGTCGTCGGCGAGTCAGGCAGCGGCAAGAGCACGATGGGGCGGATGCTCGTCGGGCTCACCACGCCGACCGCCGGGGAGATCGAGGTCGCGGGGACGCCTCCTGAGCCGGTCAGCCGTCGCCGTCGCGGCAGGGAGCGCCCGGCGCAGATGGTGTTCCAAGACGTCTACGGCTCGCTCAACCCCTCTCAGTCGATCGGGTTCCAGTTGGCCGAGGTGCACAGGGTCGCGCACCCGAACGCCTCCAGGGCGGAGCGGGCGGATGCCGTCACCTCGCTGCTGGAGCGCGTCGGTCTGCGTCCGGCCGACGCGTACCTGCGCCGACGTCCGGACGACCTCAGCGGCGGCCAGCGTCAGCGCGTGGGGATCGCGCGGGCGCTGGCCACCGACCCGCGGGTGATCGTCGCCGACGAGCCGACCTCGATGCTCGACGTCTCGGTGCGCAGGGAGATCCTCGACCTGCTCGCCGGCCTCCGCGACGACGGCGTGACGGTGGTCTACATCACCCACGACCTGCTCAGCGCCGGGTACCTCGCCGACCGGGTGGTGGTGCTGCACCGCGGGACCATCGTCGAGGACGGCGAGCCGGACCAGGTGCTCGGCGCCCCGCAGCATCCCTATACACAGTCGCTGGCCGCGGCCTCTCCCGGCCTGCAGCTGGAGCTCGGGCACGACGCGCTCGCCGCGACGGACGCCGCCAACGACGAACAGGACGAGAGATGACAGACACCGCCACCACCACCCGCCCCGTGCGCGTCGGCATCTGCGCCCGCAAGCATCCGCTGGCCGCCGAGCTCGGCCCGCTCGGCCTGCTGCAGCGCTGTGCCGACGACGGGTACGACGGCGTCTTCTTCCGCACCATCCTCGACGTCACCGCCGACCTCGACGCCGGGGTGCTGCGCGACGTGCGCGCTCTCGCCGACGAGCTCGGGCTGTACCTGGAGATGGGCCTCGGAAAGATCAACCCCTTCAACGTGTCGGAGGAGCGCGACATCCGCGACATCGGCCGCGGCGACTACCTGCTCGGCATGACGCGCATGATCGAGGCCGCCGCCGCGATCGGATGCCGTGAGCTGTGGGCCGACACCGCCAACTACCAGGGCCACACCTGGGGGCTCTTCGCCATCGACCGGTTCCGCACCGACGTGGAGTGGTCGGAGCAGCTGCGGCTGACCACGGCGTTCGCGAGGAAGCTGGTGCCGGTGCTCGAGGCGCACGACGCCCACCTCGCCGTCGAGACGCACGAGGAGATCACCACGGACGAGCTGGCGCGCATGGGCGAGGAGGTCGGCCCGCGGTTCGGTGTGACCCTCGACCTCGCCAACGTCGTGGTGCGCGGAGAGGACCCGGTCGCCGCCACCCGCCGTGTCGCCCACCTGGTGCGCCAGACGCACATGCGCGACGTGGCGCTGTTCACCACGCCGCAGGGTGTTCGCCGGCAGATCCGCGCGGTCGGCGACGGCGTGATCGACTGGGCAGCGGTGCTCGGCGCGCTGAAGGACGCAGGCAGCACCGCCACCCTCACGATCGAGAACTCCTGGCGCGACCACAACGACATCCCCCTGTACCTGCCGGAGTGGCAGGCCGCGCACCCCGACCTGCGCACCTCGGAGGTGCGGGAGCTGGTGCGGCTCGCGAACGGCTTCGCGGAGCGGATCGCGGCGGGCGAGGCGCCGGCGAGCGAGGACTACTACGCGAACCCGGATGCCGTCGCCGGGCAGCTCGGATTCATCGAGACCAGCATCGCCCGTCTGCGAGAGACCGCGGACGCCCTATGGAAGGATGACAGACGATGGTGAAGTCGGGGACGCCGCAGCATCTGCGCACCCTCAACGAGGGGGCGATCGTCGATGCGCTCATCCGCCTCGGTCCGCTGACCAGACCCGAGATCGAGGAGGCCACCGGCCTGTCGAAGGCGGCGGCCGCCCGGCTGCTGCTGCGGGTGGAGGAGGCCGGCGTCGTCGTGCGCGACGGCGAGCGGCAGGGGCGCTCAGGGCCCCCTGCCCAGGTGTGGAGGGTGAACCCGCGGGCGGCGATCGTCGCCGGCGTCACCGTCAGCGTCGAGGAGCTGTCGGCGGAGACGCACGACCTCGACGGCACGCTGCTCGGCTCGGCATCCGTTCCCAACGACGTCGCGGCCGCTGACGACATCGTCCCCGCGCTCCTGGCGCTGCTCGACGCGGCCGCCGCGGCATCGGGGGCGAGCCGCGGCGAGGTGCGCGACATCACCATCGGCTTCCCCGGCATCATCGACCCGCTCAGCGGGGTGCTCCGGCACAGCCGCAGGCTGCCGGCCTGGGTCGACGTCGACGTGATCGGCGAGCTCGCCGCCGCGCTGCCGGGCACCGAGATCTACACCGCGAACGACGTGGGGCTCGTGCTGATCGCGGAGGCCGAGTACGGCGCCGCGAGCGAGGCCAGCCCGGTCGCGCTGCTGTGGATCGGCTCAGGCACGAAGGCCGCGTACCTGCGCGACGGCGAGCTGATGATCGGTCCGCACGGCTCCGCCGGGGAGATCGGCGCGATGATCATGCCGGCATTCGGCATGGAGCCCACCGCCGCGCTCGACGGCCGTACCCCCGTGCCGGGAGGCGGCGTGCTCGTGGAGCAGCTGCTCGGTGCGGAGGCGCTGCTCCGGCTGGACGGCGACGTCGGCGCGATCGCCGACCGGGTGGCCGCCGTGGCCTCGCCCGTGATCTCGATGCTCGACCCCGAGCTCGTCGTGATCGCCGGTGCGCTGAGCGACGAGTACGGCGAGCGGCTCGCCGCCGCGGTGCAGGAGTCCCTCGCGTTCCTCCCTCACGAGCGCCCAGACGTGCGCGCGGCCCGGCTGGGCTCCCGCGCGCAGATCCTCGGCGCCGTCTGCCTCTCGCAGCGCAGCGCCCGGGCGCGGTTGGTCGACGTCGGCAGCTCCGCCGAGGTCGTCCTGTCGCTCTCGGCCGGTTGAGCCCGCCCCGACGCGCCACGACCCGGCATCCTCCGCCGCGTCGTCCCTCTCATCTGCACCGGCATCCGGTGCATCAACGGAAGGCACCATCCATGAAGAAGCACCTGAAGGTCCTCGTCGTCGTGGCCCACCCCGACGAGGCCGAGGAGTACGCGTCTGGCACGATCGCCCTTCTCGCCGAGCGCGGGCACCACGTCAAGGTGCTGTGCACGACCAACGGCGACGCCGGCCACTACCGTCAGGGTCCCGACGAGCTCACGCGCCGCCGCAAGGCCGAGGGCTATGCGTCAGCGGAGATCCTCGGACTCGCCGACTACGAGATCTGGGACGAGCACGACGGCGACATGGTCGACACGCAGGCGCTGCGTCAGCGGATGCTGCGTGCGATCCGCGACTGGCGCACCGACCTCATCCTCACGTTCACCGACGAGGGCGACGGCCACAACGACAACCGCCTCGCCGGCCGTTTCGTGCGCAACGTGATGGGCCTGATCGACCTGCCGAACGCGGCACGGGAGTCGCTGCCGCTGGCGCAGGCGCCCGTGGTGCTGCGCATGATCGACTACGGCTCGATCGACGTGCACCGCCACGACGTCGCCGTGGCGACGGACTCGGTCATCGACCTCAAGCTGCAGGCCTGCGCGGCGCACGCGTCGCAGTTCCTCGAGTTCGCACCGGAGGGCAGGGGTCTCACCAAGCCCGACGTGACGGACACCGCGGCCGTGCACGCGTTCATCCTCGAGCACTGGAACGAGTACATGGTCGCGCCCGAGGCCGCGCTGCCGGCACTGCGCCGCGCGTACGGCGACGCCGCCGCCGACGTCCGCTACGCGGAGACCTTCGACCTCGCGCCCTACGGCCGTCAGGTCACGGTCGAGGAGGCGCAGGAGCTGATCCTCGGCTGAGCGCCGCGGGCGCCGTGTTCGTGCGGCGCCCGCGTCTCCCTCTGGACGCCGCCGCAGCGGGGCGCCGGCGTTCGACGGCCGGCGCTCAGGCCGGGGGCCACTGCGGATGCCGCGCCACGGCCACGCGCGAGGCGAGGTCGGCGAGCACCCGCGAGTCCGGGGCGAGGGCGTCGAGCCCGAGGACGCGCGCGACCTCCAGTGCGAGGAGCGCATGCCCCGCCGCATTCGGGTGGAAGGCGTCGTCGAGCACGCCCCACGGCATCCCTTCGTTCCCCGGTCCGGTGCCCGCCGAGAACTCCGTGAACCGCGCATGCTGGTCGACGAGCACGACGTCGTCTCGCGCCGCCACGTCACGGATCCGCTGCGCGAACTCGCCGATGCGCTCCCGATCGGGGGCGTGCAGCAGATCGACCGTCGGCGGGGTGAGCAGTACCGGCACGGCGCCCAGGGATCGCACGCGCCGCACGAACTCCGCGATCGACTCCTCGAACGCGTCCGGCTCGATCACGGGGTCGAGCCACACCGCCGTGCAGTCGTTCGTGCCGATCATCAGCGTCACGACGTCGGGGTTCCAGTCGGCGACGCGCCGGTCGAAGTCGTCGAGGATCAGATCGGCGCGCCAGCCCGTGATCGCGGTGTTGATCACGACGTCCTGCACACGCCCCAGGTCGCCGCGGATCAGTTCGTGAAGATGCTCGACGTAGTTCCGCGCTCCGCGGGTATGGATGAGGCCGTGCGTGATCGAGTCGCCGGTGAGCACCCAGGTGAGGGGCCGATCGGATGCGATCAGCCCCTGCACCCGGTCGAGGTCCGCCGTCATCCGGTGACCCGCAGCTGCACGTCTATGAACCGCGGACGGTAGATCGACGCGTCGTCGTACACGTCGCCGACGTTGTCGAAGGTGTTCACGTTGTACGACACGAGGATGCGGTTGCCGGTGCGCAGGTTCGGGTGCTCGTGCGCGTTGTAGGTGAACACGTCGGCGTCCCCGTAGCTGCCGAAGAGGCCCGTCTCCGGCGTGCGATACAGCTCGACGGGATCGGTGAACGGGCCCACCGGCGAGCACGAGGTGCGGGCGACGATACGCGTGCTGAACAGCTCGGAGGTGTCCTGCGTCACCAGCAGGTAGCCGTCCTTGTACGGGGCCACGCTGAACTCGTTGGCGACGTAGGGCACGACGGGCACGGCATCCGTCTCCTGCGCCGACCAGCCCGTGCCGTTCCAGTACGTCCAGGCCCCGGCGATCCCGGTGCCCTCGGCGCGTGCGACGTATGCCGACCGCACGCCCCCGGGGTCGGCTATGCCGTAGATGTAGGTCGTGCCGCCCTCCTCCAGCGTCCACGAGCCCCAGTTGATGCCGGTGGTCGACGGGCGGTCGACGATCGACTCCAGCTGCAGGGTGTCGCCGTCGAGCGTGGCGAGGCGGTTGGCGGTCCACGCGAAGTCCCACTGGCCGGAGCCGGTGCGCGCGAACTGCAGCAGCGGCACCTGCACCGTGCCGTCGGGGCCAGGGGTGGGGTCGCCGATCCAGTACCAGCGGCCGTCGGGCTCGGGCGGGATGATGCCGGCCGGGTCGGCGGCCGTGCCTCCGGTGATCGTGGTCATGGCGCCGTGCTTCCCCTGCACGACGACGGAGTTGTTGACGAACGGCGAGTCCTTCGGGCGGGAGCCGTCGGGGTTCACCGTGCCGAGGAACGAGTCCGAGAAGAACCAGCCGGTGCTCCCCTTCCCGAGCGGCATCGAGAACGTGCTGTCGCCGCCCGTCCACGCGCCGCCGGTGTTCCCGTAGGTCGTGAACTGCGACGTCAGCGTCTGGTTCACCGACGCCGTGGCCGTCAGCGTCCGGTCGACGAGGTGGCACTGACCGGTGCCGGTCGGTGCCGCGGCGGCGGCGGGCGCTGCAGCGACCAGGGCGCCGGTGCAGAGTGCGGCGGCGGCGAGGCCGGCCGTGATGGTGCGTCTTCTCATGCGATCACTCCTTCGTGTTCGGGTGGGGGTCTTGCGGTCAGGGGGCGTCGGCCACGCGCCCGTCGGCGTGCACGTCGTAGCGGCGGTCGCCGACGCGCAGTCCGCGCAGCACCGCGTGAGGGTCGAGCGCCGCCACGCAGCCGGCCGCGCGCACCGAGCTGTCGAGGCCGACCGAGACGCCGAACAGCGCCTCGATGACGAGCTCGATCCACGCGCCAGACGAGGAGCACGCCCAGTCGATGATGTACGGCAGCTGCGGCGGCGCCTTCCTGGCCCCTCCGCCGATGCCGGGTACGGCCTCCTCGACGAAGTGCGCCTGCCCCATCGGGCCCTGGTTCGCCGTGCGGGAGAGCCCCTCGATCCAGTCGGTGAGCACCTCGGGGGCGCCGAGCGCGGCCAGCGCCCTGCCGGCGTCGGCGGGCCACGCCGGGTACGCGCCGTTCCACTGGTGGTCGGGGCGCGGGCTATAGCTCGCGTCGGGATCCCAGGGAGAGAGCGCGCGCATCCAGTTCTCGGTCTGCAGTTCGCGGCGGAAGAACTCCACCATCTCCGCGCGGATGCCGGGGGCGAGATCGGCCGCGATCGTCGTGCCGACCACGCTGAAGTCGTAGCAGTGCCGCACCGGCAACAGGGTGCCGTCGGGCTGGCCGGCGGCGAAGATGCCCTCGCCGGGGAGGTAGCGCTCCACGATCGCGGGCACCAGCGCGTCGGCCTCGGCGCGCAATTCGGCGCTCGCCGCAGTGTCGCCGAGCAGGTCGAGCAGGTCGGCCGCGGCGCGCATGCTCCACACGTTCGCGGCGTTGAGGCCGGCGACCTCGTGCGTGTACGAGCTCACGCACTCCAGCAGGTTGTCGATCTCGCCGTAGTCCGCGAGCGGGGTGCCGCCGCACAGCGCCTTCCACGCCGTCGCCCACTGCCGTACCGACGCGGAGACCGTCTGGTCGCCGACCAGCTCCTCGAGGAACGCGGTGTCTCCCGTGAAGCGCACGTAGTCGTGCACGAGCCGGGTCATGGCGTAGTCGTTCACCGAGTACCAGCGGCCGACCGGCCCGCCGGTGAGAGAAGACGTGCCGAAGTGCGAGTGGATGTCGAGAGAGATCCAGTGCCGCACCTGAGTGCGCATCTCGGCGGGATCGAGCAGCGCGTGGCTCACGGAGCTGAGGCTGTAGTCCCAGATGAACGTGGTCGTGCCCCAGTAGTTGGGCATGAGGGTGTCGTAGGAGCGGCCGAGCACATTGCCGGCGAAGTCGCGGCGGAACCAGATCAGCCCCAGCGCCGCCCACCAGTACAGGCGGCGCAGCGGTGCGGATGCCGTCTCCAGCACGGGCAGCGACCCCGAGAACTCCCCGTCGTCGCGGCCGAAGGCGGCACGCAGCTGCCGGTTCCAGAACTCCTCTGCGGCCAGTACGGCGCCCGGCACGTCGGCGGCGACCGCGGCGTAGGCGTCGGCGGCCTCCTGCTGCGAGAGCCCGATCGCCTGCACGTACCCGGTGCGGTTCACACCGCCGGCCGGCACCGCGAGGGTGACGCTCAGCTCGCCGCCGCGCCCGTTGCCGCCGATGCCGGTGTCGAACTGATCGGGGAGCTCGGCGACGCCGCTCAGCGCCGCCGACCCTCCGGTCAGGCCCTGCACGCTCCACGCCGCGGCATCCGCCGATGCGAAGACGAGGCGTTCGCCGTCGACCCTCGCCGTGTTGCGCGACGACGGCGATTCCGCGTCGAGCCAGGCCTCTGCCGACCGGGTGACCCTGGCGGCTGCCGACAGCCCGAGGCGCACCTCGCGGTCGGCATCCGTCGTGTTGCGCACGGCGACGTCGATCGCGACGGCCATGCGGCCGGGCACGCACACCGTGGTCGTGACGATCTCCAGCCCGTCGACGGTCGCGCGGCGCACCACCCGGTCTGGGCGCCACTCGTGCGTGACGGGCACGCCGTACGACGCGAACAGCCGGCCGTCGACGAACAGCACCGCGGTCTGCGTGAGCGCCTGCGACACCGGCGGGAACTGCACGGCGCTGAGCGCGGTGAGGTCGTGGTCGACGCGCACGGTGCCGAGCATGTTCGTGAGCCCTGTGGGCGCGATCATGTCGTCGTAGTGGTGCGTGACGACGTCGGCGGCCAGATCCTCGACGGTGGGGATGAGCGGATGCATGATGCCTTTCGAGCGGGCGGGTCAGTACTGGCCGAGGGCCAGTCCCTTGGCGAAGAACCTCTGGGTGCACAGGAACAGCACCACGGTGGGCAGGGAGACGATCACGGCGGCCGCCAGCACGACCGACATCTGCGCGCCGCCGTAGGTGCTCTGCATGCCGGAGAGCGTCGTGATGATGGGGCGGATGTCGTCGGACTGGCTGAGCGTGAGGCCGAGCAGCAGGTCGTTCCAGACGAACGTGGCCTGCAGGATGAAGATCGCGACCAGCGCGCTCGACGCCATCGGCAGGTACATGCGTGTGAAGATGCGCCAGGTGGTGGCGCCGTCGAGCACGGCCGCCTCGAACACGTTGTGCGCGACGCCGGTGAAGAAGTTGCGCATCACGAACGCTGAGAACGGCACCGAGATGACGGTGTAGATCATCACCATGCCGAGGCGGGTGTCGAACAGGCCGGTGCGCGAGTAGGCGTCGAACAGCGGCAGCAGCACCATCTGCAGCGGGAACACGGTGCCGCCGAAGATCACGACGAACCACAGGAAGCCGCGCTTGAGGTTCAGCGCCACGATCGCGAAACCGGCCGCGGCGCCGATGAGCACGGCGATGGTCGGCGAGACGACGGAGTAGAGGAGGGTGCTCAGCACGCTGTTGCCGAGGCCGGAGAGCGTGAAGGCCGCGGAGATGTTCTCGAACAGGTGGAAGTCGGTGGGGATCCACGACGTCTTCGAGGTGAAGGTCGCCGGGTCCTTCATCGCATTCACCACGAGGAGGTAGGCGGGCAGCAGCCAGACGATCCCGAGGACGATGAGCACGGCGGTGCGGATGAACTTGGACATGGTCACACCTCGTTCTTCGGGGAGAGCTGCTGGCGGAGGTACAGCACCGAGGCGATGAGGGTGATCACGGTGAGGAACACCGCGATGGCTGAGCCGAGACCGTAGTCGCTGTTCACGAAGGTCTCCTTGTACATGGTCAGCGCGAGGGTCTCCGAGACCGTGCCTGGGCCGCCCTTGGTCATGCCCCAGACGATGTCGAAGGTCTTCAGGCTGGCCACGATCGACAGGCCGACGACCACCGCGGTGAGGGGGCGGAGCATCGGCCACAGGATGCTGGTGAAGAGGCGGACGCCGCTGGCTCCGTCGATGCGCGCGGCCTCGAGCGGCTCCTTCGGGATGGCCTGCAGGCCGATCGTGAAGAGCAGGGCGTTCACGCCGACGCCCTGCCACGACGAGGCGATGATCATGACGATCGTGTTGAGCGGAGCATCCAGCAGCCAGCGGGGCGGATGCAGGATGCCGAAGGCGGCGAGGGCCTGGTCGAGTGCACCGCCCGAGGAGAGGATGAACGACCAGACGACGCCGACGCCGATGCCGGAGAGGGCATAAGGGATGAGGAAGGGGAGGCGCAGCCAGATCCCGCCGTTGAGGTTCCAGGTGAGCAGCGCGATCGTGAGGCCGATGCCCACGGGCACGATCAGGGTGCCGATCACCCAGAGCACGGTGTTCGCCGCCGACCCCATGAAGTCGCCGTCGGTGAACATCTCGACGTAGTTGTCGATGCCGATCCACTTCGGGCTGCCGAGGCCGTTGTATTTCGTGAAGCTGAGGAACACCGTCCACAGCAGCGGGAGGTAGAGGAGGACCGCGACCAGGAGCACGCCCGGGGCGATGAAGCCCCGGGCGGACCACTGGTAGGGCGACTTCTGATGCGCCATCCGACCGTCCTACTTCTTCTGCTCTGCCCAGTACTTGTCCGCCGTCGCCTGGATCTTCTCGAGGAACGGCTTCGGGTCGCCGGGGTTGGCGTTGAACGCGCCGAACTGCTCGATCGCGGTGGTCACGATCTCGGTCGGCATGGCCTCGAAGAACCGGTCGTACAGCGAGTAGTCCGAGCCGGCGATCTGCGTGCCGATCTCGGCGAGGGCGGGGTCAGCGACCGTCGCCTTCGGGTTGAACGCCACGTCGCCGTGCGCCGTGTTCCACGCGGTCTGCGCGTCGGGCGACATCCACCACTCGGCGTAGGCGAGCCCCAGGTCGCGCTGCGTCGAGTTCTCCGCCGTGCACATCGGGCCGGATTCGACGGCCACCGGGGTCGTCTTCAGGTCGCCGTTCACGGAGGGGATGGCGAACATGCCGTAGTCGTCGGCCGTCATGCCGGCGCCCTTGAGGTTGCCTGCGAAGAAGGTGCCGAAGTTGATCATGGCGAAGTCGCCCTGCTTCAGCGCCACGGCCGGGTCGGTGGTGCTGCCAGGGTCGCTGAACCAGCCCTTCTTCTGCTCGTCGAGCCAGACGTTCATGATGTCCACGATCTTCGGGTCGGTGTACTTCACGCTGCCGTCGGCGAGCCCGGAATAGAGCTTCGGATCGGTGGACGCCACGAGGTGCTCGAACCACTGGAAGGTGAAGAGCGTGCTCGTCTGGTAGTACGGCGTGACGCCAGCGGACTTCAGCGTGGTGGCTGCGGCATCCAGCTCGTCCCACGTGGTGGGCACCTGGATGCCGTTGTCGGCGAAGATCTTCTTGTTGTAGAACATGATCCAGTAGGCGATGTTCATCGGCACGCAGTACTGCTTGCCGTCGAAGGTGTAGCCCTTGGCGAGGTCTTCGCTCACCCAGCCCTCGTCGATCGCCTTCTTCCAGATGTCGGTCGTCTCGGCGACGAGTCCCTCGTCGACCAGCTGCTTCAGCGAGTCGCCGGTGTGCCAGGTGAACAGGCCCGGGGACTTCGAGGTGCGGAACGACTGCTTGATGAAGGCGTCGTACTGGTTGGCGTCGGAGTATCCCGTCGTCTTCAGCGTGATGTCGACGTCCTTCCCGCTGGTGCCGTTGAGCGACTCGAAGTCCGGCTTCCAGGCGGCCTTGTCGGTGTAGAAGGAGAGGGTGCCGGTGACCTCGCCGGAGGAGCCGGAGTCCGAGCCCCCGGAGCATCCGGCCAGTGCCAGGCCGCCGATCATGAGACCGGCGAGCGCGGCCGCGATCTTGCGTCGCGAATTCATGCAGAACTCCCTTGTTCGTTTGGTATCGTTACCAGAAACCTGGGTTCACGCTACCAAGGTGATGAGTGCGGTGCAAGGGACTCCGTGCGGAGTCCCGGGGTGGTGCGTGTTCAGTTGTCGCTCGTGCGCGAGCCGCGCACGTAGGCCTTCACCGTCGCGAAGCGGGCGCTGCGCGAGTGCTCGGTGCGTTCGATGCGGTAGGCGCCGACGGCGGCCGGCACGATGAATGTCTCGGCGTAGTGCACCGTGAAGGGGACGAAGGCGCCGGTCGGGCTGACCACGCGCACCTCATCTCCCTCCACGAGGTTCAGCACGTTGACGGTGCCGTCGGTGTCGTGGTCGGCGGCCTCGGTGAACCAGTGCCGGCGCACCTCGATGAACTCCAGCTCGTGCAGCCCGGTGCTCTCCTCGATCACGTCGCCGTCGGTGCGGATCGTCTCCACCTGGCCGACGAGGTTGTCGTCGACCCAGGCGGTGTCGCGATCCCACTGGATGTTGCGGGCGCCGTGGTCGAGGTGCACGGGGCGGGGGATGCCGTCGAGGCCGACGCGGCCCCAGTCCCAGAGCTTGAACGTGAAGATGAACGGGGTGGCCGAGATCTCCAGCACCATCGAGTTCGCGCCGGAGCAGTGCACGGTGCCCGCGGGGATCGCGAAGTGGTCGTGCTTGCGGGCGGGGTAGGAGTTCACGTACTTCTCGGCGGGGAACGGATGCTCCCCGTCCTGTGCTGTGGCGAGGTCGCGCAGCATCTGCTCGCGGTCGACGCCCTCCTTCGTGCCGAGGTAGACGACCGCGTCGTCGGCGGCATCCAGCATGTAGTAGCTCTCGTCCTGCGTGTAGTGCATGCCGAACGTGTTCTGGATGTAGTCGGTGAGCGGGTGCACCTGCAGGCTGAGGTTGCCGCCGTCCATCGTGTCGAGGAAGTCGAAGCGGATCGGGAACTCGGCCCCGAACCGCGAGAAGGTCTTGGCGCCGAGCAGCTCGACGGGGCGGCTGAACACGAGGTCCAGCGCGGGGATCTCCACGACGCCGCCGTCGCCCTCGAGCAACAGGGAGTTCTCCTCCGGCACGCAGTCGAAGCACCACGCGTAGTTGTCCTTCGACGGGTCGAGGCCGATGAGGTTCTTCATCCACTGACCGCCCCAGACGCCGGGGTCGAAGAACGGCACGACGCGGAAGGGGCGGGATGCGGCATCCTTCAGTGCCGTGCGGAAGGCGTCGCCGGTGATCATGCCGGCATCAGGGGAGTCGGGGTGCGGCTCGGCCGGCGCGATCGCGTTGCCGTCGACGACGAAGTCGAGCACGTCGAAGAACGAGCGCTTGTGCCGGTCGGCGACGCGCCACTCCACGAAGAAGCCGCGCTTGTACTTGCGCAGGTTGTCCTCGCCGGCGTTGTCGGCGCGCCAGTTCGTGGCCCCGGCGCGCTGACGCAGCTGGATCTCCCAGCGGGCCATGTCGACCAGCACGGTCACCGGATCTCCGCCGAGGCGGTCGCGCAGCAGAGCGGCGCCCCAGCCGACGACGATGGACTTCGCGGTGATGGTTCGGGCGAGGTCGTCGAGCCGACCCTCGTCGTAGAAGTCGGAGAGCACGAAGTGGCTCATGACGCCGAACACGCGGTCGTCGGTGAGGTTCGGGGCGATGAGCTGCTCGACCTCGCCCGTCGGGCGCGCGGCGGACTCGACGTCGACGATCGTCCAGTCGGGCAGGGCCACCGCGATCTGCGCGTTCAGGGCCGGTACGTCGACGCCGGGATAGGTGTCGACAAGGATCACCGAGTGTCCGTTGCGGCTTTCGGCGGTGGCGCGGACTGTGGCCGGTGCGGCGGTGCCGGTGCCTCCCGCGGTCGTGCGGCTGTCGGCGGTCGCACGGCTCTCGGCGAGTGCGGCGGCGGCCTGCCAGCTCGCCGGTCCGCGGAGGATGCGCTCGCCCGGCGGCAGCGACACCGTGGGCTGCGTGTCGTAGCGGCCGCGGATCGTGTGGCCTTCGTGCATGTCGCTGATCGGCGTGGTCACTGTTCCTCCTGCTGGGGGCGGGCGTCGCGCGCCAGCGCCAAGGCGCTGAGTCCGCGTGCGACGGAGAGCTCGGGCTCGGGCGGCACGATGAAGCGCGGCGGGGTCATCGACGGCCACAGGTGCGCGCGGACGTACGTCTCGATCGGATCGGCCACCGCGGCGCCCGCACGCAGCACGCCGCCGGAGAGGATCACGACGGCCGGGTCGTACATGTGCACGAGCGTGACGACGGTCGCTCCCCAGACGCGCAGCACGTGGTCGCGGAGGGCGCTGAGGTCGGTGCCGTGCGGGACGTCGGGGGCGGTGACACTTGCACGATCCGGATACGGATGCACGACGTTCTCCTCGGATTCGTCGTGCAGGTGCGCCGCGGCCGTGCGCGTGTGCCCGGTGGTGGTGGTGCCGGCGTCGGATGCCGAGTCGGGGGCGGATGCGGCGAAGAGGTCGCTCATGGTGAGGCCGGTCACGGCGCGCAGGGCCCAGGCGCTGGCGAGGGCCTCGCCGCATCCGATGTTCCCGCACGGGCACGCCGGACCGTCGAGCTCGACGGTGACATGACCTCCGAGGATGCCGGCATGACCTGTGCGCCCGCGGAGGGCGACGCCGTCGATCATCGCCGCAGTGCCGATACCGGTGCCGAGGGTGACGAGCACGGCATCGCGCTCGTCGGCCGCGCTGCCGGCCGACGTCTCGCCGATGAGGGCGGCGCGGGCGTCGTTCTCGACGGCGGCGCCGACACCGAACTCCCGCCGCGACCACGCGTCCAGGTCGAAGTCGCGCAGGTGGTCGTACTTGGCGTTGGCGTGCAGCATCCGTCCGGTGGCGGGGTCGACGACTCCGGGCACGGCGATGCCGACGGCATCCGCTCGACGTCCGACGGTCTCGAGCAGCGTGCGGGCCGCGGACGCCGCGGTGTCGAGGTCGCTCGCATCGCCGCTGACCGGCCGGACGTCCGAGGCGAGGACGCGCTGATCGGCGATGGCGGCGAGCTTGATCTCGGTGCCGCCGAAGTCGATGCACAGCTCCATCGGTGTCCTCCTCGGTTGATTGGTAACGTTATCAACCGTGCTTTGTGCTGTCAACACTCGGTTGCCCCCGGCTGTCCTGCCACGTGGCGCCGTAGCTGCGCGAGCGGCGCCAGCCATGCCTGGTGCACGTTCTTCGGGCGTCATCCTGTTTCTCGGGCGATTCGCCGCAGATCATCCGAGATTCCTGCATCCGTCCGTAATTCGGATCCATGCAGGCCGGGCGACGCTGCCGCTCCAGGCACCGTCCCTGTCGACGAATCCTCAGCGCACGCCGACGCGCAGCGAGACGGGGAGTTCGATCGCGCGGGGGGCCGCGTCGCGGGCGTCGCCGTCGAGACGGTCGAGGAGGAGGCGCGCGGCGGTGCGGCCGAGTTCGCGGGGGTCGTGGTCGATGACGCTGATCGGCACGGGGGAGAGTTCGGCGAGCTCGAAGTCGTCGAAGCTCATGATCTCGGGGAAGTCGGCGGCGCCGCGCAGCCCCGTCGAGAGCTGGGTGCTGATCTCCTTGAGCGCGCCGATCGCATTCCGGTTGTTGGCGCAGAAGACGGCGGTCGGCGGGTTCTTGGCGCGCAGCAGCGCACGCATCGCCTCCCGGGCCTGATCGACGGTCTGTTGATCGGTGGCGACGAGTCGTGAATCGAGAGGGATGCCGCGTTCCTCGAGTGCGCGCACGAAGCCCGCGTGCCGTCGCTCGCCGGTGAAGATCGAGATCGAGTTGCCGAGGTAGCCGATGCGGGTGTGGCCGCGGTCGATGAGCGCGATGGTCCCGCGGTGGGCGCCGTCGTCGTCGGCGAGCACGACGCTGTCGGCGGCGAGTCCGTCGATGCGGCGCGAGGCGAGCACGACCGGAACGCCCTGGCTCTGCGAGTGCGCGAGGTGGTCGGATGCCGTGCCCGCCGGCACGACGATCAACCCGTCGACGCGTCTGCCGAGGAAGTCGCCGACCAGCTCGGTCTCACGGGTGACGTCCTCGGAGGTGTTGCCGAGCAGGATGCGGCGGCCGGCGAGGGCGACCTCCTCCTCGACCCCGAGCGCGAAGGTGCTGTAATACGGATTCGCGATGTTGGTGATCGCGACCCCGATGAGTCCGCTGGAATGGCCGGGGCGGATGCTGCGGGCGTTCTCGTTGCGGTGATAGCCGAGCTCGGCGACGGCGGCGAGCACGCGCTGCTGCACGTCGGGCTTGACGTTGAGTCCGCCGGAGAGCGTGCGCGACACGGTCATCGGGCTCACGCCCGCGCGCTGCGCGACCTCCTTGACGGTCGGACGATGAGCCCGTTCGCCCATGCTGCCCTCCGACTCGTGACGTCTGCGATCTCAGGGAACGTTACCAGCGCCGCCCGTCCGATGGGGCGTGTCGCGGACATCGATGAGGGCTACGGGTGAGCAACGGCTTCCGTGCGTGTGATCGTTACAAGAGTTGTGGATCTGTACGGCCTCCAGCCGGTGATCCGAAACTCGGATCTCGTCTCGACCATCGTCCGGAACGTATCGAGTCGCGCTGCTGCGTACTCGATCCACGGGGAGGCGTACTCTTCGAACCGCACGCGAACTTTCGCCCCGCCGTGCGCCATCGACTGATGTCCGACTTCCGCGATAACCCTGCCCCCGGGGCGGAGAAGCCGTGCGCACGCCATCAGCGCATCGGGTGCATTCACGAGCAGACTCCCGTTACCCCCAAGGAAGATAAGTGTGTCGTAGGGCGCGACGGCCACATGATGAACAATGTCGCCAAGGTGTGCATCGAGCCCGCGATCTCGCATTACCTCCACCGCCACGGGATCGATGTCGAGCGGGACCACGATCCGTCCGCTGGCTTGAAGATGCAGAGCGTGACGGCCAGCTCCCGCGCCCACATCTAGGACCACTGGACCAGTTGCGTCGACCGCGTCTTGTTGTGAATCGGGCCATCTCTCGAAAGTCGCGAAGTATCGCAGAGCGTTTCCTACCGCGACACGGCCGGAGTCCCATTCCGTCACCTCTGGGAAGAAAAGCTCGCCCCTTTCGAGCGCTTGCTCAGTCCGACGCAGAAGGCGTCCGAACGTATCGATGGAGACCACAGGACCGGACATCATCGTGCGCTCTCGTCGGGTGAAGCACGGAAAGCCCAGACGTCACGACTGGCGAGTGGACCAATGCCGGCGGCGACGAGGACGGTGCCGACGACGCACAAGGTGAGGTTCGGGGACGCGCCACTCGCGAGGCCCGAGATCATCGGCCCGAAGGGGATGACGACGACCACGGCGAAACCGATGAGGGCGAAGACGCGCCCGCGTGTATGCCGAGGCACTGCATCGCCCACGATCTCATTGACACTCAAAGTGGAGGCGCCAGACAGTATTCCGATGGCCACCAGGCACGACACGAAAAGCCAGGGAGCGGGCGCGGCGGCCGCGATCAGGTAGAAGGTTCCTTGCAGGGTGCAATTCAGAGCGAGGAGAGTGCCATCGTGCCTGCGGTGGATGAATCTGCGACTCAGCTCTGCGCCCGCAATTCGGCTCAGTCCGTACGCGAGTACGAGCACTGCGTAGTACCAGGCGGACTGTCCGTGCACCGTATTCATGGCAAGTGCGGGCAGGGCGACGACCATCGCCGCGTAGGCCATGTCGATGAGGGGAAGCGTGGGTACGACTCGTCTGAGGATCGCCACTGATCGAAACGACGCCCAGCCCTCTCGGATCGTCCGCCGCCAGCGTCTCAGGGCAGCGCGCACGCTGATCTGCTCGCCGATGTCGGCATCCATCAGTCGCCCGCCGTACGTGCATCCGATCATCGAGACGAGATAGGTCGCTCCGTTCAGCAGCAACACCACAGACACAGGAGCGCTTGTCGCGAAAGGAACGACGAGCGGCGCGAGCAGTGATGCGGAGGAGTTCACGAGCAGGAGCATGTACTGCGGACTGAAGCGGCCGAACCCTCCGGCGGCGTGAGTGACTCCAGCGCGGATGGACGGCGCATAGAGGGTGTCGAACACGCGCACGATGACGACAGCCGTGAGCAGCCCCGCCGCCACGTGCCCTGCGGCGGCAACCCCTGCGCCGACTACGCAGACCGCAGCCCTGAACGCATCGGAAGCTATGACGATGCGTCGTCTGCCGACGAGATCGACGACGGCGAGGGTGATCGGCATCATCGCCACTGTCGGCGCGAATTGAAACAACGCCAGCGCCCACGAGGATGCAGTCACGCCGACCTCGATGGTCAGGAACCATGCGACCGCGACGAAGAAGAGGCGGCTTCCGATCACAGATACCCAGTGTCCGAAGAGAAGTGCAATGGCTCGACGAGACGCCGCGCTCCGTGGTGGGGTTGCGGGAACGCTGCTCATAAGAGCCCCCGTTGCTCGGCGCTGAGCCGATATGACGCGACGAAGTCATCGACGTGTCGCGACAATGGTGCTCTGGTTCTCGCGATCAAGCGCGCGGTGAGAACGCAATAGAGCCACTTCGGATGCTCTGAAGCTGCTCCGCGGAGGAGCGAGTCGATCGCACCGAGAGCATCCCCTGTGATCCACCGCGACTTCGCAAGACGAATCCATGCGCGGCTGTCGTAGGGGAACCGAGTGGTGAGTTCCCATGCTGCAGCGAGCGAATCTTCGACGCTACCCCAACGCTCCTCGCAGAGAGCCAGGGTCTCAAGGGCAGGAAACAACGCTTCCTCCACCCGAAACCGCAGAGACTCCGTGTTGTCATCCGAGCATCGCTCCACACTGTGTAAGGTGCTCGCAGCCTCTCGGGCGGTCGCCAGCGCCGTCGAAGGTCCGTGTGAGAGCAATTGAGCGAACGCGACTGATCTAAGGAGATTTGCCCGATCGATCGTTCGTCCGGGGGTCTGATCGGAGTACCGGTCCAGCCATTTTGCTGAAAGCTCTTCTGCGGCGAGAGTTCCTGTCTTGTCTCTCGTTCGACCGACACCCACACACACAGCCCGTGCATACCTAAGTAGCAGGTCGGCATCCTCATCAGGAGGAGTGCGTTCGGCCGCCAGAATGAGATTGCGCAGCGTGCTCCCGCTGTGTCCCCCGCTGCGTATGTGGGCGACCTCGCGTTGGTAGGACGTACATGCTTGACCGTGAGGGCACAGGGGATATGGTTCACCGAACCAGGAAGCGACCGCGGCCGATTGCTGTATGGCGCGCGATGCGTCCAGTTGATCGATCGTCGCACGGTGTGTCCCCGCGACCTTGCTCAGCCATCCTCTGGGCACACGAACTTCAAATGGCAGGCGGCAGGGGAGGCCGCCGTGAGCGCGAAGCACGGAGAGCGCGCGAGCGTGCAATGCAGACTCGGCATGCACGGATCCGTCGGCGTAATAGTTGTTAGCGCCATCCGGGCCCAGCGTCGCAAGTAGGTCATGTTCGCGCGCTGACAAGGTCCCACGCCCATGATCGTCTTCCAGCTTCTTGCGCGCCAGGGTGAATGGGTCGCGGATTCGATCGTTCATCGTTCGCTTTCATGGGTCAGTTGGGGGCGGTTCTCCGCCCCCAACTGACGAACTCAGATTCCGTACTCCCACTCCTCTTCGTACCTGTTCATCGCGCACCTCCTTTCCTCTGCTCGGTCTGTCAGGCGTCCATCGCGTGGAAGGAACCCAGCGAAACCAGGGAACCCTTTTTCACGTATCCGTGGGCAAGCGGCGACTCGCGGGAACGTGACAGGGTCTCGAAGACCGCTTGGCAGATGCCTGCCGCGTCGACCATCGGATGGAACGGGGGAACCCCCGGCCCCCTTGCAACGCCGTTCAGATTCTGAGAGGGAACTCGAACGGCTCCACTGCTGTCGACGGCAACTCCGCGGTCATAGGGAGTTGCTCCATGTCCGCGGATCGGGCCTATTGCCCCGCCCATGGTCTCGACTACCGGAACGCCAGAGATTCGCGCTCCTTCTCGTACCCACATGCGGATCCATCGGTGAGGTGTGTCTGCCGCGCTGATCACGAAGTCGACGTCGCTTGCGAACCTCGCGACACTCTGGGCGGAATCGATCCATTCTTCGTGTCCAATGAAGGTCTGATCGGGGAACAATGCAGTGAGTTCGCGTGAAGCGGCGATGACTTTACTGACACCGATGTCCGCAGGCCCATAGAGCGCGGTTCGATTGAGGTTCGAACAGTCGACCGCATCGCCGTCGACCGCGATGACCGTGCCGATTCCGGACATCATCAGCGAGTAGGTGATCCAGGACCCGACCCCGCCGATTCCGATGACGAGTACGCGCGACTGATAGAGATTGAGGAGCATGTCAAGCGCCGTGAGATCGTCGTGCTCGAAGCTGGCGAGATAGCGAAGTGTTCGATCGTGTCGTTCGATGAATCGCGCTGCTAGTGGTGACGGTTCTCTCGTCGCCTCAAGAAGGCCGCGCTCCGCGAGCCATGTGACAAACTCGCTGTCCTCATCGGGGATCCGACCTTCGCGGATCGAGCTGGCACGTGAAGCGCTCATCGGAGACGAGGGCATCGAGTGTCGGGCATCGAACAGGCGGAAGTCGAGCTGGCCTTCGCTCTCTATGACACGAACGGCCTGTTTGAGGGTCCTATAGTTCATGTCCCCTCGTCCCATCGCTAAGCGCCTTGTCTGTCCTTCGACGCATGAAAGCACACAAATGAGGAC
>JAGIAK010000049.1 GCA_017744855.1 Microbacterium sp.
GCTCGTCGGGCGGGCTGAGTTCGAGGGCCAGACTCTCCAGGGCGGCCATCACGGGAGCGAGGTCGCGGAATTCGGAAGCGCTGAGCGGCACGAAGCGGAAGCCCTTGCCGTTCTCGCTCTCGATCTGCCCCTCGGACTCGAGGGCGATGAGCGCCTCGCGCAGCGGCGTGCGGCTGACTCCGAGCTCGCCCGCGAGCTGCACCTCGTTGATGCCCTCGCCGGGTTGGACGAGTCCGGAACGCATGCGGGCCAGGAGTTCTTCGCGCACCTGCGAGCGCAGGTTCTTGCGTTCGATGGCCATGGGCTTCCCCCTTCTGCGTCACGCCTGCCCGCCAGCCTATGGGTTGACGGGTTCCACATGACGATCTACGCTGGTGTATACAGAATACAGCGACAGGCCCGAATGCACCAGCGCAAGACGGATGCCGCGACGAACGACTCAGAGAGGAGCCCTCGTGCCCGCATCCGACCAGCCGGCCCGCCGCGTCCGCATCGACGCGCTCGCCTACGGCGGCGACTACAACCCCGACCAGTGGTCGGAGGAGACGTGGCATGAGGACGTCCGCCTGATGCGCGAGGCCGGCGTGAACATGGTCAGCCTCCCGATCTTCAGCTGGCCCCAGCTCGAGCCGGAGCCCGGCGTGTACGACTGGGAGTGGCTCGACCGCATCATCGACCTGCTGCACGAGAACGGCATCCGCATCGACCTGGCCACCGCCACCGCGACGCCGCCGTCGTGGCTGCTGCGCGCGCACCCCGAGATGGCCCCGTGGGACGCTGACGGCCACCGCCTGGAGTTCGGCTCTCGGCAGACCTACTGCCCCTCGTCGCCCGTGTGGCGCGAGAACGTCGCGCGCATGACTCGGGCCATGGCCGAGCGCTACGGCGAGCACCCGGGGCTCGCGATGTGGCACATCTCCAACGAGTACGGCGACCACACCTCGCGCTGCTGGTGCCCCGAGTCGGCGAAGCACTTCCGCCGCTGGCTGGAGGCGCGCTACGGCGATCTCGACGGGCTCAACGAGGCCTGGGGCGTGAACGTCTGGGGCCAGCGGTACACCTCCTGGGACCACATCGAGACGCCGAAGAAGGCGCCGGGCCCGATCAACCCCACGAAGCTCCTCGACTTCGAGCGGTTCTCCTCCGACGCGCTGTTGGAGCTGTTCCAGATCGAGATCGAGGTGCTGCGCGAGGTCACGCCAGACATCGCCGTGACGACGAACTTCATGAGCATGTTCCGCGATCTCGACTACTGGGACTTCGCCGCCGTGGAAGACGTCGTCACCGACGACGCCTATCCCGAGCCCGCCGACCCCACCTCGCACGTGGGTGCGGCGCTCAACTACGGACTCATGCGCTCGCTCAAGGGCGGGCAGCCGTGGCTGCTGCTGGAGTCGTCGGCCAGCGCCACCAGCTGGCGAGACGTCAACGTGCCCAAGGCGCCGGGCAAGATCCGCGTGGAGAGCCTGCAGGCCGTCGCGCACGGGTCGGATGCCGTGATGTTCTTTCAGTGGCGCCAGGCGAAGTACGGCCAGGAGAAGTTCCACTCGTCGATGCTGGGCCACCGCGGCGAGAAGTCGCGCAGCTTCCAGGAGACCAAGGCGCTGGGCCTCGAGCTGAAGAAGCTGGAGCCCGTGCGCGGCACTCGCGTGCGCTCGCGCGTCGCCCTCGTCGTGGACTGGGACTCCTGGTGGGGCTCCAGCGCGCTCGAGTCGCTGCCGTCTCAGCGGCTGCAGTGGGCGCAGCAGGCACGGGCATGGCACCGCGCGCTGTACACGCTCGGCCAGCCGACGGATGCCGTTCGCGCGGATGGCCCGTTCGATCAGTACGACGTGGTCGTGGTGCCGAACCTGTACATCACCGAGCAGCCGCAGGCCGACGCGCTGCGGGCCTTCGTCGAGCGCGGAGGCCACCTCGTGGTCGGTCCCTTCTCTGGCGTGGTCGACGCGACCGAGAAGGTGCACGACGGCGGAGCCCCCGGCCCGCTGCGCGACCTGCTCGGTATCGAGGTCGACGAGCAGTGGCCCCTCGCCGACGGCGTGACGACCACGATCGCCTACGACCACGAGGCGCTGACCGTGCCGAGCTGGAGCGAGTGGATCGAGGCGGATGCCGATGTCGAGGTGCGCGGCACCTACACCTCGGGTGAGCTCGCCGGGCTCCCCGCCGTGACGCGACGCACGGTCGGCGCCGGATCGGCCTGGTATCTCAGCGCCATGGTGGAGCCGGACGGCATGCTGCCGGTGTTCCGTGACGTGCTCCGCACCGCCGGACTCCCCGCCCGCGACGATGTCGACGTGGAGGTCGAGGTCGTCACCCGTGCGGACGACACCACCGACTACACGTTCCACCTGAACCACGGACAGGCGCCGGTCTCATTCGAGTTCGACGGCGAGGCCGTCGACCTGCTCACCGGCATCCGCCACACCGGCCGCCTCGACCTCGGCCGCTACGGCGTCGCGGTGCTCGCCGCACCCCGCTCCGAGACCATCCCGTTCTCACGGATCGTCCCGGCCGCGGCATCCGTCCCTCAGACCACCCCGACCACCCCGACTGCGAAGGAGGAGGCATGACCGAGCCGTTCGTGCACCCCTACATCCCCAACACGGCGCCCGAGTCGCGCGCGGCGATGCTCGCCGCCGTCGGCGCCGCGTCCGTCGACGAGTTCTACGCCGACGTGCCCGAGTCGCTGCGGCTCGGCCGCCCGCTCGACCTGCCGGCGCCGTTCTTCGCCGAGCAGGACCTCGCGCGCCACGTGCGCGGGCTGCTGGCGAAGAACCGGTCGACGCAGGAGCGCGTGAGCTTCCTCGGCGCGGGCACCTACAACCACTACGTGCCGGCGGTCGTCGATGAGGTGATCAACCGCAGCGAGTTCCTCACCGCCTACGCGGGCGAGCCCTACGAAGACCACGGCCGCTTCCAGGCGCTGTTCCAGTACCAGTCGCTGATGGCCGAACTGCTCGAGATGGACGTCGTGAACGTCCCCACCTATGACGGCTATCAGGCCACTGCCACGGGCCTCACGATGTCAGGGCGGATCACGGGCCGCTCCCGTGTGCTCGTCGCCAGCGACGTGCTGCCCGCCAAGCTCGCCAAGGTGGCCGACTACGTGCGGGCCCACCTGACTCTGGAGCATGTCCCGACCGTAGACGGCACCGCCGACATCGCCGCGATCACGGCGGCCCTCGGCGACGACGTCGCCGCCGTCTGGGTGGAGACCCCCAGCGCCACCGGCGCCGTCGAGGCTGCCCTGCAGCAGATCGCCGACGCCGCGCACGCCGCGGGCGCCGTGCTCGTGGTCGGTACCGATCCGATCGGCTACGGCATCCTCACCCCGCCGTCGCTGCACGGCGCCGACATCGTCACCGGCGACATCCAGTCGCTCGGACTGCACCAGTGGTTCGGCGGAGCCCACGGCGGCTTCATCGCCGTGCACGACGACCCCACCTTCGTCATGGAGATGCCCTCACGCCTCTTCGGCCTGGAGACCACCGACGTGCCAGGCGAGTACGGCTTCGGCGACGTCGCCTACGACCGCACCTCCTTCGCCCACCGTGAAGAGGGCAAGGAGTGGGTCGGCACCGCCGCCGCGCTCTGGGGCATCGCCGCCGGGGTGTACCTCGCCCTGATGGGACCGGAGGGCATGGCAGAGCTCGGCGAGACGCTGCTCGCCCGCACCCGGTATGCGCAGCGGACGCTCGCCGCGACCCCCGGAGTCGCACTCGACGACGATGCCGTGCACCTGCGTGAGTTCACCGTGACGCTTCCCATTCCGGCATCCGATGTGGTCGATGCCCTGCGGGCGAAGGGCATCGAACCCGGCGTCGTCGTGGGCGAGCACCGCCTGCTCGTGTGCGTCACCGAGCTCACCACGCAGTCCGACATCGACACCCTGGCCGCGGCCCTCGCCGAGGTCACCGCAACCGCACTCGCAGAGGAGACGAAGTGAGCCTTCCCGTCGCCCCCAAGCCCGCACTGCGCCGCTTCCAGCAGGCCAGCTGGGACGAGCCCGTCATCTTCGAGCTGTCCACCCCCGGTGAGCGCGGCGTGCTCGTCTCGCAGGTCGAGCCCGGGGTGCGCGAGGCCGTCGGCGACGTCGTCGCCGACCTCCCGGCATCCCTGCGCCGTCCGTCGAAGGCGAAGCTCCCCGAGATGGGCCAGATGCGCGTGCTCAAGCACTACCTGCGCCTGTCGCAGGAGAACCTCGGCGCCGACTTCAACGTCGACATCGGCCAGGGCACCTGCACCATGAAGTACGCGCCCAAGATCAACGACCAGCTCGCCGGCGCCCCGCAGGTCACCGCGATGCACCCGCACCAGGACCCGGCGGACGCGCAGGGCCTGCTGGAGATCCTCTGGCAGCTCGAGCGGATGCTGGCCGAGATCTCCGGCATGGACGAGGTCTCGCTGCACACGCAGGGCGGCTCGGCCGCGATCTGGTCGAACATCGCGATGATCCGTAAGTATCACGAGGCGAACGGCGAGGGCGAGCAGCGCCGCGAGGTCATCACGACGATCTTCAGCCACCCGTCCAACGCCGCGGCCGCGAAGGCCGCGGGCTACGAGGTCATCACGGTGTACCCGGATGCCGAGGGCTACCCCTCGCTCGACGCGCTGAAGGCCGCGCTCTCCCCGCGCACCGCGGCGATCATGGTCACCAACCCCGAGGACACCGGCATCTACAACCCGGCGATCAGGGAGTGGGTGGATGCCGCGCACGCCGTCGGCGCCCTCGCCTCCTACGACCAGGCCAACGCCAACGGCATCCTGGGCATCACGCGCGCCCGCGACGCCGGCTTCGACGTGTGCCACTTCAACCTGCACAAGACCTTCGGCACCCCGCACGGCTGCGGCGGACCCGGCTCCGGCGCCAACGCCGTCAGCGCGGCGCTCGCCCCGTTCCTGCCGGGACCCCGGGTCGTGCGCGAGGACGACGGCACGTTCGCCGTCGCCGAGGCGGGGGAGCAGTCGATCGGCGCCGTCGGCCCGTTCTTCGGCGTGATCCCCGCGCTCGTGAAGGCGTACTCGTGGATCATGGCGCTCGGCGCCCCCGGTCTGCTCGCCGCCGCCGAGACCGCTGTGCTGAACAACAACTACCTGATGTCGCTCGTGCTGGCGATCCCGGGTGCGTCTGCCCCCTATGCGACGGGTCGCCGCCGCATCGAGCAGGTGCGCTACTCGTGGGAGGAGCTGTACCAGCAGACCGGCGTCTCGTCGGAGGAGATCGGCATCCGCATGTCCGACTTCGGCATGCACTACTGGACCAGCCACCACCCCTACGTGGTGCCGCAGCCGTTCACCCTGGAGCCGACCGAGTCGTACTCGAAGGCCGAGCTGGAAGAGTACGCCGCGACCCTGGCCGAGGTGGCCCGCGAAGCGCGGGAGACTCCTGACGTCGTACGCACCGCCCCGCACAACCAGACCGTGCACCACACCCACCACGACGACCTCGACGACCCCGAGCGCTGGGCCATCACGTGGCGGGCGTACCAGCGCAAGTATGCCGCGGAGCTGGCCGCTCAGGCCTGACCGACGTGATCGGACTGGTCGTCAACCCTGTCGCCGGAGTCGGCGGGCCCGCGGGCCTCGCCGGCTCCGACGGCGCGGACGTGCAGCGCCTCGCCCTCGCGCGCGGCGCCCGTTCGCGCGTGCAGGAACGGGCGGCCGCCGCGCTCGCGGTGCTGGCGGCGCAGCATCCGTCTCTCGTGGTGGTGACCGCCGCCGGCGCGATGGGTGCCGACGCCGTGCGCGCCGCCGGGCTCGTGCCGTGCGTGGTGTACTCGGCGGGCGCTGATCCCGCTTGCGTCTGTGCGGGAGAACCGGCCGCAGAGCGCCCCGCCTCGGCGGCATCCCCTGGACCGGTGGGTGCTGAGGGACGGACGGATGCCGCGGACACCTCCCGTGCGGTATGTGCGGTGGCCGCGGCCGGGGCGGATCTCGTGCTCGTGGTCGGCGGCGACGGCACCCTACGGGACGCCGTCTCGGGGCTGGACGCAGCATCTCCGTGCGATCCGTCGGGAGAATCTCCGGATGCAGGACGACACGCCGCGGAAACTCCCGACGGACGGGAAAACTCCCGACAAACCGACGCCGCAGCCGAGGAAGACGGACGGATGCCGGACGAACGGATGCCGGACGGGCGGATGCCGGACGGACCGACCCCGGCGGTGCTGGGTGTCCCGGCCGGCGTGAAGATGTACTCGCCGGTGTTCGCGGTGAGCCCGGCGGCCGCCGGGGCGATCGCCGCCGAGTGGGTCTCCGCCGGCGGGCTCCCGACCGAGGAGCGCGAGGTGCTCGACATCGACGAGGCCGCGATGCGCCGCGCCCGCGTCGACCCCGTGCTGCACGGCTTCCTGCGGGTGCCCGTGCGCCGCGGGCGCACCCAGGCGCGTAAAGCCCCGACCCCTGCCACCGAGGCCGCCGCCGTCGAGGCCGCCGCCCGCGGCGCCGTCGCACGGATGCGTCCCGGCATCCGCTACCTTCTCGGACCCGGCGGCACCACCGCCGAGGTCGCCCGCCAGCTCGACGTCGACGGCACCCCGCTCGGCGTGGACGTGATCCTCGACGGCGCGCTGATCCGCAGGGCGGCGAGCGAGCAGGAGCTGCTCGCCGAGATCGCCGCGGGACCTGCCCAAGCCGTCGTCACCGTCATCGGCGGCCAGGGCTTCCTGCTCGGCCGGGGCAATCAGCAACTTTCCGCATCCGTGCTCGGTGCCCTCGGCGACGACCCCTTGCTCGTCGTCGCCCCCGAGCAGAAGATCATCGACCTGCACGGCCGCCCGCTCCTCGTCGACACCGGCGACGCCGATCTCGACGCGAGACTGGCCGGGCACGTGCGCATCACCACCGGCGTCGGCACCAGCAGCCTGTACGCCGTCGCAGCCTCACACACCCTCTGAAAGGAACCATCATGCGTCTCGAGAACAAGAAGGCCATCGTCACCGGCGGCGCGGGCGGCATCGGTCGCGCCACGTCGCTCGCGCTCGCCGCGGAGGGCGCATCGGTCGCCGTCGTCGACCTGAACGCCGAGGCCGCTGAGGCCGTCGCCGCGGAGATCCGTGAGGCCGGAGGCACCGCCGTCGCCATCGCCGCCGACGTCGCCAGCGAGCCCGACATCGAGCGCGTCGTCGCCTCGACCGTCGCCGAGTTCGGCGGCGTGGACGTCGTGTTCAACAACGCCGGCATCATCCGCCGCACCACCGCCGTCGAGACGACCGTGGAGGAGTGGGACCGCGTGTTCGGCGTGAACGTGCGCTCGATCTTCCTGATGTGCAAGCACGTCGTTCCGATCATGGAGGCCGCGGGCGGCGGCTCGATCGTCAACACCGGCTCCGGCTGGGGTCTCAAGGGCGGCGGCCAGGCGATCTCGTACTGCGCGTCGAAGGGCGCGGTGGTCAACATGACCCGTGCGCTGGCGATCGACCACGGCCCCGCCGGCATCCGCGTCAACTCGGTCAACCCGGGCGACGTGAACACCGGGATGCTCAGCGACGAGGCGCGTCAGCTCGGCCAGGACCCTGCCGCGTTCCTCGCCGAGGCCGCCGACCGCCCGCTGCGCCGCATGGGGCAGCCGAGCGAGATCGCGCAGGCCGTGGTGTGGCTCGCGAGCGACGACTCATCCTACGTCACGGGCTCCGCGCTCGTCGTCGACGGCGGCGGCATCGCCTGACCGTGTCGCCGCGTGGCGGAGCGCCCCTGCTCCTCCAGCCCGGGGAGTATCTTTGTTCCACCACTGGAAAAAGATGATGTGAGGACACGTGGCGCCGGCGACCCAGACTGCATTCTCCGAGGGTGAGATCTTCCGGCTCATCCGCACAGGGGCGGCGCAGTCACGCGCCGATCTCGCCCGCCTGACGGGGCTGTCGCCGTCGACGGTCGCGCTCCGGATCGACAACCTCATCGCACGGGGCTACGTCGAGGAGAGCGGCGAAGGCGTCTCGCGCGGCGGTCGACGTCCGCGCGTGCTCACGGTGAGGGCGGGCGGCAGTGTGGTCGTCGGCATCGAGCTCGGCGAGCAGCATGCGACCGTCGCCCTCTTCGACAGGAGGGCGGAGATCGTCGCCTCGACGGTCGCGCAGGTGTCGCTCCTCGACGGCGTCGAGAACGTCGTGAGCCAGGTCTGGGAGTGCGCGCGTCGACTGGCGGAGGACGCCGGCGGACGCGTGATCGAGGGCATCGCGATGAGCCTCCCCGGTCCGGTCGACTCGCGCACCTCGCGCCTGCTGGCGCCCATGCGGATGCCGGGATGGAACGGCGTCGACGTCGGCGAGGTGCTCGGCTCCGTCACCGGGCTCCCGCTGCTCATCGACAACGACGCGAACGCCATGGCGATGGGCGAGTTCATCGAGCGTGGCGGCGAGCACGAGCAGCTGGTCTTCGTGAAGGCGGGCAGCGGCATCGGCTGCGGGATCATCCTCGACGGCGCTGTGTACCGAGGGTTCCGCGGGGTGGCCGGCGACATCAGCCACGTGGCGCTGCACAACGCGCCACCCATCATCTGCTCGTGCGGACGGGTCGGATGCCTCGATGTGGTGGCGAGCGGCGCGGCGATCGTCGATGCGCTGCGGGAGGCGGGGGCGGCGGTGGAGACCCTCGACGACGTGCTCGCCCTGGCGCAGGACGCGCATCCCCAGGCCACGTCCGCGCTCCGCGAGGCGGGCGCCAGGACGGGCGAGGTGCTGGCGACCATCATCAACTTCTTCAACCCGCAGTCTCTCGTGCTGGGCGGCCTCCTCGCCACGGCCGACGCGTTCGTGGCGGGGGTGCGGCAAGCGCTCTTCACCCTCTGCCTGCCCATGTCGACCGACGCCCTCGAGATCAGCGTGAGCAGAGCGGGGGTGCTGGCGGGCGCGCGAGGTGTCGCCTGGGAGCTGTTGGAGCGGCTGCTCGACCCTGCACGGATCGACGAGGACCTGCGGCACCCCGCTCAGTAGTTCGATCATCGGCGCAAGTTGCCAATCTTGCTTCGAGGAGCGACCTAGACTCGGACTATGACCGAGACGTCTCCGCTTCCCCGCATCGCCATCGCCGGCATGGCCATCGAGTCCAGCACCTTCTCGCCGCATCGCGCGGGCGAGCGCGACTTCCTCCGCATCGAGGGGGGCGACCTCGTCACGCGCTACGACGCGTTGCGAGAGGGAGAGCTCACGGATCGCGCCGAGTGGCTGCCGGTGCACTACGCGCGGTCGATCCCCGGCGGCGCGGTGCTGCCCGAGGTCTACGAGGGGATCAAGACCCGCATCTGCGACGGGCTGCGCGAGATCGTGGCGGACGGAGGGCGTCTCGACGGGCTCTTCTTCGACATCCACGGGGCGATGAGCGTGGTGGGCATGGACGATGCCGAAGGAGACCTCATCACCGCTATCCGCGATGTGATCGGCCCCGACGTCGTCGTCTCGGCCTCGATGGACCTGCACGGCAACGTCTCGCGCACCCTGATCGAGAACGTCGACCTCATCACCTGCTACCGGCTCGCTCCTCACGAGGACACCTGGGAGACCCGCGACCGCGCCATCCGCAACCTCGTCGAGGCGCTCGAGAGCGGACAGACCCCTCGCCGCGCGTGGGTGCGTGTGCCGATCCTGCTGCCGGGAGAGAAGACCAGCACACGGGTGGAGCCCGCGCGCAGCCTCTACGCCCGCATCCCGGAGATCGAGGCACGTCCGGGAATCACGGATGCCGCGATCTGGATCGGCTACGCCTGGGCCGACGAGCCGCGCTGCCACGCGACGGTCGTCGTCACCGGCAGCGATGGCGAGGCCGCTGCGCGCGCTGCGGAGGAGCTCGGGCGCGCGTTCTGGGGCGTCCGAGACGAGTTCGAGTTCGTCGGCCCTCCCGGAACGCTCGACGAGGGCGTCGCGGCGGGTCTTGCGGCCACGGACACGCCGTACTTCATCAGCGACTCCGGCGACAACCCCGGGGCCGGAGGCACCGGCGACGTCACCTGGACGCTCGCGCAGCTGCTGCAGAAGCCGGAGCTCACCGCCGACGACGCGCCGGTCACGCTGTGTGCCTCGGTGTTCGACAAGGGTGCCCTCGACATCCTCCGGGGCCACGCGGTCGGCGACAGGGTGTCGGTCGAGGTCGGCGCCAGGGTCGACAGCGGTCCGCACGGACCCGTGTTGGTCGATGGCGTGCTGCACAGCCTGCACGAGGGGGACCCGGATGCCGCGGGCATCGCCGTGATCCGCGTCGGCGGGCTGCACGTGATCGTCACCGAGTTCCGCAAGGCGTACCACGACGTCTCGGACTTCACGTCTATCGGCCTGGATCCGGAGGCCGCGCAGATCGTCGTCACCAAGATCGGCTACCTGGAGCCGGAGCTCTACGCGATCATGCGCGGGTGGACGCTCGCCCTGACCCCCGGCGGGGTCGACCAGGACCTCGAACGGCTGGGGCATCACCGCATCCTGCGTCCGATGCATCCGTTCGACGCGTTCGACGTGGCCCCCGACCTCTCTGCCGAGATGCTGGGCTGACCAGAGCTTTATTCGGTATCAAAAGAAGTTAGTTACCTAAACGTAACAAGATCGACTTTTGTGTCCAACTTAGTTCGTGCATGATTCAAAGTGCGTCCCAAATCGGACGAACGCTTCGGTGACGAGGCGGTGAACGAGGAGGTTTACATGCGATCTCAGTCGCTGCGCCGCCGGCTGCTCGCCCCCCTGGGCGCGCTCGCCGTCGCGACGCTCGCCCTGACCGCCTGCCAGGCCGGAGCCACGGGCAACGGCGAGTCTGGCGAGAAGGACACGGTCAGCTTCGCGCTCCAGGTCGGCACCGGTCCCAATTGGATCCTGCCGATCTCGTCGCCGGACAAGATGGCCACCCACAACAGCGCCATCAAGGCGACGATGTGGCCGCGCCTGTTCGAGTACAACGGCGTCGACGGCGAGATGGGCTGGGACAAGAAGGCCTCCGCCGCGAAGTCCTACGAGTTCTCCGAGGACCGCAAGACCATCACGATCACGCTCAACGACCTCGACTGGTCGGACGGCACGCCCGTCACGTCGCGCGACGTCGAGTTCTGGTACAACCTCGTGCGCTTCAACGGCGAGAAGACCGGTGGATACTCCGCGGGCCTGATGCCCGACAACATCGTCGAGTTCACGACCATCGACGACAAGACGTTCTCGCTGACGATGGACAAGGTCTACAACGAGGAGTTCCTCCTCGGCAACCAGCTCAGCCTGATGTACCCGATGCCCCAGCACGTCTGGGACAAGACGAGCGCCGACGGCGAGATCGGCGATCTCGACCGCGACGCCGACGGTGCGGCGAAGGTGCTCGACTACCTCTTCTCCGAGGCCGAGGACATGAAGACCTACGCCTCCAACGACCTGTGGAAGACCGTCGCCGGTCCCTACACGGTCAAGAGCTGGTCCGACTCGGGTCTCGTCGAGCTCACGGCCAACAAGAAGTACACCGGTGACGACAAGCCGAACATCGACAACGTCAAGTTCCTGCCGTTCACCTCGGCCGATGCCGAGATGAATGTCGTGCGCTCCGGCGACGTCGACTACGGCTACGTCACGAGCTCGCAGCTCACGAACGAGAAGCAGTTCACCGACCTCGGCTACACCATCGAGCCGTGGGCCGGCTGGTCGATCACGTACATGCCGTACAACTTCGCCAACCCGGAGAAGGGCTCCTTCTACAAGCAGCTCTACGTGCGCCAGGCCCTGCAGCACGCGATCGACCAGGAGACCATCTCCGAGGTCGTGTGGCACGGAGCCGCGACGCCCGACTACGGTCCCATCCCGCAGACGGCCGACTCCAACGGCCTCTCCGACGTGCAGAAGAACAACCCGTACCCGTTCGACCTGAAGAAGGCCGAGAAGCTGTTCACCGACAACGGCTGGGTCAAGGGCTCCGACGGCACGCTCGAGTGCGCCGAGGCCGGCTCGGGCGCCGGGCAGTGCGGTGAGGGCATCGCCGCCGGTGCGAAGGCGGAGATCGTCGTCACCACGCAGAACGGCTCGCAGGAGACCGACAACATGATGGCGGAGATCCAGTCGTCGCTGGCCAAGGTCGGCGTGAAGATGACGATCGACTCCAAGCCGCTGGACACCGTCCTCACCCAGGCTCAGGAGTGCAAGACCGGCAGCGCGTGCACGTGGGAGCTCGTCTTCTTCGGCACCGCGGGCAGCTGGTACTTCCCGCCGTACGCCACCGGTGAGCGCGTCTTCGCGAAGGACACCAAGTGGAACGCCGGTCAATACGACAACCCCCAGGCCGAGGAGCTCGTGCAGGCCATGGCCTTCTCGACCGACACCGAGATCGCGAAGAAGTACTCCGAGTTCCTCGCCACCGACCTCCCGGTCATGTGGATGCCGAACCCGGTGTACCAGGTCTCCGTCGTCCGTGACGGACTCGACATCGCCCACCAGGACCCGGGCGCGTCGTTCCTCCCGCAGCGCTGGTCCTGGACCAAGTAACGAGCAGGTGACATGAGCGTGGTGGATGCAGCGCAGAGCGCGCAGAAGAAGGAGAGGGCCGGCGGCCCGCGGTTCTGGTGGTACCTGTTGCGACGGGTGGGCCAGGGCGGGATCGTCATCCTCATCGTGACGCTAATCGTGTTCGCGCTGCTCCACCTCGCCATGCCGCAGGGGCCGGCCGCCGGCATCCTCGGCATGCAGGCCTCGCAGGAGCAGATCGATGCCTTCAACAAGGAGAACGGCTTCGATCTGCCCCTGTGGCAGCAGTACATCCACTTCCTGGGGCAGCTGGTCCAGGGCGACCTCGGCGACTCGTTCAAGCTGAACCGGCCCGTCGCCGACGCCATCGGCCAGCGTCTGCCCAAGACGCTGATCCTCGCGCTGATCTCGATGCTGTTCGCCCTGATCATCGCGATACCGATGGGCATCTTCCAGGCCGTGCGCCGCGGCAAGGCCGCCGACTACGCGCTGACCACCTGGAACTTCATCATCTACTCGACGCCGTCGTTCTTCCTCGGCCTCATACTCGTGATCGTCTTCGCGCAGTGGCTGCGACTCGTCCCTGCCCAGGCGCCGCAGGGCGAGAGCGTCGGCGAGGTGCTCGCGAACCCCGCTGGACTCGTCCTCCCGGTGCTCACCGCGGCGCTCGGCATCATCGCGACGTTCTCGCGGTACATGCGCTCAGCGACGATCGACAACCTCTCCGAGGACTACGTCCGCACCGCGCGAGCGAAGGGCACGTCGGTCGCCGTCGTGATCACCCGCCACGTCGTGCGCAACTCGCTCACCCCCGTGATCGCGATGCTCGGCTACTACCTTCCGGTGATGTTCGGCGGCATGATCGTCGTCGAGTCGCTCTTCAACTACCCCGGCATGGGCCTGCTGTTCTGGACCTCGGCGCAGACCTCCGACTACCCCGTGCTGATCGGCTGCATCCTGGTGATCGCGATCGCTACGGTCGTGGGATCGCTGCTCGCCGACATCATCCAGGCGCTGCTCGATCCGCGCACCCGAGAGGAGCTCTCGTGAGCACGACGACCATCGTCATGCGCACGCTGACCCCGCGTCAGCGCGGCATGCGCCGCTTCCTGCAGAACAAGCTCGCGGTCTTCGGGATCGTGACCATCGCGCTGTTCCTGCTCTTCTGCTTCCTCGGTCCGCTGATCCACCCCACCGATCAGGTGCACACCGACCTGCGCAGCACCATGCTTCCGCCCGGCTCGCCTGGGCACCCCCTCGGCACCGACGACGTCGGCTACGACGTGCTGGGCCGGCTCATGGTGGGCGGGCAGATCTCGATCCTCATCGGCCTCGCCGCCGGCATCCTCGCCACCGTGATCGGCACCCTCTGGGGAGCGATCGCCGGATACGTCGGCGGCGTCGTCGACACCGTGATGATGCGCGTCGTCGACGCGGGCATCGCGATCCCCGCGACGTTCCTGCTGCTCATCCTCTCGGCGATCCTGCGTCCGAGCGTGCCGCTGATGATCTGCGTCATCGGACTCGTCTCCTGGCTCGTCCCCGCCCGTCTCGTGCGCGCAGAGTCGATCTCCCTGAAGTCCCGCGAGTACGTGCTGGCGCTGCGGGCCATGGGCGGCTCGCACTCGCGTGCCGTGCTGAAGCACATCGTGCCCAACACGGTCGGCACGATCGTGGTGAACGCCACGTTCCAGGTGGCCGACGCCATCCTGCTCGTCGCGTACATCTCGTTCCTCGGCATGGGCCTGCAGAAGCCGGCCACCGACTGGGGCGCCATGCTCACCAGCGGCATCACATACACCTACGCGGGTGCTTGGTGGCTGATCTTCCCCGCCGGGTTCTGCATCGTGCTCACGGTCTGCGCGTTCAACAGCATCGGCGACGGACTCCGTGACTTCTTCGACGTGAAGGGGCGTGCCGCATGAGCGACGCACTGCTGTCGATCTCCGACCTGAAGGTCACCTTCCGCACCGAGGACGGAGCGGTGGATGCCGTCAAGGGCATCGACCTGGAGGTCCGCTCCGGCGAGGTGCTCGCCCTCGTGGGCGAGTCCGGATCCGGCAAGTCCGTCACGGCGATGGCCATCCTCAAGCTGCTGCCGCGCACGGCCACTGTCACTGGGTCGATCCGGCTGTCCGGGCGGGAGCTGCTCCCGCTCGCGGAATCGGACATGAACGCGGTGCGCGGGTCCGAGATCTCCATGGTGTTCCAGGAGCCGATGACCGCGCTCAACCCGAGCATGCGGATCGGCGACCAGATCACCGAGGCCATCCTCAACCACCGCAAGGTCTCGAAGGCCGAGGCCTGGGAGCGTGCGGTCGACATGCTGCGCCGCGTCGGCATCCCCGACCCCGAGCGGCGGGCGAAGAGCTACCCGCACGAGCTGTCCGGAGGCCAGCGCCAGCGCGTGGTCATCGCGATCGCGCTCTCCTGCGAGCCGCAGCTCATCATCGCCGACGAGCCGACGACCGCCCTCGACGTCACGGTGCAGGCCGAGATCCTCGACCTCATCCGCCGCCTCGCCGCCGAGTCCGGCACCGCCTTCCTCCTCGTCACGCACAACATGGGCGTCGTGGCCGACATCGCCGACCGCGTCGCCGTGATGTTCCGCGGAACCATGGTCGAGGTGGGCGACACGCGCACGGTGCTCACGGCGCCGCGCGAGGACTACACCAAGAAGCTGCTCAGCGCCGTGCCGTCGTTGCCCGATGTCGCGAGCGTCGTCGAGAGGGAGCCGGAGTCGGATGCTCCCGCCGCCGTGCTCGCGTTCGATGCGGCCAGCGTGACCTACCGCCGCGGAGGGCGGCCGTTCCTCGCGCTCGACGGCGTGAGCCTGCGGATCGCGCCAGGCGAGATCGTCGGCCTCGTCGGCGAGTCCGGATCGGGCAAGTCGACCCTCGGCCGCGCCGCCCTCGGGCTCCTGCCCCTCTCCGGCGGCACGATGACCCTGTTCGGCGAGAAGGTGGGCCGCGGCGGCGTGCGCGGACGCCGCGAGCGCGAGCTGCGCGGACGCGTCGGCGCGATCTTCCAGGACCCCGGTTCGAGCCTCGACCCCCGGATGACGGTCGGAGAGGCCATCGCCGAACCCCTCCTCGTGCAGCGGCGGCGCTTCCCCACCTCCGCGGCGCAGCGCAGGGCCCGCGTGGCCGAGCTGCTCGACGCCGTCGAGCTGCCGTCGAACTACGCCTCGCGCTATCCGCATGAGCTCTCCGGAGGACAGCGCCAGCGCATCGGCCTCGCCAGGGCCATCGCCCTGGAGCCGGAGCTCATCATCGCCGACGAGCCCACCTCGGCGCTCGACGTGTCGGTGCAGGCCGCCGTGCTGCAGGTGCTGCGCGAGCTGCAGGAGAAGATGCACTTCGCGTGCCTCTTCATCAGCCATGACCTCGCAGTCGTCCACGAGATCTCCGACCGCGTCGCGGTGATGCTCAAGGGGGAGATCGTCGAGACCGGCTCGGCCGACGACGTGCTCCTCGCTCCGCAGCATCCGTACAGCCGCCGGCTGCTGGCCTCGGTCCCCGTGCCAGACCCCGACAAGCAGGCGCTGCGTCGGGAGGCCCGCGCGGCCGCTCTGGCGGCCGCCCCGTGACCCGGGGAGAGCAGATCGGATCGACCTCGAGCGCGCACGACGGCGGTTCCGTCGTGCTCGGACTCGACGTCGGCGGGTCGAGCGTCAAGCACCTGCTCGCACCAGCCCGCTCGTCGACGGATGCTCCGCCCGCACCGCGGGCACGCGGACGCCACGCCACGCCGAAGGACTCCCCGGTCGACGGGCTCGCCGCCATCGTCTCGTCGCTGCGCGGCGACACGGAGCTCGAACGCGTGGTGTTGTCGATCCCCGGGCTCGTCGACGAGGCCGAGGGCGTGGTCGTCCGCTCGACCAACATCCCCTCCCTCGACGGCCGGCCGCTCGGTGCGCAGCTCGCCGACGAGCTCGGCATCCCCGTCGACGTCATCAACGACGGGCATGCCGCCGCCGTCGCCGAGGCCTCGTGGGGCGCCGGCTCCGGCATCGACGACGTCTTCGTGCTGGCGCTGGGCACGGGCATCGCCGGCGCGCACGTGGTGGACGGCCGAGTCGTCCCCGGCGCGCACGGCTCGGCGGGAGAGCTCGGACACATCACGATCGAGCCGTCCGGGCGGGTGTGCTCGTGTGGTCGGCGCGGATGCCTGGAGACCATCATCGGCGCCCCCGCGCTGCGCAGGGCATGGGCCGAGGCCGGAGGGACAGGGGGTCCCGAGGTGCTCCTCGCCGCGAGCGCCGACGGGGATGCCACGGCCGCGGCGATCGTCGAGCGGGCGTCTGCGGCGCTGGCGGAGGCGATCCTCACGCTGTGCGCGCTCGTCGACCCCGGCTGCATCGTGATCGGCGGGGGACTGGCCCAGGCGCCGCACCGCCTCGTGCGGCTCGCTGAGCGCTACGTCGGCGAGCGCGCGTCGTTCCATCGGGTGCCGCCGATCGTGCCGGCCACGCTCGGCGAGTGGGCCGGGGCGAATGGCGCGGTGCTCACCGCTCTCCGTCGCCAGCGCGCGCTGGCGCGCTCCTGAGCCAGGGGACGGCTGCGGCCCAGGGAACTCGCGTAAAATCGGGACAATGACCGACGTGCCTCCCGACGCCGAGCCCGACCTCGGACCGGGCGTCGACCCCGACGACCTCGCCACCACTCTGCGCGTGCTCGCCGAGCTGCACACGATCGACAACGAGCATCCCGACTTCGTCGCCGTTCGCCACGCGACCGCGGCCATGTTCAAGGCCGTCAAGCGCGTCCGGCGCAAGGAGATCCGCGACGCGATCGCCGAGGCCGACAAGGCCGTCGTCGCGCGCACGGCCACCGGCGCTCCCGACCGCATCGATGACGAGACGCGCGGCAACGACCTCGCCACCAGCGTCGTCGACGCCCCCATCGCCGGCGAGCTGCTCAAGCCGCGCAACTGCTACATCTGCAAGCAGCCGTACACGATCGTCGACGCGTTCTACCACCAGCTCTGCCCCGACTGCGCGCGGTTCAGCCACGGCAAGCGCAACGCCCGCACCGACCTCACCGGCAAGCGCGCGCTGCTCACCGGCGGGCGCGCGAAGATCGGCATGCACATCGCCCTGCGGCTGCTCCGCGACGGCGCGCACACGACGATCACGACGCGCTTCCCGCGGGATGCCGTGCGGCGCTTCTCGGCGCTGCCTGACTCCGCCGACTGGCTGCACCGCCTGCGCGTCGTCGGCATCGACCTGCGCGACCCCGCCCAGGTGATCGGCCTCGCCGACTCGGTCGCCGCTCAGGGCCCGCTCGACATCCTCATCAACAACGCCGCGCAGACGGTGCGGCGCTCGCCCGGTGCGTACTCTCTGCTGGCGGATGCCGAGCTGCAGCCGCTGCCAGACGGGCCACTGCCCGAGATGGAGACGTTCGGTCACACGGCCGACCCGCATCCGCAGGCGCTGCAGGCCTCCGTCGACGCGCACCCGCTGCTGTCGGTGGCGGCGCTCGGCGGCACGGTCGCCGAGCAGGGCGGTCAGGCGCTCACCGCCGAGGACCTCGCGCGTCTCGCGATGGCGCCGGGGTCGTCGTCGCTGGAGAAGCACGCCGACGGCACGGCCATCGACGCCGGCGGCCTCGTGCCCGACGTGAACCGGGTGAACAGCTGGGTGCAGTCGGTCGACCAGGTCGATCCGCTGGAGATGCTCGAGGTGCAGCTCGCCAACACCACGGCGCCGTTCCTGCTCATCAGCCGTCTGCGTGCGTCGATGGCCGCATCGTCATCGCACCGCAAGTACGTGGTCAACGTGTCGGCGATGGAGGGGCAGTTCTCCCGCCGCTACAAAGGTCCAGGCCACCCGCACACGAACATGGCGAAGGCCGCGCTGAACATGCTCACGCGCACCAGCGCCGGCGAGATGCTCGAGACCGACGGCATCCTGATGACCGCCGTCGACACCGGCTGGATCACCGACGAGCGCCCGCACTTCACGAAGGTGCGCCTGGCCGAGGAGGGCTTCCACGCCCCGCTCGACCTGGTCGACGGCGCCGCCCGCGTGTACGACCCGATCGTGCGCGGCGAGGCCGGCGAGGACATCCACGGCGTCTTCCTCAAGGACTACGAGCCCAGCCCCTGGTGACCCGGCGCCGCGCGGTGGCGGTGGTGGCGGGGGACGCTTTGTCGGGAGTTTTCCCGAGTGCAGGTGCGAAACGGCCGTTTCGGCCCTGCATCCGTGAAAAGTCCCGACAAACCGCACGGGACAAGGCCGCTCCGGCCCGTCAGTGGATCGCGCTGGGGAACGGATGCCGCAGCCACACGGTGACGTTGAGGCCGCCCTCCGGCCGTGCCGTGAGCACGAGCGAGCCGTCGTGCGCCTGCGCGATGCGCTCGGCGATGGCCAGGCCGAGGCCCACACCGCCGTGGTCGTCGTCGCGGGTGCGGGCGGCTCCGCGCTGGAACGGCTCGGTGAGCGTCAGCACCTCGACCGGCGACAGCATGGCGCCGGTGTTCTCGACGACGAGCGCGACGGCATCCCGTTGTGCGTGCGTGCGCACCGTGACGAGTCCGCCCTCGGCGAGGTTGTGCACGATCGCGTTGTGCACGAGGTTGGTGATCAGCTGCTGCAGCAGCGGCTGATTGCCGAGCGCGCGGGCGGGCTCCCCTGAGATCTCGATGCCGATGCCGCGGCGCTCGGCGAAGGGCAGCAACGTCTCGACGGCCTCCTCGGCCAGCAGTGACAGGTCGACCTGCGTGCGGGTGAAAGCCCGGCGGTCGGCGCGGCTGAGCAGCAGCAGCGCCTCGGTGAGCTCGACGGCCCTGACGTTGACCTCCTGCAGCCGGCTGATGAGGGCGTCGACGTCGCGGTCGGGGTCGGTGCGGGCGACCTCCAACAGCGTCTGCGAGATCGCGAGCGGGGTGCGCAGCTCGTGCGACGCGTTGGCCGCGAACCGTTGCTGCTCGGCCATGTTGGCCTCCAGCTTCTCCAGCATGGAGTCGAACACGTCGGCGAGGTCGCGGAACTCGTCGCGCGGACCCTCCAGGTGCACGCGGTGCGAGAGCGAGCCCTGCGCCGCGAGCTGGGCGGCATGGCCGATGCGGTCGAGGGGCGCCAGCATCCGTCCGGCCAGCACCCATCCGCCTGCCCAGCCGACGGCGAGCAGCACGAGCATCACCAGGAGCGCGACGGGCAGGAACGCCCGCAGCAGGTCGGAGCGGTTCGGGATGAACGTGCCGTCGAGGAGCTGGGGGATCTGCACATCGGGCACGTAGCGCAGCAGGAACAGCCCGACCACGACGAGCAGCGCCGCGCCTGACAGCACCACGACGAGCGTGTAGCTCAGCGTGAGCTTGACGCGTGCGGTCATGCCGCGGCGCCTATGCATCGGCATCCGTCCCGATCCGATACCCGACGCCGGACACCGTGAGGATCGCCCATGGCTCGCCCAGCCGCTTGCGCAGAGACGACACCGTGATGCGCACGGCGTTGGTGAACGGGTCGGCGTTCTCGTCCCACGCCCGCTCCAGCAGCTCCTCGGCGCTGACCACGCCGCCGTCGGCCTCGACGAGCACCTCCAACACGGCGAACTGCTTGCGGGTGAGGGCGACGTAGCGGCCGTCGCGGAAGAC
>JAGIAK010000004.1 GCA_017744855.1 Microbacterium sp.
CCGCGGGCATGCAGGAGGAGCAGATCGCCGGATGCCGTTCGCGCGGAGTAACGGCTGTCGATCTCGATGGTGCCGTCGGGGCGAACGATCTGCCAGTCTGCGCCGCCGGGGAGGATCTCGGCCGCGACGTCGCCGGTGATGCGTCCGCCGAGGATCGGCACGACCCTGCGATGTCCGACGCTCGTGCGACGGTGGTCTTCCAGGGGGCCGAGGTCGACCGCGACGTCGAACGCCGCCTCGAGAGTGGGCAGGGGGAGGGTCATGATGTCTCCGTAGGGTCGGGGGCGGATGCCGCGGCATCCGTGTCGGTGAGTGCCGTGCTGGTACCGGTGGACAGGTCGTTCGAGTGGGTGAGCACGGCGTTTGCGTCGGTGAGCACGGCGCACAGGCGTTCGAGGGCGGGCAGCGCCTGGGCGAGGGCGCGGCGGTCGTCGTCGGCGAGCGCGGCCGTCGCCCTGGCGACCAGGGTCGAGTGGGCGGTGTCGAACCGGTCGAACAGGTCGAGCGCCTTCTCCGACGACTGCACGACCACACGTCGGCCGTCGGCGGGGTCAGGCGTGCGCTCGACGAGTCCGTCGCTCTGCATGGCGCCGAGCAGGTTGCTCACCGTCGAGCGGTTCAGCCGCAGGCGGTCGGCGATCTCCGCGGGGCCGCGAGACGTGCCGCGCGGCAGTGTGCGCAGCACGTCGATCTGCGCCTCGGCGAGCTCGGGCAGATCGGCCTCCGCGCGGGTCGCGGCCAGCAGGGCGCGGCGCAGCGGCGAGATCACCGCGGCGAGCCGCGACGCATCCAGCTCGGCCGGTGCATCCTCTCTCCCAGAAGACGCATCCCGCCCGGACGGACCATCCAGCCCAGACGGCGCACCCGGCCCAGAAGGCGCATCGTGCTCGAACGACGCATCCCGCCCGGACATCCCGTCCTCGCGCCGTCGTGGCGCGTGCTCGGTACTCATGCCGTCACGCTCAGCGACGGGCGTTCGTTGAGGATCTCGGGAAGGAACCCCGCCGCGGTCTTGTAGTCGGCCGCGATCCGCTCGCGCTCCGCGCGCGGCACGACCTCGTCGATGTCGGCGAAGCCCTGCGGGGCGCGCTCGGCGGCGAGCAGCATCACGCGCTCCGGACCGGTCGCCCTGGTGCCGACGAGCAGCGCGGTCATGGCGGGCCGGCGCGCTTCCTCATAGCGGGCGAGCGCCTCGTCGACGGTGTCGGCCGTCGCGAGGTGGAAGGCAAGGGTGCGGGCATCGATGATCGCCTGTGAGCCGCCGTTCGAGCCGTTCGGGTACATGGCGTGCGCGGCGTCGCCGATCAGCGTGGTGCGGCCGAACGTCCATTGCGGCAGCGCGTCCCGGTCGACCATCGGATATTCCAGGATCTCCTCGGCGCCGGCGATCGCCGCCGGCACGTCGAGCCAGTCGAAGCGCCAGTCGCGGAACAGGTCGGCGATCGGGGCGGGGTCGACCGCACGGTTCCAGTCGACGTCCGGCGTGGCGTCGATGCGCTTCTCTGCGATGAAGTTCACGAGCATCGTGCCGTCGGCATCCGGCTCCGACAGCGGGTACGCGACGAACTTCTGCTCCCCGTCGCCCGCCATCACCATCGTGCGGCCGTCGAGGAATGCCGGGATGCGGGTGACGCCGCGCCACAGGGTGAGGCCGCTCCACGGCGGGGCGCCCTCCGTCGGGTACCGCAGAGCGCGAAGGGCGGAGTGGATGCCGTCGGCGCCCACGATGACGTCGGCGGTGACCTCGACGTCGCCGTCGTCGGTCGCGAAGGTCGCGGTCTCGGTGCCGTCGGCGTTCGAACGGACGCCGGTGAGGCGGTGCCCGAGTCGGATGGGCTCGGCGAGCCGCGCCTCGGCGAGGTCGCGCAGGGCGAGCTGGAGGCGTCCGCGGTGCACCGACAACTGCGGCCAGCGGTAGCCGGCATCGAGCCCGCGCGGCTCGCTCCAGATCGCCTGCCCGAAACGGTTGAAGTACGCCAGGGTGCGCGGGGCGACCCCGAGCGCGGCGACCGTGTCGGCGACGCCGAGCTCGGTGAGCTCGCGCAGCGCGTGGGGGAGCAGGTTGATGCCGACTCCGAGCCCGCGGATGCTCGCGCTGCGCTCGTACACGGCGACGTCGGTCACCCCTGCCTCGTGCAGGCTGACGGCGGCGGCGAGTCCGGCGATGCCGGCGCCGGCGATGACGATCCTCATCGATCCTCCTTCGCGCGCTCACCCTGAGTCGCGCGAAGATAGTTTTGCAACAAAACTAGTGGGCGCGCAAGGGGCGCGGGGTGCGGACGCGGCGACGCCTCAGTGGGCACCTGCTGCGGGTATCGGTCCGTCGAAGCGGCATCACGCGCCAGCGAGTGGCAGTACACCTCACTCGCTTGGCAGTCGTGGAGGGAATCCGGGGTCGATTCGCGCAGTAACAGCCATGCGAAGAAGGCCGGCCCCGCAGCCTCACGCAGCAACTGCCATGCCACGCGGTGGACCTCGTCACGACCTGGCAGACCTCGCGAGTCCCCGACGGGGCTACGCGCGGGCGGCGGCGCGCTCGGCCGACTCGATGATCACGTCGACGCCGAGGAGGAACAGTTCGCGGTCCTGCAGCTCCGATAGCAGCACGCCGTTCTCGGCGATCAGCGGGAAGCGGCGCGGGTCGGCGAGCAGTGGCGCGTCGATCCACGGGCTGTCGTCCTCATCCTCCGGGCGCTCGGCGCGCGCCCTGGCGATGCCGGCGGCGACGGAGAGGATGTGTGAGGCGAGCAGCGCGTAGTGCCGAACGAGGTCCTGGTCGCGCAGGCCGGCGCGGTGGAACGCGTCGAGCATGAGTTCGATCGCCGCGAGCTCGCCGGAACCGTGGGTCGTGAGCGTCGTCGCCTCGGCGCCGATCGCCGGGTAGCGGGTGAACGACGCGAGAGTCGCCTCGCTCAGCATCCGGAGTCGTCCCTGCCAGTCGTCCAGCGGGAGATCGACGGATGCCGCCGCTTGCGCATTGAGCTCGTCGAGCAGTGCGCCCATCAGCGCGTCCTTGCTCGCGAAGTGGCGGTAGATCGCCGTGGGGTCCGCACCGAGCCTGGTGCCGAGATCGCGTACCGAGATCGACGCGACCCCCGTCGCGGCCAGCTCCATCCCGGCGTCGATGATCAGCGCGCGGTCGAGCCTCGCGCGGGTGGATGCCCTGTCGTTCGCCATCGTGTCTCCGGTCGTCCTTGCTCCATCGTGCCACGGCGGGCGTCGATGTCATGCAGCAGAGTACGCGTGGCCAGCAACAATGACAACAGTGTTGACATTGCCGATGACGGGCGGATACCGTGGTGCGATCCAGCAGCTTCGACGACGAAGAAGGGCGCACGATGACGAGCGACATCATCTTCCACGGGGGTCCCGTGTTCACCGGGAGCGGTACGCCGCTCGAGAACCACGCGGTCATCGTCCGCGGCGACCGCATCATCGCGGTGGTGCCGGAGGCGGATGTCGACCAGGCATCCGACGCGCGCCGCATCGATCTGCGCGGCGCTCTCCTCGCGCCGGGCTTCCAAGACGCGCACATCCACCCCGTCGGCGCCGGCATCGAACTGCTGCAGTGCAACCTGACCGACGCGGAGAACGCCGAGCAGACCGTCGCGCTCATCCGTGCCTACGCCGAGGCGAATCCCGACGAGGAGTGGATCCTCGGCGGCGGCTGGGGCATGGACCACTATCCGGGCGGGAACCCGCCTCGCCGACTCCTCGACGAGGCGGCCGGCGGCCGGCCCGTGCTGCTGCAGAGCCGCGACCACCACAGCACCTGGGCCAGCACCGCCGCGATCGAGCGGGCAGGCATCACGGCCGAGACGCCCGACCCCGAGGACGGACGCATCGTGCGCGAGGCCGACGGCTATCCCGCCGGCACCTTCCACGAGGGCGCCGGCGATCTGTTCGAGCACGTGCGCCCCGCCACGTCTGACGAGCTCGCCTACCAGGGACTGCTCCGCGCCCAGGAGGAGCTCATCCCCCTCGGCATCACCGGCTGGCAGGACGCGATGGTCGGCGCCGGTGTCGCCGGTATCGCCGACCCCCTCGCGGCGTACGAGCGCGCGATCGACGAGGGCACCCTCAAGGTGCACGTCGTCGGGTCGCAGTGGTGGGTGCGCGACGGCGGCATCGACCAGGTGGAGCGGATGCTGGCGCGCCGCGAGGATGCCGCACGCCGGTACCCCGACCGCCGCCTCGACCTCGGCACGACGAAGATCATGGTCGACGGCGTCGCCGAGAACCACACCGCGGCCATGCTCACCCCCTACCGTGACGAGCACGGGCACGACACCTGCAACCACGGCCTCAGCTTCATCGAGCCGTCCGAGCTGCGCGGCTACGTCACCGCCCTCGACGCGGCCGGCCAGCAGGTGCACATGCACGCGCTGGGCGACCGCGCGGTGCGTGAGGCGCTCGACGCGCTGCAGCAGGCGCGCGAGGTGAACGGCGCCACCGACGGGAGGCACCACCTCGCGCACATCCAGGTCGTGGCAGAGGCCGATGCGCCCCGGTTCGCGGAGCTCGGCGCGATCGCGAACCTGCAGGCGCTCTGGGCCACTCACGAAGATCAGCTCGACGAGCTCACCCTGCCATTCCTGCAGGAGGGGCAGGAGGCGCGCCAGTACCCGTTCGGCGACCTCGACCGCGCGGGCGTGCGCTTCGCCGCCGGCAGCGACTGGCCCGTGTCGTCGGCCGACCCGATCGCCGCGATCCACATCGCCGTGAACCGCACGGTTCCCGAGTCCGCGCAGGAGCCGCTCGGCGGCGCCCACCAACGCCTCTCGCTGGAGACCGCGCTCGCCGCGTACACCTCAGGCAGCGCGTACGTGAACCGTCGCGACGACGACACCGGCAGCATCCGCGAGGGCTACCTCGCCAACCTCGTCGTGCTCGACCCGAACCCGTTCGCGGGCCCGGCATCCGACATCCACCGCACCCGCGTCTCCTCGACCTGGATCGAGGGGCAGCCCGTCTACACCCGTGAGGACTCCTGATGAAGCGCACGATCCTGCGCGGCGGCGCCATCGCGTCCGCCGGCCTCCTGTCCGTCGTCGCCCTGGCCGCCTGCACGCCCGCAGCGGGTGGGGGCGGCGGCGCCGACGAACCGCTGGACTGGAAGGTCACGTCGACGACCGCGGCGCCGAGCGGCGACATCGACTCGTTCACCTTCGCCAGCTATGCGGAGCCCTACTCGCTCGACTACGCATACGCGTTCGACTACTCCGACAACCAGGTGCTCGCCAACGTCTGCGAGTCGCTGCTGCGCCTCAACCCCGACTTCTCGCTGACCCCGTCCTTGGCCGAGGCCGTCGATCACCCGACGCCCACGACCTGGGTCTACACGATCCGCCAGGGCGTGACCTTTCACGACGGCACCCCGCTCACCGCGGCCGACGTCGTCGCGTCCCTGTCGCGCCACCTCGACCCGGCCGTCGGGTCGTCGTGGTACTCCGTGTACCAGAACGTCGCCGACATCGCCCAGACCGGCGAGAACCAGGTCACGGTCACCATGACCGGACCCGACTCGCAGTTCAACCTGTCGATGGGCGGCTCCGCCGGCGTCATCGAGTCGGCAGCGACGCTCGCCGCGAAGGGCTCGGACTACGGCAACTCGACCGGCGGCGTGAACTGCACCGGCCCGTTCTCGCTCACCTCGTGGGAGTCGGGCGAGTCGATCACGCTGACGAAGTACGACGGCTACTGGGACAAGGACCTCGCCGCGCATGCGCAGAGCATGAAGTTCGTGTTCATGGGCGACGCCACCGCGCGCGTCAACGCGCTGAAGTCGGGCAGCGTCGACGGCGCATGGCAGATCCCGCTCGAGGCGGTGCCGCAGCTGCGGGCCTCAGGCAAGGGCGACGTGCTGTTCGGTGAGAGCACCGCGGTCGGGGACCTCGTGGTGTCGAACCTCGACGGCCCGCTGGGCGATGTGCGGGTGCGCAAGGCTCTGCTGCTCGCGATGGACCGCCAGGGGATGCTGCAGGCCGCGGCCCGCGGGGTCGGCGAGGTCACCGACGTCTTCACGACGGAGTCGGTGTGGAAGGACGCCTCGGATGCCGCCCGCACGGCCGCGTTCGACGACATCACGCACTACGACCAGAACCTCGAGGAGGCGAAGAAGCTCATCGCCGACGCCGGCGTCGCGGGGGAGACCCTGACGTACGTGACGGCGCCCATCGGCAACGACTTCTCCGTGATCTCGCAGGCCACCGCGGCCGCCGCCCAGTCGATCGGTCTGAAGCTGAAGATCGAGACAGTGAGCCCCGCCGCGTACACGTCGCTGTTCTCCGACCCCAGCGCCCGCGAGGGTGTCGACCTCTTCTACACGAGCTGGTATCTCTCCAGCCCCGATGCCCTGGAGATGTACTCGGTGCTGCGCACGGGCGAGTTCAGCAACTACGGCGGCTGGTCGAACCCCGAGTACGACAAGGTCGTCACCGCGGCGATCGCCACAGACGACCCCGCCGCCCGCAGCGAGCTCACGGCCAAGGCGCAGCAGATCGCCAACGAGGAGCTGCCGTGGCTGCCACTCTTCACCGGGCCGCTGCCGATGTTCCAGGGCGAGCGCATCAGCGGGGTCTCCCCGTCGATGGCGTTCCTCTACTACCCGTGGGCGGCCGAGATCGGCGCTCGATGACCGCCGCACGTCGCGTCGCCGGAAAGCTCGGCGGCCTGCTGCTGACGCTCTTCCTCGCGTCGCTGCTCGTCTTCTTCTCGCGCTTCCTCGTGCCGGGCGACCCCGTGAGCTTCCTGCTCCGGGGGCGCAAGCCGAGCCCGGAGGCCGTCGCGCAGGTCACGGCCCAGTACGGGCTCGACCTGCCGCCGGTCGAGCAGTATCTGCGCTGGGTCGGCGGCATCCTGCACGGCGACTTCGGCCGCTCGCTGCAGTTCCGTCAGGACGTGAGCGTCGTGATCGGGGATCGGCTGCCGGTCACGCTCACTCTCGTCGTCATGGCAGGCGCGATCATCGCGGTCGTCGGTCTCGTGCTCGGCACCGTCGCCGCGCTGAACAGGGGGCGGATGCTGGACAAGGCCGTGCTCATCGGCCTCACCGTGCTCGGCGCGATCCCGTCGTTCGTCGGATCGATCGTGCTGATCGCCATCTTCTCCGTGCAGCTGGGCTGGTTCCCCTCGTTCGGCTCCGGCGACGGCTTCCTCGACACCGTGTACCACCTCGTGCTGCCGTCGATCGCGCTGGCGATCGTGTTCATCGTGCTGGTCGGCAAGGTCACCCGCTCGGCCATGGTCGAGCAGCTCTCCCGCGAGCACGTGGAGGTGTCGACGAGCCGCGGCGTGAGGCGCACGATCGTGATCCGCCGGCACGTGCTGCGCAACGCGCTCGGCCCCATCCTCACGGTGAGCGGTGTGCTCGTCGCCGGCCTCATCGTCGCGAGCTCGATCGTCGAGGCCGCCTTCGGGCTGTCCGGCATCGGCTCGCTGCTCGTCCAGTCGGTCGACCGCCTGGACTTCCCCGTCGTGCAGGCCATCGTGCTGCTCGTGGTGACGGCGTTCGTCGTCATGAACGCGATCGTCGACATCCTCGAACCCTGGATCGACCCCCGGTCCGCCGCAGGAGCTGGTGCCAGATGACCACCCCGACCCCCACGCTCGCCGTGCGGGTGCTGCGCGCGCCGCGCATCCCCCGTCCGCCGCTCCTCTTCGCGATCAGCGTCGTCATCCTCGTCGTCGTCACGCTCGCCGCGATCCTCGCGCCCTGGGTCGCGCCGTACGACCCCGACGCCGTCGACTTCACCGCGTTCTTCGCGCCCCCGTCGGCCGCGCACTGGCTCGGCACCGACGCGCTGGGACGCGACATCCTCAGCCGCATCATCTGGGGAGGCCGCACGGCCCTCATCGGACCGCTCGCCGTCGTCGTGTTCTCCACCGCCATCGGCATCCTGCTCGGCCTGCTCGCCGGGTGGCGCGGCGGCTGGATCGACGCTGTGCTCGGCCGCGTCTTCGACGTCCTCTTCGCCTTCCCGTCGCTGCTGATCGCGATCATGGCGGTCGCGCTGTTCGGCAAGGGGCTGCTCGCCCCTGTGATCGCGATGAGCATCTCGTACGCGCCGTTCGTCGCGCGGCTGACCCGCTCGCTCGTCGCCGCGGAGCGCACCCGCCCGTACGTCTCGGCCTACCGGGTGCAGGGCTTCGGCGGCGCGTGGATCGCGCTGCGACGAGTGCTCCCCAACGTCACCCCGATCGTCGGGGCGCAGTCGACCTTGAACTTCGGGTACGTGCTGGCCGAGCTCGCCGGTCTCTCCTTCCTCGGACTCGGCGTGCAGGCGCCGACGGCCGACTGGGGCGCCATGATCAACGAGGCCCAGTCGGGCATCGCCGCAGGGCAGTTCCTCCCCGCGATCGCGCCGGCCGTGGTGGTCGTGCTCGTCGTCGTCGCCGTGAACGTCATCGGCGAGGAGCTGTCCGACCGCATCGGAGGATCGGAGTTCGCATGACCCTTCTCGACATCCAGGACCTCACGCTCGACCTGCCGAACGGCATCCGTCTCCTGCACGGCATCTCGCTGTCGGTCGCCGCCGGCGAGACCGTCGGCCTCGTCGGCGAATCGGGGTCGGGCAAGTCGCTCACCGCGCGCTCCGTGCTCGGGCTGCTGCCCGACCGTGCCGTGGTCGGCGGCCGTGTGACTGTCGACGGCCGCTCGCCGCTCACGCCCGGCGCCGAGCGGCAGGCGATCCGCCGGCACGACGCCGCGATGGTGTTCCAGGACCCGCGCGCCGGCATCAACCCGATGCGCACGATCGGCGATCACGTCACCGAGGCGCTGCGGCTGTGCGAGGGGCAGAGCCGGGACGCCGCGCGCGCCAGGGCGCTCGAGCTGCTGGAGGCCGTGCGCCTGCCCGCGCCGTCGGAGCATCTGGCCCAGCATCCGCACGAGCTGTCTGGTGGAATGCTGCAGCGGGTGATGATCGCGGGCGCGCTGAGCGCCGCGCCGAAGCTGCTCGTGTGCGACGAGCCGACCACCGCGCTGGACGTGACGACGCAGGCCGAGATCGTTCAGGTGCTGCGCGAGCTGTGCGCACGGAACGGCATGGGGATGCTGTTCATCACGCACGACCTCAACCTGGCGGGCTCGCTGTGCGACCGGCTCGTCGTCATGAAGGACGGCGCGGTGGTCGAGACCGGGCCGGCCGCGCGCGTGCTCGCCGCCCCCGAGGCGGAGTACACGCGGCGGCTGGTCGCGGCGACGCCGAAGCTGTCTGGCACGGTCGAGGTGCCGGCGGGCGGGTCGGACGAACAGCAGCTCGCGGTGTCGGGCGTCGGCAAGACGTACCGGCGCCGCGGGCGCGCGGACGTCGCCGCGGTGACGGATGCCGAGCTCGTGATCCCGCGCGGAGGGTCGCTCGCCGTGGTGGGGGAGTCGGGGTCGGGCAAGTCGACGCTGGCCCGCATGATCGTGGGGCTGGAGCAGCCGGATGCCGGGGAGATCCGCATCGGAGGACGCGTGGTGGGCGGCGTGCCGCGCACGCGCGCCGAACGGCTGGAGCGCGCGAAGAGCGTGCAGATGGTGTTCCAGGATCCGTACCTGTCCCTCGACCCTCGCATCCCCGCCGGCCGCGCGATCGAGGACGTGCTGCGGCTGCACACCGGCCGCACGGCGGAGTCGGCGCGCGAGCGGGCTCAGGAGCTGCTCGACGCCGTCGGGCTCTCCGAGGAGCACTACCGCGCCCGGCCCCGCACGCTCTCGGGCGGACAGCGGCAGCGTGTCGCGATCGCGCGGGCGCTCGCCGTGGAGCCGGAGCTGCTCGTGATGGACGAGGCCACCAGCGCGCTCGACGTCTCGGTGCAGGCGCAGGTGCTCGATCTCGTCGCCGGCATCCGTCGCTCCCAGGGCCTCACGCTGCTGTTCATCAGCCACGACCTCGCCGTGGTGCGCCGGGTGTGCGCCGAGACGATCGTGATGCGCCGCGGGCGGATCGTCGAGGCCGGGCCGACGGAGCGCCTGCTCACGGATCCGCAGCACGAGTACACGCGGCTGCTCATCGACTCGGTGCCCGTGCCCGTGGGGTGAGGGGGCGCTGCGCCGGTGTGTTCAGTTGGCGCGTGTTGTGGGTTTCAGGGGCTGATTCCCACAAGAAGTGCCAAGTGAGCGCGGATGTTGGCGGGCTGGTGTGTTCGGGTGGCGCGTGTTGCTGGTTTCAGGGGCTGAGTCCCACAAGAAGTGCCAAGTGAGCGCGGGTGTTGGAGGGCTGGCGTAGAGGCAGGGGAGGCTCCTCCACATCGCACTCCGCGTGCGACTTATCCACGGATGCGGGGATCGGCGTCATCGTCGCCTCGCGGCTGCGGAGACAGTGGTGCATGGCTCGGCATCCTGGTCCTCTTCCCGCTACTCTTGGCCCGATCTTCACGCCCGCGCAGGCGCGTGCGGTCGGCGTGACCGCCGGTCGCCTGCGCGCGAGGGACATCGAGCGTCCGTACCGTGGCGTCCTCTCGGCAGGGCCCGCATCCATACCGGAGTGCGATCCCGACGAACCGCTGGCGCGAGATCGACAACAGTACGAGCGCGTGCGACGACGAGCGCGGCTCTATCAGCGTGTGATGGAGCCTCATGCCTTCTTCTGCGACAGGACGGCCGCAGTGCTCTGGGGGCTGCCGCTCGGCCACGGCGACGACCTCGACGTCGCCGTGGCCGCTCCCCATCGCGCGCCACGCCGCGGCGGCATCCGAGGCAGACAGGTGATGCCCGAACTCGTGATGCTAAGAGAACTCGACGGTTTCCGTCTCACGAGCCCGGCGTCGACGTGGGCGATGCTCGGTGCGAGGCTGTCTGTGCGAAGCCTCGTGCGCGTGGGCGATGCGATCGTCCGCGTGCCCCGCGAGCGCGGCGGGCACCGCCGGGACGATCTGCAGCTCGCGTCCCTTGCGCGACTCGAGGCCGCCATCGCCGTCGGTCGACGGCCAGGTGTTGCGCGTCTGAGAGAGGCGATCGAGATGGTCCGGGTGGGGAGTGCCTCGCCCTTGGAGACGGACTTCCGGCTGGATGCTGCCGCCGACGGGCTGCCCGAGCCCGAGCTGGACATCGAGATCAGGGACGCTCGCGGTGTGCTGCTCGGCGTGACGGAGATCGGGTACCGCGAGTACCGCGTGCTCGTGGAGATCGAGGGCGACCATCACCGCACGTCGAAAGAGCAGTGGAACCGAGACATCGAGAAGTACGCGGCCTACGTCGCCCAGGGATTCGAGGTGGTCCGCCTCACCGGTGCGCACATCCGCGGGCCCCGCCCCACCGCCACGGCAAGAGTGCGTGAGGCTCTGGTCCGACACGGCTGGCGGCTTGGAGGTTCCTGACGTGCCCTGGTTCGGTTGGCAGCTGGTGCTGCTTCAGGTGTCTGATTCCAGCAACAAGCGCCAGATGAGCGCGGCGAGGGAGGCGCCGCGGTGCTCAGTTGGCTCCAAATGCTGTCTCAGCGTCCTGATTCCAGCAGGAGGTGCCAGGTGAGCATGGCAAGAAGAGGGACAGAAGTGCTCACTTGGCACTTCTTGCTGCATGCAAGGGGGCGGATGCAGCAAGAAGGGCCAACTGAAGGCAACCAGAGCCCCTGGCTCAGGCCACGTAGACCTTGCGGAGGGTCTCGGTCACGGTCCACACGGTCTGCATGCCCTCGGCGAGGCGCACGATCGATCCCGCGGAGACCTCCAGCGGCGGGAGAGCGGGCGACACGAACTCGATCACGGCGCGCCCCGACAGCACCACGAAGACCTCGTCGGCCTCGGTGTCGGATGCCGTGCCCGGCGTCATCTCCCAGATGCCGACCTCCACGCCGTCGCCGGCATCGCCGAGAGTCGACAGCGCGACGGATGCCGTGGTCGGCGCCCCTGCCACGACCTCGGATGCCGGGAGCGCTTCGTGAACGAGCGGCAGAGCGAAGGCGTCCACCCCCGCCCCGGCGTCCAGCTCTGCCCCGGACTCGCCAGCGCTCACGAGTCGAACCCCATGCCGACGGCGTCGAGCGCCTTGAGGAACAGGTTGCGCTTGCCCTCGTTGTGGTCGGCTTGGTTCATCGCGGCGCGCACGAGGTTGATGCCGATGGCGGCGGCGGGCTCGGGCGGGAAGGGGATCGGCTTCTCCTTCACCATCTTCAACTCCGTGCGCTCGGTCGACTCGCCGGACAGCTTGTCGAGCATGACGTCGGCGGCGAAGCGTGCAGCGCCGACGCCGAGCCCGGTGAACCCGGTCGCGTAGGCGATGCGTCCGCGGCGGGCGGTGCCGAAGAACGCGCAGAACCGGCTCGACGAGTCGATCGCGCCCGCCCAGCGGTGCGTGAACGTCAGCCCCTCCAACTGCGGGAACGTCGTGAAGAAGTGCGAGGCGAGCTTGCGGTGGCTCTCCATGCGGTCCTCGTACTCCGGGCGCACCTTGCCGCCGAAGTGGTAGATCGCGTCGTAACCGCCGAACAGGATGCGGTTGTCTGCGGTGAGCCGGTAGTAGTGGAACTGGTTCGCACTGTCGGCGAGTCCCTGGCGGTTCGACCAGCCGATCGACTCCAGCTGAGAAGCGCTCAGCGGCTCCGTCATCAGCACGTAGTCGTACACGGGCACCGTCATCAGCCGGTTGCGCTTGAGCAGGGACGGGAAGACGTTCGTGGCGAGGGCCACGGCATCCGCCGTCACCGTGCCGCTGGGGGTGACCAGCCTGATCAGCCCCGACCCGTCGCCCTCCACCGCGCGCACGATGGAGTGCTCGTAGATCTCCACGCCCAGCTCGACCGCGACGCGCGCCAGCTCCATGCCGAGCTTCGCGGGGTGCACCATGGCGCAGCCCTCGCGGTCCCAGTCTCCGGCGAGGAAGGTGGGCGAGTGCACCTCGGCCTGCACGGCATCCTCATCGAGGAACCCGTGCTCCTCCCGGTACCACTCGACCTGGTGCGGCTCCACGGCCACGGCCAGCTGGCCGGTGCGCTCGAAGTCCACGTCCATGCCGTACTTCGCGACGGTCGCTTCGATCGCGTCGAGGTTCTCCAGGCCCAGCTCTTCCAGCCGGTCGATCTCCTCGGGCCAGCGGTTCACGCCGTTCTCGTGGCCGTGCGTGAGGCTGGCCTCGCAGAAGCCGCCGTTGCGGCCGGACGCCGCCCACGCGATGCGCGAGGCCTCCAGCAGCACGACCCGGCGCTGCGGGTCCCGCTCCTTGGCGCGTACCGCCGTCCACAGGCCCGCATAGCCGCCGCCGACGATGGCGAGATCTGTCGTGAGGTTGGCGGCGAGCGGCGGGTGCTCGACGCGCTCGACGTCGTCCAGCCAGAACACTCCGAGGCGGGTGTCGCGCAGCGCGGCGTCGATGACGGAGTCCGCGGGTTTCTGGCGCTCGAAGACGGTGGTTCCCATGAGTGGCTCCCGTGATGAGGGGCGCGCGTCAGCGCGTGCCCCAGTTGTAGAGGTCCTTGTAGAGGCCCGCGTAGAGCAGGCTCTCGGTGTGCACCACCCCGGGGATGGTGCGGATGCGGGTGGCGATCAGGTCGATGAGGTCCTCGTCGCTCTCGCAGACAGCCTCGACGAGGATGTCGAAGGTGCCGAGGGTGACGACGACGTAGGCGAGCTCGGTGATCTCCGTGAGCTGCTGAGCGATGGCGCGCGGGTCGCTGTCGACGCGGATGCCGATCATCGACATACGGTGGAACCCGAGCTGCATCGGATCGGTCACCGCGACGATCTGGATGATGCCTGCCTCGGTCATCCGCTGCACGCGCTGCCGGGCTGCGGCTTCGCTGAGACCGACCTCGCGGCCGATCTCTGCGTAGGGGCGACGGCCGTCCTCCTGCAGGAGCTCGACGATGCGCTTGGAGATGTCGTCGAGGACGGGGTGCTTGGGCGTGGGGCTCATATGTCGATATTGACACTCTGAGAGTGTGAAAGCAACTGATTCAGTCGTTCTCGGCGAAAGACTCTTCAGAATCCGCATGCGCGACGCTACGATGTCACCATGCCCACGACGACGTTGCAGAACTTCATCGGCGGCCGCTCCGTTCCTGTGAACGGCGCCGGCCGGCTCGACCTCATCGACCCCGCGACGGAGGAGGTCTACGGCGAGCTGCCGATCTCCGACGCGAGCGACGTCGACGCCGCCTACGCGGCAGCATCCGCGGCCTTCCCGATCTGGCGCGACACCACGCCGGCCGAGCGCCAGCTCGCGCTGTTCCGCATCGCCGACGAGATGGAGGCGCGGGCCGAGGAGTTCGCCGACCTCGAGTCGCAGGACACCGGCAAGCCCCGCACCAGCCTCGTCGCCGACGAGATCGTGCAGTCGATCGATCAGCTCCGCTTCTTCGCCGGGGCCGCGCGCAGCCTGGAGGGTCGCGCAGCGGGGGAGTATCTCGCCGGACACACCTCCTACGTGCGCCGCGAGCCGGTCGGCGTGATCGGCCAGGTCACGCCGTGGAACTATCCGCTGAACATGGCCGTGTGGAAGATCGGCCCCGCGCTCGCCGCCGGCAACACCGTCGTGCTCAAGCCCGCGGAGTCCACTCCGCTCACCACGCTGCTGCTCGCCGAGATCGTCGCGCTGCACACGCCGGCCGGCACTCTCAACGTCGTGCTCGGCGACCGTGACACCGGTGTGGCGCTCGTGGAGCACCCGGTTCCGCAGATGGTCGCGATCACCGGGTCGGTGCGCGCCGGTATGGCCGTCGCCCGCTCGGCCGCCGCCGATGTCAAGCGCGTGCACCTGGAACTCGGCGGGAAGGCTCCGGCCGTGGTGTTCCCTGACGCCGACCTCGCCAAGGCCGTCGACGGCATCATCACCGGCGCCTTCTTCAACGCGGGGCAGGACTGCACGGCGGCGACGCGCGTGCTCGTGCACTCCTCGATCCACGACGAGTTCGTGGCGGCCCTGGCGGCGAAGGTGAAGACCGACGCCCGCACCGGCGGTCCCCGCGAGGAGGGCGTGCTGTACGGTCCGCTGTCCAGCGTGGCCCAGCTCGCGCAGGTGCAGGGTTTCGTCGACCGGCTCCCCGCGCACGCGAAGATCGAGGTGGGCGGACGCCGACAGGGCGACAAGGGCTACTTCTTCGAGGCCACGGTCGTCTCGGGGATGCGGCAGGACGATGAGGCGGTGCAGGGCGAGATCTTCGGCCCCGTGCTCACCGTGCAGTCCTTCGAGACCGACGACGAGGCGCTGGAGCTGGCCAACGGCGTGAAGTACGCGCTCGCGGCATCCGTGTGGACCCGCGACCACTCGCGCTCGCTGCGTTTCACCCGCGACCTCGACTTCGGCTGCGTGTGGGTGAACACGCACATCCCGTTCGTGTCGGACATGCCGCACGGCGGCTTCAAGCACTCGGGCTACGGCAAGGACCTCTCGCAGTACGGCTTCGACGACTACACGCGCATCAAGCACGTGATGAGCGCGCTCGACTGAGCCTCCTCACGAGAAGGGCGGATGCCGTCAGGCATCGCCCGAGCGCAGTTCTTTGACGCGCCGGTGCTCGGCGAAGGTCGCCACGGCGCGCTCGTCGGCCTTCGTCGCGCCGTCGGCGACCCAGCCGTGACGTGCGTAGAAGGCGTCGGCGCGCTCGTTGCCGTCGAGCACCCACAGGTACGCGCGGGTGTGCCCGGCATCCGCCATCCGGCGCTCCGCCTCTTCCAGCAGGGCGTGTCCGGCGCCGGTCGACCACGAGTCCGGGTCGGCGTAGATGCCGTAGACCTCGCCGTCCGTCGAGCCGTCGGCGTCGCGACCGGCGCCGAACGACGTCCACCCCACCACCTCGCCGTCGCGTTCGGCGACGAGCAGGGCGATCGTCGTGGGGAGCGGATCGGTGATGAAGCGCCGCCAGTTCGCCGCTCGTTCCTCGACGGACAGACTGTCGAGGATCTGCTGGTCCATCAGGCCGCGGTAGGCCGCCCGCCAGGAGCGCACGTGCACCCTTGCGACCCCGTCGGCGTCGTCGAGCCGTCCTTCGCGGATCGTCAGCTGTGTCATCCAGCCACCCTAGGCGGTCGACTGCCGCACGGAGGGCGCTGGGGTGTCGACAAGTACGACGCGATGTGTCATGCTGGCCGCGACATCCATCGGAGGGTTCGACCATGGCACGTCCCATCGCAGGTCCGCAGTCGCTGCTGAGATCGCTGAACGGCAGGGCGATCCTCGAGAGCCTCGGACGACGCGGCCCGCTCACCCGCTCCGAGCTCATGGACGAGACGGGCCTCTCGCGCACGGCCGTCACCCAGGTGCTCCGGATGCTGGAGAGCACAGGAGCCGTGACCCCCGCAGGGGTCGACACGCAGACCAGGGGGCCGGCGGCGGCGAAGGTCGCTCTGCATCCGCGTCTCGGCATCGCGGCGGCGGTGCACGTCGACCACCACGCAGCCCACGTCGTGCTCGTGGACCCGACCGGCGCCGTTCGCGCGGAGCGTCACGCCGCGTTCCCCCCGCGGGGCGACCGCGTCGAGCACATCGCCGAGCTGATCGATGCCTGCCTCGGCGAGGTCCGGGCGCCGCTGCTGGTCGCCGTGATCGGCGTGCCGGGGATCGTGACCGCAGACGGCGGCATCCGCGACGATCAGGGGCCGGACGGAGGCGCCTTCCGCTCCGCACTGAGCACGAGGCTCGGCTGCCCTGTACGGGTGGAGAACGACGTCAACCTCGCCGCGCTCGCCGAGCTCACCGCGGGCGGAGGTGCCGAGCTGTCCAGCTTCGCCCTGCTGCTCCTCGACGGCGGGCTCGGCGGCGGCATCGTCATCGACGGCGCGCTGCACCGCGGATTCTCCGGTGTCGCCGGCGAGATCATGTACCTGCCGCAGCCGCCGCTGCCCATCGCCGCGCCCGTGCTCAGCGAAACCGTCGTGGCCGATCTGGCGCTCGCCAACGGCCGCGACGTCGACGCCACGATCGACGAGCACCTCGCCGCAGCAGCATACGGTGACGAGTCCGCCCTGGCGATGGCCGCCGAGATGGGCAGGCGGCTCGTGCTCGTCGCCGGCTCCGTCGCGCTGGTGCTCGACCCCGAGGCATTCATCCTCGGCGGCACGGCCGCGCACCCGGTGCTCGTCGACGCCGTCGCCCGGGTCGCCGACGAGTACGCCGCCCTGCTGCCGCTGCGGTTCCGGGTGTCGTCCTTCGGCCCGGAGGCTCCGCTCGTCGGCGCCGTGGGCGAGGCGGCTTCCGCCCTGCGCGTCACCCTCTTCACCCGCATCGTCCCCGTACCCGACAGGAAGACCCGATGACCACACCTCTCGTCGAAAGGCTCGGCCACCCCGCCGGGACCAGGGCGATCATCATCAACGCCGACGACTACGGCATGTGCCACGCGGCCAACACCGCGATCTCGGAGCTGCTCGCGGCGGGGCACGTCGACTCCGCCACCATCATGGTGCCGTGCTCCTGGTCGCCCGAGGCGATGGCGTTCGCCGCCTCCCGTACCGACCTCGACGTGGGCGTGCACCTCGTGCTCACGAGCGAATGGAGCCGCTACCGCTGGCGGCCGCTCACGGGAACCGCCACCACCCTCGTCGACGCAGACGGCTTCTTCCCCGCGGGCGTGGAGGCAGTAGAGAGGGGTGCGGATACCGAGCAGGTCGCCGCCGAGATCGCCGCGCAGCTGCAGACCGCGTTGGATACCGGCGTCGACGTCACCCACCTCGACAACCACATGGGCTCGGTCTACGGGCTGCTCACCGGGCGCGACTTCCTCGGTCCGGTGTTCGCGCTCGCGGCCGCGCAGGGACTGCCGTTCCGGTTGCCGCGGAGCATGGACGGCATCGGCGACGACCCCGCCATGCAGGAGAAGCTCGACGAGGCCGCTGCGGCGGCGGATGCGCTCGGCGTGGTGATCATCGATCGGCTGTGGTCGCATCCGTTCGAGCTCGTCGGCGAGGGCACGGCTGAGGAGGAGACCTACGAGCAAGTGCGTGACGGGTTCATCGCCCTGCTGCGGGCCGTCCCCGCCGGCGTCACGGAGTTCTACCTCCACCCGATGGTCGACGACGACGAGCTGCGGTCGGCGGTCGACTTCGCGGCCGTGAAGCGCGGGTACGAGCGCCGGCTGCTGGCCGACCCCGTCGTGCTCCAGGCGATCGCCGACGAGGGGCTGGTGCGGCTGGGGTGGCGCGACCTGCGCGACCTGCAGCGCGGGGACGCACGGTGAGCATCCTCTCCACGCTGCGCGACCGCCGCCTCGACGCCGCCCCCTCGCGCGCCCAGTCCATCGCCTTCGGGGCCTCCGGGTTCCCGACCCAGCTGATGGCGCAGACGTTCTCGGCGTTCGTCGTCTACTTCTACGTGACGCACCTGGGCGTCCCGCCGGGATGGGTGGCCGTGGCGATGATCGCGCACGGCATCCTCAACGCCGTGCTCAACCCCGTGGTCGGGGCGCTGTCCGACCGCATCCGCACGCCGTGGGGGCGGCGCATCCCGTGGATCGGTCTGGGCATCGTGCCGCTGGTCGTGGCCTTCGCCCTGGTGTGGATGCCGCCGGAGCTTCCGGTGGTCGGGCTGATCGTGTGGTTCCTGGTCGTCGTCGCGGTCTACGACATCGCGTTCGTCGTGGTCGTGCTGAACATCTCCGCGCTGTTCCCTGAGATCTTCCGCAGCACGGAGGAGCGCTCGCGCGGCAATGTGCCGCGGCAGATCTTCGCGATCCTCGGCATGGTGCTCGGCACAGCGGGAGCGCCCGCGCTGTACGGCTCGATGGGGTGGCCGGGCATGGCGCTCGTCCTCGGCGCGGTCTGCCTCGTCATCCTGGCGTGGTCGTTCGCCGGCGGGATGATCGAGCGGAAGGTGCCGGAGGCGGCATCCGAGGCGATGACCTGGGGCAGCCAACTGCGGTTGACGTTCGCGAACAGGGCGTTCGTGCCGTACGTGCTGGGGTCGCTGTGCGTGCAGACGTCGATCGCGATCATCCTCGCCGCCATCCCCTTCTACGTGCGGTACTCGCTGCACGCGGCGGAGGGCGATGGCAGCATCCTGCTCGGTGCGATCTTCGTCACCGCGATCCCGTCGATCGTGCTGTGGAGCGCGGTCGTGCGTCGCACGTCGCCGCGCACCGCCGTGCTGTGGAGCGTCGGGGTGTTCGGCGTCGCCGTGCTCGGCTACTGGCTGCCTTCCTCGGTGCTCGGCGCCGCCCTCGTCGGCGTCGCGGTCGGCGTGGGCGTCGGCGGGCTGCTGCAGCTGCTCGAGGTGATGCTCTCGCAGATCATCGACGACGACGCCGTGCGCACGGGGCACCGGCGCGAGGGCGCGTACTTCGGGGTGAACGGCTTCGTCGTGCGCGGCTCCGTGGTGCTGCAGGCGATCGTCGCGGCGGCCGTGCTCACGGCATCCGGCTTCGACGCCGCGCTCGGCGACGCGCAGCCCGCCGCCGTCGACGGCGGCGTGCGCCTCATGCTCGCCGTGATCCCGCTGGTGTTCACGGCGCTGGCGTGGCTGTGCTTCTGGCTCTACCCCATCCGCACCCGCGACCTCTGATCGGCCCACTCGCTTCCGCGCTCCCGGAGCAGGCCGGAGCTGGCGGGGGTGAGTCACGGGCGATGGCGCCGTGCACGAATACGCGTCGCCACCAGGGCCGCACCGGCAGACGTGAGCAACATGGTGGAGCCGATGAGGAGGCGCCTGCGTCTCCACACCACAGCCTGGAGCTCGTCGAGTTGCGCACGGGCTGAGTCGATCCCCTCCCGCTCCCACCCGTACTTCGCGTCCTCATACTGGGCGATGTATCGACGGAGGAACTCGGCCCGGCGATGCGGACTGAACCGCGGCTCGTTCAGGAAGATCAGATCGAACGGCACCATGTCGCGGTAGACGATCGTCGGAACGGGAGTCCGTAGGGGGTAGTAGTCGGAGCCGTGGACACTCTCCGCGTTGTTCCGTGGAAAGAGTGCTCCGACCATGAGATTCTGGCGGATCGCGTCTATCTTCGCCCGACGTTGAACCTCGCTGATCGCGTCGTCCGTGGTCGACTCGGGGTAGAGGACCACCAGGGCCGCGTACCTGAACCGCTCTCGATTCTCCGACCACGCGTCGCGAACGATCGTGTTGATCCGACGCGACTCGAGTCGCGCGGTCGTCGATCCGTCGCCGACCGCGAAGAGCACCTGATGTGCCCGCAGCGCTGCGGGCATGAAGGGGCAGACCGGGCCCGGACGGAGCGGATGGGTGGAGGTCAGGAACTCCAGAAGGTACGGCCGCACCTTCTGGACCGCCGCGTGGAGCCAGGGATGATCGTCGTAGGGGGCGGCGTCATCGTCGAACATGTCCCAGAAGAAGGCCCGGCTCATCGTGAAGCCTCTTCGAGGTCGGCCTCGGTCGAGCGAAGAACGCGTGCGGCCAGTGCAGAGACGAGGAGTGCACAGGCGGCGATGCCGAGGGGGATCGGCACAGTCCCCGTCGCAGAGAGGATGCTGACGACGAGTGGCGCGAGCATTCGCCCCCCTTGAAATGCGAGAGAGTTGAGGGCCATGTATGTGCCGACCATCGATGGAGCAGCTGCGGCGAGGACGAAGGCCGGGAGGATGGCGATGATGATCGCCTCCCCGACACTCTGCAGCACGGCGAAGACGAACACGTAGCCGGTGCCGGCGTACGGCGCCAGCGACAGAGAGAGCCAGGAGATCGCTACGCATAGTCCGGCGGCGATCACGAGCGACCGGTGGAGGCGTGGTGAAAGCCAACGCGCTGCGCACACTTGAGTCAGTGTCGCTGCGATCGATCCTGCGGTGAATGCGGCGCCGACCCACGGTTGCAGGCTGGTCCCGGCCGTGAACGCGGGGAATCCGAACTCTCCCTGATTCATGAGGATGAGCGATACGCAGAATGTGAGGGCCACGAGTCGCGCGAATCGCGGATCCCGAACGGGACTCTTGAGCTGCGTCAGGTACGAACGCGCAACGGCGTCCGCTGCGTGGGAACGAGAGCCGTGACTCTGCGCGAGCAGGAACAGCACCGCAGTCACACAGAAGAAGGTGAGCAGATTCGCTCCGAACAGCATGCGGATCGCTCCCGCGCCGAGAAGCCCGACGGTCACGGATGACGCCGCTGTGCCGACGGCGAAAAGGGCATTCGACCATCCTGACTGAGCGCTGAAGAACCGCGCCCGGCGTTCAGCGCCGACCATGAGACCTACTGCGGACTGCAGCGCAGGCGCGGCCAGTGACATGCCGCATTCGAGGAGGACGACGCCGCTGATCGCGAGCCACACCGTCGATGGGCCGGCCGACAGGAGCGCGCCACATCCGATCACGCTCAGAAGGGACGAAGTGGCCGCGAAACGGAGCGGGCCGACGCGGTCGATCGCGGGTCCTATCAGTGCGACGCCGACGAGGGAGACTCCTCCAGGGATGGCGAGAACCACTCCTGCTGCGGGGAGCGTCAGATCTATCGACTCGACGAGATAGATCAGCAGATAGGGGAGCGTGAGCCCCGTGCCGAACGCGGAGAGAGCGGACCCTCCGAAGAGGATCCGCTCCGGGGTGCCAGGTGGCGTCACCACTTCCAGCCGGCGGTGGGAGCCCTTCCGACGACCCTCTGAATCGTCCTTCGTACCCGCGCGACGAATCCGGCGGGCTGTTGGGGAGCACGTTCGAAATACGACATCATCGGTCTTCCTCCGGTCTCGATGAGAGTTCGATCACGTCTGCGATCGCGTCGGACGCTATCAGCGGTCGTCGCGACCGAAAGAAGGGATTCGCCATCTGCCTCGGCGATGTCAGCAGGCGACAGCACGTTCCCGCGCTCCCACGCTCCCGGAGCAGGCGGGAGCGGGCGGGAGCGGACGGGACTAGGACGCCCGGCGGCGGGCCTCCCAGCCGGTGCGCACCATGTCGTCGACCGAGTACCGCATCCGCCAGTCGAGGTCCCGGGCGGCGAGCTCCCCCGTGGCGACGATGCGGTCGGGGTCGCCGGGGCGACGGGGGCCGATCTCCGGCGTGAAGTCGATGCCGGTCACGCGGGCGACGGCATCCATGATCTGCTTCACGCTGAGGCCGTCGCCGGAGCCGAGGTTGTACGCCGGCTCGATCGACTGCCCTCCGGCGAGGCGCTGCGCGGCGGCGACGTGCGCCGCAGCGATGTCGCCGACGTGCACGTAGTCGCGCACGTTGGTGCCGTCGGGAGTGTCGTAGTCGTCGCCGAAGATCTTCGGCGTGCGTCCCTCGATCAGCGCCTCGAAGACGATCGGGAAGAGGTTGTGCGGGCTCACGTCGTACACCGCGGGGTCGGCCGAGCCGACGACGTTGAAGTACCGCAGCGAGGTGTGCCGCAGCGGGCGCTCCGAGTCCGCGGTGGCCACGGCCTGATCGCGCAGCAGCCACTCGCCGATGAGCTTGGACTCTCCGTAGGGGCTGGCGGGCTTCTTGGCGGTGTCCTCGACGACGAGCGGCACATCGGGGGTCCCGAACACCGCGGCGGACGAGGAGAACACGATGTTCGCGACGCCTGCCGCCTCCATCGCCTCCAGCAGGATGCGGGTGCCCTCGACATTCTGCGCGTACGTGTGCAGCGGCCGCTGCACCGAGACGCCCGCGTACTTGAACCCCGCGACGTGGATCACGCCCTCCGCATCATGCTCGCGCAGCGTGCGCTCGACGAGGTCACGGTCGAGGATGCTGCCCCGCACGAACGGGACGTCGGCGGGGGCGAACGACGCCTCGCCGCTGGAGAGGTCGTCGATGATGACCGGGGCGAGGCCGGCATCCGCCAGCGCGCGCACGACGTGCGATCCGATGTAGCCGGCGCCGCCGGTGACGATCCAGGACATGGTTCTCCTTCAGGGGTCGGGTGCCTATTCTGTCAGCGCGGCTGCCGCGGTTCCTGTCAGGCTTCTGATTCGAGTAGCGTGAATGGCTCGAAAATCCGCCGAAACGGAGCCATTCACGCTACTCGAAAGCGGATGCCGTGGCTCAGGCGTCGCGGCCGGCACCGGCCGCGGGGACCACAGTGAAGAGGTGCGGAGCGGCGAAGCCGGCGTCGGCGAAGGCCGCGGACACCGCGGCCGACACGACCTCGACGGCATCCGCTTCGATCAGCGCGATCGCCGCACCGCCGAAGCCGCCACCGGTCATCCGAGCCCCGAGCGCCCCGGCGGCCAGAGCGGCCTCGACCGCTGTGTCGAGCTCCGGCACCGAGATCTCGAAATCGTCCCGCATCGAGGCGTGCGAGGCGACGAGCAGGTCGCCGATCGCCCGCGCGCCCTGCTCACGCAGCACCCGCACGGTGTCGAGCACGCGCTGGTCCTCGGTGACCACGTGGCGCACACGGCGGAACGTCACGTCGTCCATGAGGTGCGCGGCGCGCGACAGGTCGGCCACGGAGACGTCGCGCAGAGCGGGAACCCCCATGATCGCGGCACCGCGCTCGCAGGCGGCACGGCGTTCGCTGTAGCCGCCGGTGGAGTGCGCGTGAGTGACGCGGGTGTCCATCACGAGGATCGCGAGCCCCGCCTCGGCCACCCCGAGCGGCACCAACTGCGTGTCGAGCGTGCGGCAGTCGAGGAAGATCGCGGCGTCGGGCTCGCCGAGCATCGACGCCATCTGATCCATGATCCCGGTGGGGGCGCCGACGGCCTCGTTCTCGGCGCGGCGGCCGACCCTGGCCAGTGCGGTGCGGTCGAGACCTGCTCGCCAGAGGTCGTTCAGCGCGGATGCCGTCGCCCCCTCGATCGCGGCGGAGGAGGAGAGCCCGGCGCCGATGGGCACGTCGGAGCCGATGGCGATGTCGACGCCGCCGCCGATCAGCGACGACGCCTCGGCCAGCGCCCACGCGACGCCGAGCGGGTACGCGGCCCACTCGGGCACGGCGGGCCCGGCACCAGTGACGGTGGGGAACAGAGCGCCCAGTTCGTCGAGGGCGACCTCGACGGGCTCGGGCGCGAACGTCGAGCACACCTGCACCCGACCGTCGGTGCGCAGCCCCGCCGCGGCGACCGTGCGGTGCGGGATCGCGAACGGCAGCACGAAGCCGTCGTTGTAGTCGGTGTGCTCGCCGATGAGGTTGACGCGCCCGGGTGCCGACCAGACCCCGTCGGGCTCGCGGCCGGTCAGCTCGATGAAGAGCGCGGTCGCGGCGTCGTGGGCGGTAGTCATGCGACGTCCTCCTCGGAACGGGCGATGGCGTCGCGGAGGCGCGCTGCGCCCTGCTCGGGGGCGACCTCGGCGGCCCACGCCCACATCGCGGCCTCGGAGCCGGCGAGGAACTTGAGCTTGTCGGCCGCGCGACGGGGACTGGTCAGCTGCAGGTGCAGACGCACGGTGTCGCGTCCGGTGTGAACCGGGGACTGATGCCAGGCGGCGATGTACGGGGTCGGGGTGTCGTAGAGCGCATCGACGCCGCGGAGCAGACGCAGATAGAGGGGTGCGAGCTCGTCGCGCTCGGCATCCGTCGTCTCGGCGAGGTCGGGCACATGCCGGTGCGGCATGAGGTGCACCTCGAGCGGCCACCTGGCGGCGAACGGCACGAACGCCGTCCAGTGCTCGCCCTGGAACACGACGCGCTCGGAGCCCTGCTCGGACTCCAGGATGCGCTGGAACAGGTCGGGGGCGGTGCGGTCGATGCTGTCCAGCACTCGCGCGGTGCGCGGGGTGACGTACGGGTAGGCGTAGATCTGGCCGTGCGGATGCGGCAGGGTCACACCGATCGCCTCGCCGCGGTTCTCGAACGGGAAGACCTGCTGGATGCCGGGCAGCTGCGAGAGTGCGGCAGTGCGGTCGGCCCAGGCCTCGATGACGGTGCGTGCACGGGTGACGCTCTGCGTGCCGAAGGATCCGGTGTGCTCAGGGCTGAAACACACGACCTCGCAGCGCCCGACGGCGGTGCGCGTGCGGCCGAGGTCGAGGGCGGAGAGGTCGTCGAGGCCGTGGGGCGGGGTGCTCGCGGCCGGGGCCGTGCCCGTCGCTTCGGCGAGAGCGGGACCGAAGGCGGGCGAGCGGTTCTCGAACACGGCGACGTCGTACCGTGACGGCACCTCGGAGGGGTTCGTCGGCGTCTGCGGGGCGAGCGGATCGGCGTCTGCGCTCGGCATCATGACGCGGTTCTGGCGGTTGGCGGCGACGGTGATCCAGTCGCCGGTGAGCACGTCGAGACGCATCGTGGCCGTGTCGGGCCGCGGGTCGAGCGTGCGGGCATCGACCGAGCGCTCGGGGCCGAGCGTCGTATCGGGGTCGTCGTAATAGAGGAGTTCGCGGCCGTCGGCCAGCACCGTGGTGCGCTTGACGACGCCGGCGCCCAGCGCCTCCGCGGGCCGGTCGGGGAGACTCTGCGTGTTCACGTAAACATGGTCGCACAGGGCCGTGGTAACGTCAACACGCAGCGGGTGTCGACGACCGCGACTCCTGCTCCACAGCGGTGACGGAGGATGCCGATGACCGAGGACCCCGGCCTGAGCGACGGATCGCAGGAGTCTGCGCCGCGCCGTCGCCGCGCCGCGACCGGCCGTGTCTCGATGGCGATGGTCGCGGCGCGGTCCGGCGTCTCCGGGCAGACCGTCTCACGCGTGGTCAACGACAGTCCGCGGGTCGATCCCGCGACCAGGGAACGCGTCGAGCGGGCGATGGCGGAACTCGGCTACCGCCCGCACCGTGCCGCCAGGGCGCTGCGCACGGGACGCTCCCAGACGATCGGACTCGTTGTCACGACCCTGGCCACCGTCGGGAACTCGCGGATGCTGCAGGCCACGGCTGAAGCCGCGGCCGAGCGAGGCTACGCGCTCACTCTCGTGACGGCATCCGCCGACATCGGCGAGGCGTTCGAGCGGCTCGCCGAGCAGGAGGTCGACGGCGCGATCGTGCTGAACGAGGCGTCCGCGCGCATCTCCGGCGCCACCCGGCCGCCGGGACTTCGACTGGTGGCGGTGGACGCCGAGCCCGGCGACGGGGTCATCGCCGTGCACAGCGACCACGCCGGGGGAGCGGCCGCGGCGACGAGGCACCTGCTCGCGCTCGACCGGGGAGCCGTGCATCACCTCGCCGGACCCGTCGACTCGTTCGCCGCCGCCCAGCGCGAGCGCGGCTGGCGGGAGGCGCTCGCCGCGGCGGGTGTCACGGCGCCCGACGTCGTGCGCGGCGACTGGACCGCCGAGGCCGGGTACGGGGCCGGACGCCTGTTGGCGGACGCGACCGCGGTGTTCTGCGCGAACGACCAGATGGCGCTCGGTGTCCTGCGGGCGTTCGCCGAGACCGGACGACGGGTGCCGGAGGACGTCGCCGTCATCGGCTTCGACGACGTTCCGGATGCCGCGAACTACCGCCCGCCGCTGACGACCGTCCGTCAGGACTTCACCACGCTGGCCCACCGCGCCGTGCAGGCCCTGATCGCCGAGATCGAGGGGGCCGACTCCCGGACCGAGGCCGACGTGATCCCCACCTCCCTCGTGGTGCGCGGCTCCGCCTGAGGCGGGTCGGGCCGGGGTGGGTCGGGCTGGGGCGGGTCAGGCTGGGTGGGTCGGGCTGGGGTGGCTATGGGCTGTGGTGGCTCTGCGTGACGCGGATCCGCCAGGTGGTTCGGCTCGGCGTGAGTTCCGCCGGACGCGGCCGCGCCCCGACATCCGCACCTGCCGCCGTTTCGGTCCGCCAGGCGTAGGCTCTGGGCATGAGCACGCCGGAAGGCCCCTCTCGGGGTCGCGGCCCTCGCGCCGGTCGTGGGAACGTCCCCACTCTGCAGGATGTCGCGCGTGAGGCGGGCGTCTCTCTCGCCACAGCCTCACGGGTGCTCAACGGCTCGCAACGCACCGTGGCGGAGCCCTATCGCGGGCGTGTAGAGCGTGCGGCTGCAGAGCTGGGCTACACGGCCAATGTGTCAGCGCAGGCGACGGCCCGCGGCACCTCGCCGGTGGTCGCGCTGCTGGTGGCCGACATCGCCGATCCGTACTTCGGGCTCATCGCCACCGGCGTCGCGCGGGGCGCCGACGAGCACGGACTCGTCATGACGATCTCCCTCACGCAGCACGACCCGGCGCGGGAGGCGAGGACGATCCGGGCGCTGCGCGGCCAGCGACCGCAGGGGCTCATCCTCGCGGTGTCGCGCACATGCGACGAGTCCGCGACCGACACGGAGCGCGAGCTCGCCGACTTCGCAAGGCGGGGCGGACGGGTGGTCACCTTCGGATCGGGGATCGCCGAGTATCGCCGCGTGGGGATCGACGACCGCGGTGGGGCCGAGGAGCTGGGGCGGAGCATGGCCGACCTCGGTTACCGGTCGGCGATCACCCTCGCGGCGGCGGAGGGCGTGATCGCCTCCGAAGACAGGGTCGTCGGGTTCCGTCGGGGCTTCACCGACGGTGGCGGCGTGGTCGAGCGGGTCGTTCGCGGCGACTTCCGGCGTGAGTCGGGTGCGGCGTCGATGGCATCGGCGCTCGCAGACGGAGTGCCGGAGGGGACGCTCGTCTTCGGGGTGAGTGATGTCGTTGCAATCGGTGCCATGTCTGCGCTGCGTGACGCGGGGCGCGTGATCGGAGCGGATGTCGCCGTCTGCGGTTTCGACGACGTGCCCTCCGGCAGTGACCTGACGCCCGCGCTCACCACGGTGCGGGTTCCGCTCACCGAGCTCGGGTACCAGGCGTTCCGCGCGATGGTCGACGTCGAGTGGGAGCAGCCGCATCTGCCGCTCGACGTGATCGTTCGGGCGAGCACGCCCTCGCGGCGAGCCCGAACCCGGAGCCTCTGAATCCGGAGCCGTGCGGTCGCCCTGAGCGCGACCGTCGCGGCCCGTTGAGTCAGAGCGCCGCGACGGCCGTGGCCACGGGAATCAGCCTCCCGCGGCCGTGGCCAGGGAGTCAGCCTCCGAGCGCTGCGCTCACCACGGCGCGGGCCTCGGCCTGCACCTCGGCGAGGTGGTCTGCACCGAGCAGGCTCTCGGCGTAGAGCTTGTAGACGTCTTCTGTGCCCGACGGGCGCGCGGCGAACCAGGCGTGCTCGGTCTGCACCTTGAGGCCGCCGATCGCAGCGCCGTTGCCTGGCGCATGTGAGAGCTTGGCGGTGATCGTCTCGCCGGCGAGTGTGGTGGCGCTGACGGCCTCGGGAGCGAGCTTCGACAGAGCGGTCTTCTGCTCGGGCGTCGCGGGAGCGTCGACGCGCTGGTAAGCGGAGGCGCCGAACGCCTCCTCCAGCTCGCGGTAGCGCTCCGACGGCGACTTGCCGGTGACGGCGATGATCTCGGCGGCGAGCAGGCAGAGCAGGATGCCGTCTTTGTCGGTGGACCACACACTGCCGTCCTTGCGCAGGAACGAGGCTCCGGCGGACTCCTCGCCGCCAAAGGCTACGGATCCGTCGAGCAGTCCGGGCACGAACCACTTGAAGCCGACGGGCACCTCGAGGAGGCGGCGGCCGAGGGACTCCGCGACGCGGTCGATGATCATCGACGACACCAGGGTCTTGCCGATCGCGGCGTCGCGCGGCCAGTCGGCCCTGTGCGAGAAGAGGTAGTCGATCGCCACGGCGAGGTAGTGGTTGGGGTTCATGAGACCGGCGTCCGGCGTGACGATGCCGTGCCTGTCGGCATCCGCGTCGTTGCCGGTGAGCACGTCGTAGTCGCCCTTCTTGGCGACCAGGGAGGCCATCGCCGACGGCGACGACGGGTCCATGCGGATCTTCTCGTCCCAGTCGAGCGTCATGAAACGCCAGGTCGGATCGACCTCGGGGTTCACCACCGTGAGGTCGAGGTCGTGCACCTCGGCGATCAACGCCCAGTACTCGACCGACGCCCCACCCAGAGGGTCGGCTCCGATGCGCACGCCCGCGCGACGGATCGCGTCGACGTCGATGATCGACGACAGGTCGCGCACGTAGGCGTCGCGGAAGTCGTAGCCGCCGATCGCGTCGAGGTCGAGGTCGGCGTGCCGGACGCGCTTGACCCCGGCGAGGCCGTCGCGGATGAGCGCGTTGGCGCGGTCGGCGATCCACCCGGTCGCGTCGGTGTCGGCGGGACCGCCGTGCGGCGGGTTGTACTTGAACCCGCCGTCGCGCGGCGGGTTGTGGCTGGGCGTGACGACGATGCCGTCGGCGCGACCGGCGGCATCGGCCGGGAGGTCGCGGTTGTACGTGAGGATCGCGTGGCTCAGCGCCGGGGTGGGCACCCACGAGTCGCGGGAGTCGACGCGCACGTCGACGCCGTTGGCCACCAGCACCTCGATCGCGCTGCGCTCTGCGGGCAGCGACAGCGCGTGAGTATCGCGGCCGAGGAAGAGCGGACCGGTGATGCCCTGGCCGTTGCGGTAGTCGACGATCGCCTGCGTGGTCGCGAGGATGTGGTTCTCGTTGAAGCTGTTCGACAGCGATGAGCCGCGGTGGCCGCTGGTGCCGAACACGACGCGCTCGCCGGCGACCTCGGGGTCGGGTACGCGATCGTAGTAGGCGGCGATCAGCTCGTCGACGTCGATCAGGTCTGTGTCCTCCGCGGGGAGGCCGGCACGGCTCGTCATGCAGACAGTCTGCCCCCTGCGCCCCGCGATCGCATCCTTCGTTTCATGTGCATTCCGGTGGTGTCCGCCATGGATTCCGGATGACCGCCGGCGGTCCGGCCCCGACGGAACACGGCGCTCGGGTGTCCTGCGGGAGGGCTAAGGTGAAACGCGTGACCGAACGCCGCACCTACAGCTATCTCGGCCCCGCTGGCACCTTCACCGAGGCGGCTCTCGAACAGGTCGCCGAGGCGCGCGGTCAGGACTGGCGCCCCGTGCACAACGTCGGTGAGGCTCTCGCCGACGTGCTCGAGGGCCGCAGCGACGCAGCGATGATCGCCATCGAGAACTCGATCGAGGGCGGTGTGTCCACCACGCAGGACGCGCTGGCGACGCTGCCCGGCTTGCGGATCGTCGGCGAGTACCTGGTGCCGGTGAACTTCGTGCTGGTCGCACCTCCCGGCACCCGCCTCGACGACGTGAGCGTCATCGCGGCGCACCCCGTGGCCTACGCGCAGTGCCACGGCTGGCTCGGCGAGAACCTGCCGAAGCACTCGCACGTGCCGGCCGCGAGCAACGTCGCATCGGCGATCGGCGTGCTCGACGGCACGCTCCCCGCACAGGCAGCGATCGCCGCGCCCGGCATCGTGCAGCACTACGACGTCGAGGTGCTGGCGTCCGAGATCGGCGACAACGCCCAGGCCGTCACCCGATTCGTGCTCGTCACGCGCACGGCCCGCTCGCCGGAGCCGACCGGCGCCGACAAGACCTCCCTCATCGTCGAACTGCCGCACGACCACCCCGGTTCGCTGCTCGAGATGCTCGAGCAGTTCTCCACACGCGGCATCAACCTGTCGCTCATCGAGTCCCGCCCCATCGGCGACGAGCTCGGGCGCTACCGCTTCGTCATCGACGCAGACGGCCACATCGAGCACGAGCGCATGGCCGACGCCCTGCTCGGCATCCGCCGGTTCAGCCCGCGCGTGGTCTTCCTCGGTTCGTACCCGCGCGCCGACCGCCAGATCGTGCAGTACCCCGACCGCTACGCCGACGACGTGTTCGTCGAGGCGCGCGACTGGCTGCGCGGCATCCTCTCCGGCGAGCCCGAGGCGTAGCCCGCTCTCGCCCCCGCGCAGGCCCCTCCGAAGACCGGAGCGTCACACCGCGGTGGCGATCAGCTCCAGAGTCTGCGCGCGGCCCTGCGCGGTGTCGCGGGGCTCGGATTCGTACGCCGCGGCGACCGGCGACAGCATGACCTCGTCGACGCCGTAGCGCGCGGCGAATGCACGCACCTCCGACGCGACCGACTCGCCGGTGCCGACGAACCACCGCTCGCGGGCGGCGGCGACGACCTGCTCGGTCGCGGCATCCCGTTCCGCCGATGCCGCGACCGCCTGCTCGACGGTCTCCAGCGCGGTCAGCGGCTGGTTCAGGCGCAGTCGGGCCATCATGCGCAGCTGCGGCAGGGCGCGCTGTTCCGCCTCTTCCTGGGTGGGTGCGGCGACCGCGTTCACGGTGAGGAAGGTCTGCGGCTCTGGATACTCCTCGCTCGGCCGGTACCCGCTGCGGTAGAGGTCGAGGGCGCGCTCCAGCCCCTGGCCGGAGAAGTGGTTGGCGAAGACGTAGGGCAGGCCGAGGGATGCCGCGAGCTGGGCGGAGTAGTCGCTCGACCCGAGCAGCCACACCTCGGGGGCGCCGGTGGCCGCCGGGGTCGCGTGCACCGTGTACTCGCCTCCGGAGGTGAAGCGCACGGTCGCGCCCTCGCCCGAGATCAGCGCCGAGATGTCCTGGACGTGCCGCGGGAACTGCTCCACGTCGCTCGTCGTGCCCGAGCCGCGCAGCAGCTGCGTGATCACCGGGTCGCTGCCCGGCGCGCGGCCGAGGCCGAGGTCGATGCGGCCGGGCGCGATGGCCTCCAGCGCGGCGAACTGCTCGGCGACGATCAGCGGGGCGTGGTTGGGCAGCATCACCCCGCCGGAGCCGAGGCGCACGCGTGAGGTGCGGGTGGCTGCGGCGGCGATGAGCACGGGCGGCGTGGTCGATGCGACGGCCGGCATGTTGTGGTGCTCGGCGAACCAGTACCGCCGGTAGCCGAGGCGGTCGGCAGCCTCGGCGAGGGAGAGGGAGGCGGCGACGGCCTCAGCGCTGGTCTGCCCGGTGCGCACCGGGACGAGGTCGAGGACGGAGAGTGCGGGGGAAGTCATCATGGGTGTGAACGGCGAGGGAGGGCGGGGAATTCCCGCCCTCCCTGTGCGAGGCGACGCTGCCCCGTCAGGCTCGCACCGGTTCTCGCGGTGCGAGCGCTTCCGCCAGCGTGCGGCGTGCCAGTCGGAACCGGACCTGCCAGGCGGCGCTGTAGCTCTGCTCGGGGAGCGACTCGAGCAGAGCACGGTCGTCAGCGGGGAGCCCCTCTCGGACGGCCTCACGGAGCAGATCGTCGCGCAGCGCCGGGTACTCCATTCCGGCGAGGAAGCGATCGAGTGCGGGGGAGTGCGGCATTTCTTCTTCCTTTCCGTGTGCGGGGAGGCGCCGGAGACGGATGCCGCCGGCGCCTCCGTGGATACGACAGGCGACTGCGGGATCAGGCGTCGATCGCCTGCTGCTGATCGCGGGACTCGACCTCGATCCTGCGGGGCTTCGCCCGTTCGCTGACCGGAATGATCACCGACAGCACGCCGCTCTCGTACGAGGCGCTGATGCCGTCGAGATCGACGCCGTCGCCGAGGGTGAACTGACGCAGGAACTGGCCGGCGCCGCGCTCCCTGGCGAGCCAGCGCACGCCCTCACGCGTGTCCGCCGTGCGCTGCGCGCGGATCGTGAGCTGCGAGCCGTCGACGTCGACGTCGATCGAACCCGGGTCGACGCCGGGGAGGTCGGCGTGCAGCAGATACCGTTCACCGTCGCGGAACAGGTCCACCGGCATGAGCCGAGGTGCGCGAACGGAGTCCAGCACGCTCGCGGCGAAGCGGTCGAGCTGACTGAACGGATCGAATGACAGTGCCATGAGTGTCTCCTTTCGTGCGGCCCCGAGGGGCGGGATGTGTGCGAGATTATCTGTGTCTCGCGCTGTAGATTTGTTATAGATCAAGAGACCGATACAATGCAAGTCCCACCGAAGAGAAAGCGGGTCGACATGGAGCGCCACGCGCAGACCCCGGTCTACGGCATCGCCGTGGCGGCGCAGCTCGCCGGTGTGCCCGAGGCGAGCCTGCGTCTCTTCGAGGCGAAGGGGCTGCTCACCCCCGCGCGCAGCGACGGGGGGACGAGGCGGTACAGCGATGACGACATCGCCAGACTGCGGCGGGTCACCGACCTGCGCGAGGAGGGCGTCAACATCGCCGGCATCCGCCGCGTGCTCGACCTCGAGGACGAGAACGCCGACCTGCGAAGCAGGCAGGCGTCGCCGGAGGACCGCTAGACCCGACGGCGCGGATGTCGGCATTCCCCGTTACCGTGGGGGGCATGGACGCCGAGCTCTTCTACATCCTCGTCGGCAGCGTCGCAGTGGCGGCGTTCGCGCGCTGGCGCGGCTGGCCGGCGCCGCTGCTGGTCACCGTCGTCGCGCTCGCGGTGTCCCTCCTCCCGTTCGTCCCGGATCTGCAGACCGACGGCCACCTGCTTCTCAACCTCGTGCTGCCGCCGCTCCTCTACTCGGCCGCGCTCGACGTGTCGTTCGTCGGCTTCAAGCGCAGTCTGCCGCAGATCCAGAGGCTCGGGATCTGGCTCGTGCTGGTCACCGCGCTCGCCGTCGGCTTCATCGCCTGGCTGATCCTGCCGTCGCTCACTCTCCCCGGCGCCCTGCTGCTCGGTGCGATCGTCGCCCCGCCCGACGCGGTGTCCGCAGCCGCGATCGGTCGCAAGCTCGGCCTGCCCCGGCGCATCATGAACGTGCTCTCCGGGGAGAGCCTCATCAACGACGCCACCTCCTTGACCCTGTACCGGGTGTTCGCGGCGATCCTTGCCGCGCAGACGCTCACGGTCTGGGACGGCGTCTGGCAGTTCGTCGTCGCCGTCATCGTCGGCGTCGTGATCGGTCTCCTCTTCGGCATCGGGCTGCATCAGCTGCGCATGCGCATCGACGACGCCGTGGTGATCGGCACGTTCGGCCTGCTCGCTCCGTTCGGCGCCTATGCGATCGCCGAGCACCTGGGTGGATCCGGCGTGCTCGCGGTGGTCGCGATGGGCATCTACGTCGGGTTCAACTCGCCGCGCACGGACTACACGACCCGCCAGCAGGAGAAGCCGCTGTGGCTGTCGGCCGACCTGCTGCTCGAGAGCTTCGTCTTCGCGTACATCGGCCTGCAGTTCCCGCGCGTGCTCGCCGACCTCGGCAGCGAGTCGGTCGCGCACATCCTCTGGCTGTCGGCCGCCGTGTTCCTCGTCGTGCTCCTCGTGCGGCCGCTCTACGTGTACCCCGCGAACGCCTGGGCGAATCGCAAGGATCGCAGACGCCTCGCCCGCTGGGATCGCAGCGTCGAGTCGGGGGAGTTCGACCGCAGACGCAGCCGCTCCCGACGCTGGCGGGACCACGATCCCGAGGAGCTGCGCACCCAGATCGTCAGGGAGCGGATGGCGGGGCTGCAGCTCACCTGGAAGGACAACGCCGTCATCTCCTGGGCCGGCATGCGGGGCGTGGTCACCCTGGCGACGGCGCTCGCCGCAGCCGACCTCGCCACGCTCGGCACCGAGGCCTCGCACGCGATCGTCGTCGTGGCGTTCATCGTGACGGTCGGCACGCTGCTGCTGCAGGGGCTGACGCTGCCCATGCTCATCACGAGGCTCGGCATCGCGAGCGACTCCGAGCACGAGGAGGATGCGCAGGCCCTTGCGGCCGTGCAGGCGAAGACGCGAGAGGCCGGCAAGGAGTTCATCGCCGCCAAGCGCGTCGAATGGGAGTCGAAGCACGGCGCCATCGACCTCACGATCTTCGACGCGTTCGCGAAGCGGATGGCGCGGGTCGAGAAGGAGACCGACGAGGCGCAGCAGGTGGAGGACGCCGTGGCACGCCCGTCGTACGACGACCTGGTCGCCCTGTCGCGCGGCTGGTTGCAGGTGCGACGCGAGATCGTGCTCGCCGAGCGCGACGCAGGCAACCTCGACGAGGAGGTCATGCGCGAGCTGATGACGGCGATGGATGCCGAGGAGCTGGCGCTCGACACCCGCGGCGCCGCACGCCAGCAGGGCCGCGCGTAGCGGCATCCGCCGTGTCGGAGGCTGCGTCGCCGCGACCACAATTCAGGACGGCAGTCGGGGACACGGGGGTGCGGGCCGCGAAAGTGCGCGGGTCCCCGCTCGCTTCCTGAGTTGTGTGCGCCTCACACGCGAGAGCGCCCCACTCCGCGGACGGGATGGGGCGCTCTCGCGTGGGGCGATGTGTCAGCTCGCGGCGACCGGCTCCTTGGGCGCGTCCGCCTCGGGAGCGTCCTCGTCGGAGGAGTCGTCGGCGAAGGGCAGGCCCTCGCGCGGCGCGTTGTAGAGCTCCTCGTCGAGGATGCCCTCGCGCTTGGCCACGATGGTCGGCACGAGCGCCTGGCCGGCGACGTTGACCGCGGTGCGGCCCATGTCGAGGATCGGGTCGATCGCGATGAGCAGGCCGACGCCCGCGAGCGGCAGGCCGAGAGTCGACAGCGTCAGCGTGAGCATCACGATCGCGCCCGTGGTACCGGCGGTGGCGGCGGAGCCGACGACCGAGACGACCACGATCATGATGTACTGCCACCACTCCAGCTGGATGCCGAAGAACTGGGCGACGAAGATCGCGGCGATGGCCGGGTAGATCGCGGCGCAGCCGTCCATCTTGGTCGTGGCGCCGAGCGGCACCGCGAACGAGGCGTACGAGCGGGGCACGCCGAGGTTGCGCTCGGTGACGCGCTCGGTCAGCGGCAGCGTGCCGATCGACGAGCGGCTCACGAAGGCGAGCTGCACGGCCGGCCACACGCCGGAGAAGTACTGCTTGATCGAGAGGCCGTGGCTCTTCACGAGGATCGGGTACACGACGAACAGCACGAGCGCGAGGCCGATGTAGATCGCGATGGCGAACCAGCCGAGCGACGCGAGCTTCTCCCAGCCGTACTTGACGACCGCGGCGCCGATGAGGCCGAAGGTACCGAGCGGGGCGATGCGGATGATCCACCACAGCACGCGCTGGATGACCTTGAGCAGCGACTCGGTGAAGGCGAGGAACGGCTCGGCCTTCTTGCCGGCCTTGAGAGCGGCGATGCCGACGGCGACCGCGACGACGATGACCTGCAGCACGTTGAAGCCCACGCTCGAGGTGAATGTGCCGTCAGCGGCTCCGGGGTAGGTGTTGACCGTGAGGCCGAGGAAGTTCTGCGGGATGAGCCCCGTGAGGAAGTTCCACCAGGTGCCGACCGTGTAGGGGTCGCCCTCCTGCAGGCCCTCGCCGGCGCGCGAGCCGGGCTGGATGATCAGGCCGAGGCCGATGCCGATGACCACGGCGATGAACGCGGTGTACGCGAACCACAGCAGCGTCTGTCCGGCGAGGCGTGCCGCGTTCTGCACACGGCGCAGGTTCGAGATGCTGGCGACGATCGCGGTGAAGATCAGCGGGATGACGGCGGCGCGCAGCAACGTGACGTACGAGTTCCCGATCGTGTCGAGAGTGGCGGACAGTCCGTTGGGGGCATCGGCCGTCGCGCCGAGGTTGCGGGCGACGAGACCGGCGACGATGCCGAGCACGAGGGCGGCGATGATCTGGAAGCCGAACGAGGTCAGCAGCTTGCGCACGGGACCTCGGGTGTCGGGCGCCTTCTGGGCGCGTGCAGTGGTGGTCATCGGGGGGAACTCCAGGGGTGACGGCATTGGCGTGCCGAGTGCACGCCCTGAGGTTCAACGCTACGAGCGCCTGTGAATTCCCTGGGTGGATATGACGAAGGATGACGGATGCTGCGCCGCATCCGTCATCCTTCGGTCCCCTCCCCGGGGTTGCGTCAGGACATGCACTCCTCGAGGTTGTCCTGGATGATCTTGAAGCTGAGGTCGCGGTCCTCGACGCTGGACACCTGGTCCTTGCCGTCGGCGATGTAGCTGAGGGTCTCGTTGCTGAGCTTCGAGTCGACGAGGTGGCCCGCGAAGCACGACGCGGCATCCTCGGGGAGCGAGTCGCCGAGGCCGGCCTCCTCGAAGTACTTCGTGAGGCCCTTCTCCACCTGAGCCTCGGTCGGGCGGCTGGCGCCGCACGCGGAGAGCGAGACGGCGAGGGCGGCGATGGGCAGGGCCATCAGCAGGCGGGCGGGGGTGCGCATCTTCCGGTCGATGTTCATGCTTCCACGCTACGGGTTCACAGCGGATCGATAGAGACGACGGCATGGGGAGAACTACCCATGCTCCCCTGGAGACGCGTCGCCACCGTCACGCTCTCTATGCCCACGGCGAACACGGGCATACCCGTCACGCCCGGTGGTTACTCTCGATGTATCAGCGCTTCGACCCTCGCTGTCCCGGAACCGGGAGCGCGGGGAACGAACCAAGGAGTGAACAATGTTCGAGAGATTCACGGACCGAGCCCGTCGCGTGGTCGTCCTCGCCCAGGAAGAGGCGAAGATGCTCAACCACAACTACATCGGCACCGAGCACATCCTGCTCGGCCTCATCCACGAGGGCGAGGGCGTCGCCGCCAAGGCGCTCGAGAGTCTCGGCATCTCCCTTGACGCCGTCCGCGAGCAGGTGCAGGACATCATCGGCCAGGGTCAGCAGCAGCCGACCGGCCACATCCCGTTCACGCCGCGCGCCAAGAAGGTGCTCGAGCTCAGCCTCCGCGAGGCCCTTCAGCTCGGCCACAACTACATCGGCACCGAGCACATCCTGCTCGGTCTCATCCGCGAGGGCGAGGGCGTCGCCGCACAGGTGCTCGTCAAGCTGGGCGCCGACCTCAACAAGGTGCGCCAGCAGGTCATCCAGCTGCTGTCGGGCGCTCCGGGCCGCGAGCCCGCCGCCGTCGGCGCACAGACCAACGACTCGCCCGCGGGCAACCAGGGTTCGCAGGTGCTCGACCAGTTCGGTCGCAACCTCACCCAGGCCGCGCGCGACAACAAGCTCGACCCGGTGATCGGGCGCGAGAAGGAGGCGGAGCGGGTCATGCAGATCCTCTCCCGCCGCTCCAAGAACAACCCCGTCCTCATCGGCGAGCCCGGCGTCGGCAAGACCGCCGTCGTCGAGGGCCTCGCACAGGCCATCGTCAAGGGCGATGTGCCCGAGACGCTGAAGGACAAGCAGCTCTACTCGCTCGACCTCGGCTCGCTCATCGCCGGCTCCCGCTACCGCGGAGACTTCGAGGAGCGACTTAAGAAGGTCACCAAGGAGATCCGCACGCGCGGCGACATCATCGTGTTCATCGACGAGATCCACACCCTCGTGGGTGCGGGCGCCGCCGAGGGTGCGATCGACGCCGCGTCGATCCTCAAGCCGCTGCTCGCCCGCGGTGAGCTGCAGACCATCGGCGCGACCACGCTCGACGAGTACCGCAAGCACTTCGAGAAGGATGCTGCGCTCGAGCGCCGCTTCCAGCCGGTGCAGGTCAACGAGCCGACGCTGCCGCACGCGATCAACATCCTCAAGGGGCTGCGCGACCGCTACGAGGCGCACCACAAGGTGCAGATCACCGACGGGGCGCTCGTCGCCGCGGCGAACCTCGCCGACCGCTACGTCTCCGATCGCTTCCTGCCCGACAAGGCCATCGACCTGATCGACGAGGCCGGAGCCCGCCTGCGCCTCAGCATCCTGTCGTCGCCGCCGGAGCTGCGCGAGTTCGACGAGAAGATCGCCAAGGTCCGCGAGCAGAAGGAGGCCGCGTCCGAGGAGCAGGACTTCGAGAAGGCCGCATCGCTGCGCGACGAGGAGAAGAGCCTCCTCGCCGAGCGCCTGCGCCTCGAGAAGCAGTGGCGCTCGGGTGACGTCTCCAGCCCCGCCGTGGTCGACGAGGGCCTGATCGCCGAGGTGCTCGCACAGGCCACCGGCATCCCGGTCTTCAAGCTGACCGAGGAGGAGTCCTCGCGTCTCGTCTTCATGGAGAAGGCCCTGCACGAGCGGGTCATCGGCCAGGAGGAGGCGATCGCCGCCCTCTCCAAGACGATCCGCCGTCAGCGCGCCGGTCTGAAGGACCCGAAGCGTCCCTCGGGCTCGTTCATCTTCGCCGGTCCCACCGGTGTCGGAAAGACCGAGCTGGCCAAGGCGCTCGCCGAGTTCCTCTTCGACGACGAGGCCGCGCTGATCTCGCTCGACATGAGCGAGTTCGGAGAGAAGCACACCGTCTCGCGCCTGTTCGGAGCCCCTCCCGGGTTCGTCGGATTCGAGGAGGGCGGGCAGCTCACCGAGAAGGTGCGCCGCAAGCCGTTCAGCGTGGTGCTCTTCGACGAGATCGAGAAGGCTCACCCCGACATCTTCAACTCGCTGCTGCAGATCCTCGAAGAGGGTCGACTCACCGACGGCCAGGGTCGGATCGTGGACTTCAAGAACACGGTCATCATCATGACGACCAACCTCGGTGCGCGCGACATCGCCGGCGGCCCCGTCGGCTTCCAGATCGAGGGCAGCAACGCCACGACCTACGAGCGGATGAAGGGCAAGGTCAACGAGGAGCTGAAGCGCCACTTCAAGCCCGAGTTCCTGAACCGCGTCGACGACATCATCGTGTTCCCGCAGCTGAACAAGGAGGAGCTGGTGCAGATCGTCGATCTGTTCACCAAGCGCCTCGGTGAGCGCCTGCTCGACCGCGACATGACGATCGAGCTGTCGCAGGCCGCGAAGGAGCGTCTCATCGAGATCGGCTTCGACCCGGCGCTCGGCGCTCGTCCGCTGCGTCGTGCGATGCAGCACGAGATCGAGGATCGTCTCTCCGAGAAGATCCTGCACGGCGAGCTCAACTCGGGCGACCACGTCAAGGTGGATGCCGCGAACGGAGAGTTCCAGTTCGAGCACGGTCCGCGCGGCGAGAAGGTCTCGGTGAGCGTGAACACCGGTACGTCCATCTCCGGCACCCCCGACCTGGCGGTCGCCAGCGGGGAGTGACCTCCACGACGAAGGGGCGGATGCTGCGGCATCCGCCCCTTCGTCGTATCCGGGATCTTTCGGAGCCGGGCGCGGGCACGCACGGATTTCGGTCCGGGCACAGTTTCGGAGCTCGGCCCGGACACGGTTTCGGAGTTCGGAGGGGACACTCCGGGGATGCGGTGTCGGAGGGCGGCGTGTCGGATGCCGGGTCCGAAGTTGTGCCCGGGGTAGGTCCGAAGTTGTGCTCGGGGAGGCGAGAGAGGAAGGGACGGGGTGCGACACGGTGTCGTGCGGGGAGGGGCGGGATTCCGCCGGGCGGGGGAAGGCGAGGTATCCGGCAGCGGCTAGCATCGCAACGACGTCGAACGAGCAGGAGGGTGCGATGGCGCACTGGGAACCGCGTGAAGCGGACGGACGCATCTTCTCCGGCGGATGGCGCGAACCCGGCGGTGGCACCGCTGCGGTGATCTCTCCCGGCGACGGCCGGCCGGTCGGCACGGTCGGCATCGCCGACGAGCACGACGTCGAGCGCGCGGGACGTCTCGCCGTCGACGCGCAGCGCGAGTGGGCCAGAGCCTCCTACCGTGAGCGGGCCGGGGTGCTCACCCGCGCGGCCGAGGCTTTGCGCGAGATCCGCTCCGACGTGGAGCATCTGCTCGTGCGCGAGAGCGGATCGCTCCCCACGAAGGCCGCACACGAGGTCAGCAAAGCGATCGACGAGCTCACCGAAGCCGCGAGCCTCGTGACGATGTCGCAGGGCGACGTGCTCCCCGTCGACGATCCGACGACCCTGGGCATCGCCCGCCGCATCCCCGTCGGCGTCGTCGGAGTGATCGCCCCGTGGAACGCCCCGCTCATGCTCGCGATCCGTTCCGTCGCCCCCGCGATCGCGCTGGGCAACGCCGTGATCGTGAAGCCCGACGTGAAGACGGCCTTCTCGGGCGGCGCCGTCATGGCGGAGATCTTCGAACGCGCGGGGCTGCCGGACGGCGTGCTGCACATCCTCCCCGGAGGTCCCGAAACCGGCGAGGCCGTCGTGCGCTCCCCGCACACCAGCGTCATCTCCTTCACCGGTTCGTCGGCCGCAGGACGTCGTGTCGGCGAGGTGGCCGGCGGGCTGCTCAAGCGCGTCATCCTGGAGCTCGGCGGCAACAACGCGTTCATCGTGATGGCCGACGCCGACCTCGATCTCGCCGTCGCCAGCGGCATCGGCGGTTCCTTCCGCCATCAGGGGCAGATCTGCATGGCCACCGGTCGGCACCTCGTACACGAGAGCATCGCCGACGAATACGTCGAACGACTGCGTGCTGCGGCATCCGCCATGACCCTCGGTGACCCGCTCGCCGAAGGAACCACCCTGGGTCCGTTGATCACGCTCTCCCAGGCGGAACGGGTGCAGGGCATCGTCGACCGCGCCGTGGCCGACGGCGCCACGATCGTGCACGGCGGCAGCCACGACGGGCTCTTCTACGCCCCGACGGTGCTCGACGGTGTGGACCCGTCGAACGCCGCCTTCCAGAGTGAGATCTTCGGGCCGGTCGCCCCGATCACGCGCTTCTCGACCGATGACGAGGCGCTGGCACTCGCCAACGCGAGCGACTACGGGCTCTCCGCGGCGATCCACACCCGTGACATCGCCCGCGGCCTCGGCCTCGCCTCACGCCTGCGAGCGGGCATGGTCGCCCTGAACGGGCAGACGATCTACGACGCCGCGCACATCCCGATGGGCGGCATCGGCGCCTCCGGCAACGGCGGACGCCACGGCGGACACTGGAACCTGGACGAATTCACCTTCTGGCAGTGGGTGACCGTCCCGACGATCTCAGGCTGAGACCCGGTCTGACGACGGGAAGGGCGAGTCGCGCCGAGGGGGTCGACTCGCCCTTTTCCGTCGTGCCCGGACGGACGCCGGGCGTTGAGCGAGGGAGCGGAGCGACCGAGTCGAAACGGGGGTGAGGTGCGTGGGGCGTGGGGCGTTTCGTCTCGCTTCGCTCGCTCAACGACCGGGGGGCGCTCGCTCAACGACCGGGTGGGCGTGCGACATCGTGTCGGAACGCGGGCCGGAGTTTCGCGCCGCGGACACGTATCGAGCGCCGATCGGCGAAACCTAGCCTGGGATTCCCGCAGTCGAGGAGGAGTACGTGTCCGCATCCGAGAAGAGCCCCCGAGCCCCGCTGTCGCCGCTCGGCGACGACGAGTGGCCCGTCTCGACCGAGGTCCTGATCATGGGCGGAGGCCCTGTCGGCCTCTCCTGCGCGATCCTGCTCGCCCAGCGCGGCATCGACGTGCTGCTCGTCGAGCGCAGGGACTTCGTGTTCCGCTTCCCGCGGGCGCACCTCCTCAATCCGCGCACGATGGAGGCCTTCCACGACATGCGCGTGGCCGACGACATCTACGCCGCCACCCCCACGCACGACCGCTGGCGCAAGGCCGTCTGGTACACCACGGCCACCGGGCCAGGACGCTTCGACGGCCTGAAGATCGGCGAGGTGCCGGCCTGGGGTGGCGGACCGGATGCCGAGCGCTATCGTGCCTCGAGCCCGCGGGCCTTCGCGAACATGCCGCAGCTGCGCCTCGACCCGCTGATCCACCGGCACGCGCTCGCCGCAGCCCCCGGTCGCATCCGCAGCCGCCAGGAGGTCGTCGACATCGTGCAGGAGGCGGATGCCGCCGTCGTCTCCGTGCGCGACCTGGAGTCGGGCGTCGTGCGCACCGTCCGCGCGCAGTACGTGATCGCCGCGGACGGCGGACGCGACAGCGCCGCGATGCTCGGCGTGGAGATGGAGGGTCCGCGCGACATGCGCGAGGTCGTCAACTACCACGTGAGCATGGATCTCTCCGCGTGGTCGGAGCCCGACGCGCTGCTCGGGCACTTCATGCACCCCGCGGGAGGTGCCCGCCGTCGCGGCACCATCCAGGCGCTCGGGCCCACGCACTACAACCGCGACGCGGAGGAGTGGCTGGTGTCGGTCGCCGCGTGGATGGTGGAGGGCGACCCCGACGACGAGGCCGCGCTGTTCGCGTCGATCCGGCGGATGCTGGGCCTCGCCGAGGACCACGAGATCACGATGCACTCGATGACCAGGTGGAGCTACGACGCGCTCGTCGCGAAGTCGTTCCGCGCTGGGCGCGTGCTCCTCGCGGGCGACGCCGCGCACAAGCACCCGCCTACTGGAGGGCTCGGCCTGAACAGCGGCATCCAGGACGCGCAGAACCTGTGCTGGAAGCTCGCCGCCGTGCTCGACGGACAGGCCCCCGATGCGCTGCTCGACAGCTACGAGGCCGAACGCCGCCCCACCGTCGCCTGGTACACCGCGCACTCGCTGGAGAACGCCAACCGGCATCCTCCGATCGCCGAGGCGCTGGGTTTCACCGACGACGAGGCCGAGGGCTTCCGCAGCCTGGAGGTGTTCGTCAGCGACACCCCCGAGGGTGACGCCATGCGCGCGCGGGTCGCCGCAGAGGTGGGCCACAACGCGCACGACTACAGCCAGCTCGGCGTCGAGGCGGGCTACCACTACTGGGCCGGCGCCCTCGTGCCAGACGGCACGCCCGTACCGGGCGACCCCTCCGACCCGGTGACGTTCCACGCCACCTCGCGTCCAGGGCACCACCTGCCGCACGTCTGGCTGGCCGGCCGCGACGGCGTCTCGGTGCACGACCTCATCGCGCAGACCGGCCTCACCCTGCTCACGTCCGCGTCGTCAGCGCCGAGCTGGACGGCCGCGGTCGAGGCCGCGGGAGGGCGGATGCCGATCACCGTCGCCGCCGTGGCGGACGACGACGCCGGCTGGGCCGCCGCCCGGCAGATCGAGGGCGACGGAGCGCTGCTCGTGCGCCCTGACCGCAAGGTCGCGTGGCGCTCGCCGCACCTGCCCAAGGACCCGGCCGGCGCTCTCGCCGCGGCACTGGAGACCGTGCTGCGCGGCGGCGACGCCCCCGCCGACGACCCGGCGGAACCGTACCTCCGCCGCATCCGCGCCGCCGCCGACGTGCTCGTGCGCTGACCCGCTCGGGGCGATCCGACACCGTGTCGGATCGCCCCCGCGCAGATTCCCGCTCTGCACCGATTACCCCCGCCCGCCGCTTCCGTAGCGTCGAGAGCAGCATCGGGTCCCCGCCCGCCGGACCCCCACCGTCCCGAAGGAGCCACCGTGATCATCGACGTCCACGGCCACATGACCGCCCCGGATTCCTACTATGCGTGGAAGGCGTCGCTGCTCGCGGCGCGCGGTTCGCACGGCGGCAAGCCCCCGGTGATCAGCGACGACGACCTCATCGCCTCCTACCACGCGCCGCACCCGAGCTTCGGGCACGTGTCGCACCTGGACCACATCGACGGCGCCGGGATCGACCTGCAACTGCTCTCCCCCCGTCCGTTCCACGCCATGCACTCCGAGCGCCCCACGAAGATCGTCGAGTGGTTCACGGCCGAGACCAACAACATCATCCACCGCACCACCGAGCTGTTCCCCGGCCGGTTCCGCGGCATCGCCGGCATCCCGCAGAGCCCCTACCTCACCGTGGAGCAGTGGCTGCCCGAGCTGCGCCGCGCGGTCACCGAGCTCGGCTTCGTCGGAGCGATGGTCAACTCCGACCCCTACGAGGGCACCGAGGTGCCGCCGGCGATGGGCGAGCGCTACTGGTACCCGCTGTACGAGGCGCTCTGCGAGCTCGACGTGCCGATGCTGCTGCACTCGGCGGGCTGCAAGTACCCCGCACGCGAGCCCTACAGTCTGCACTTCATCCAGGAGGAGACGGTGTCGGTCTGGAGCATGATCCAGGCGAACGTCTTCGCCGACTTCCCCGACCTCAAGGTCATCGTCGCCCACGGCGGCGGAGCGATCCCGTACCAGATGGGCCGCTTCCTGCCGTCGGTCGTGCGCACGGGGGTCTCCTACCTCGACAAGCTCCGCAACTTCTACTTCGACTCCTGCCTGTACACGCAGGACAGCCTCGAGCTGCTGATGAAGGCCGTCGGCACCGACCGGGTGCTGTTCGGCTCCGAGAAGCCGGGCACCGGCTCGCAGATCGACCCGGCCACCGGCCGTTGGTTCGACGACATCCACCTGCTCATCGACGACATCGAGTGGCTCGACGCCGATCGTCGCGCCGACGTGCTCGAGAACAACGCCCGCAGCCTCTTCCGGCTCTGAGCATCCGCACTTCGAGAAGGGATCCACCATGACCGAGATCGTCGCCGGATTCGGCACCTCGCACGGACCGCAGCTGAAGGCCGCCCCGCCCGAGGCCTGGGAGACCCGCGGCACGGCAGACCGCCGCAGCAAGAACCTCAAGTTCCGCGGGGGCACCTACTCGTTCGAGGAGCTCGCCGCCCTGCGCGAGGACTTCTCCGCGGAGATCACGCACGACGTGATGCAGCGCCGCTGGGACAACTGCCAGGCGTCCATGGACGACCTGTCGCGCTTCATCCACGAGCAGAAGGTCGATGTGCTCGTCATCGTCTCCAGCGACCACAAGGAGACCTACGGCGACGAGTGGCTCGCGCCGTTCTCGGTGTTCTGGGGCGATGAGGTCGCGCACGTCCCCTACACGCAGGCGCAGCTCGACGAGATGGCGCCGGGGCTCGCGGAGGCGGCGATGGGCGACGTGCCCGACCGCACGGTGATGCGCCCGACCCACCGCGAGCTCGGCAAGCACATCATCCAGTCCACCCAGGCCGACGACTTCGACACCGGCGCCACCGAGGTGATCCCGGCGGGTCGCTACGAGAACCACACCATCCCGCACGGCTTCGGGTTCATCTACCAGCGCTTCATGGGGCAGGACTCCACGATCCCGATGGTGCCGATCTTCATCAACACCTTCTGGGAGCCGAACCCGCCGAGCGCCAAGCGCTGCTACGACTTCGGCCGTTCCGTCGCCCGCGCCATCCGGTCGTTCCCCGGCGACCTGCGCGTCGGCGTCGTCGCCTCCGGCGGTCTCAGCCACTTCGTGATCGACGAGAAGCTCGACGGCGAGTTCATCCAGGCGATGAAGGACCACGATGCCGAGTACCTGTCGTCCGTCCCCGCGGGGGAGATGATGTCCGGTGCCTCCGAGCTGCGCAACTGGATCGCCGTCGCCGGCATCGCCGACGAGGTGGGGTTGAACGTCACCCGCGTCGACTATGAGCCCTGCTACCGCACCGAGGCGGGCACCGGGAACGCCATGGGCTTCGTCACCTGGGAGCGCGCCTGACATGACCACGCCCTCGGAGATCGTGGCGGCGCTGCGGATGCTGGACAGCTGCGCCGTGTCGGACGCCCTGGACACCCTGGGGCTTCCCGGCGCGGTGACGCCGCTGCGTCCGATGTGGCCGGCAGGTCGCACGGTCGCCGGGCGGGTGCGCACGGTGACCGCAGCGCCGAAGGCCGCGGCGGGGCCGGCGACCCACATCGCCACCCCGCTGGTCGCGATCGCCGAGCCAGACGACGTCGTCGTGATCGACAACCACGCCCGCACCGACGTCTCGTGCTGGGGCGGCCTCCTCGCCGAGGCGGCCGTGCAGCGCCGGATCGCCGGCGTGATCGTCGACGGCGCGTGCCGCGACGTGCAGGAGAGCGAGGCGCTCGGCCTCCCCGTCTTCGCCCGCGCGGCCGTGCCCGTCAGCGCGCGCGGACGCATCGTGCAGCAGGCGATGGACGAGCGCATCCAGGTGGCCGGCGTGTCCGTCGCGGCGCACGACTACGTGATCGCCGACGTCAACGGCGTGGTGTTCGTCGCCGCATCCGAGGCGGAGCGCGTGATCGCCCTCGCGCAGCGCATCGCCGACCGCGAGGCCCGCATGGCCGAGGCCGTCCGGAGCGGCCGCGACGTCAGCGAGGTCATGCACGATTCCCAGTTCCCCACCGTCACCGCGGAGTGAGAAGAATGACCGACACCCTCCTCGAGCGCGTCGCCGCGCTCGGCACAGCCACCGTCTCCGACGCCCTCGACAAGCACGCCCGCCCCGGCAGCCTGCTCGGCATCGCACCGCTCGCCGACGGGCAGCGCATGGTCGGGCGTGCGTTCACCGTGCGCTACGTCAGCGCGCAGGTGCCGGCGGGCACGGTCGGCGACTTCATCGACCAGGTCCAGCCTGGCCAGGTCGTCGTGCTCGACAACGACGGACGCGTGGACTGCACCGTGTGGGGTGACATCCTCACCGCCGTCGCCCATCACCGCGGCATCGCGGGCACTGTCATCGAGGGCGTCTGCCGCGACACGCACCGCGCGCTCTCGATCGGCTACCCGATCTACAGCCGCGGACGCTTCATGCGCACAGGCAAGGACCGCGTCGAGGTCGCGGAGGAGCAGGGGCCCGTCACGATCGGCGGCGTCACCGTGCGACCGGGCGACATCCTGCTCGGCGACTCCGACGGCGTCGTCGCGATCCCGCAGGACATCGAGGATGCCGTGCTCGCCACCGCCGAGATGATCCACGCGCGCGAGGAGTCCATCCTGGCCGCCGCGCTCGGCGGCGCCTCCATCGCCGAGGCGCGCGCGCAGTACGGATACCACGACCTGCAGAGGGCAGACGCGTGATCGACCCGACGACGGATGCCGAGGAGCTGCTGCGGCTGGGCACGGCCACGCTGTACGAGGCGTCGGGGAGCGACTGCTTCCTCGACGCGTCGTTCCGTCCCGCCTGGGACGGCGCGCAGCTCGTCGGACGCGCCGTCACCGTGTCGGCGCAGGCGGGGGACAACCTCGCGCTGCACCACGCCATCGCGGCCGCCGGTCCCGGCGACGTGCTGGTCGTCGACGGCGGAGGAGCCCCGTTCGGATACTGGGGCGAGGTGATGGCCGTCGCCGCGCAGGCCCGCGGCATCCGCGGCCTGGTGATCGACGGCGGCGTGCGCGACACCGCGCAGCTGGCCGCTCTCGGGTTCCCCGCGTTCAGCACGTCGATCTCGATCCGCGGCACGATCAAGGAGTGGCCGGGCACGGTCGGCCTGCCGATCACCCTGCGCGGGCGCGTCGTGGAGACCGGCGACGTGATCGTGGCTGACCGCGACGGGGTGGCGGTGCTGCCCGCCGCCCGCTACGACGAGGTGCTCGCGGCGTCTCGCGAGCGGGCTCAGAAGGAGGACGCCTACATGGCGCGGCTCCGCGCGGGCGAGCTGACCCTCGACGTGTACGACTTCCGGCGCCTCGGCGCGCCGGTCACCCCGGCCTGAGAGGCAGAGCATGACCCAGGAACTGGACGCGGACGTCCTCATCGTCGGAGCGGGCCCCGTCGGTCTCGTCGCCGCCCTCGACCTCTCATCGCGCGGTGTCTCGGTTATCGTGATCGAGCAGCGCGACTACCTCGAGCCGCCGAACGTGAAGTGCAACCACGTCGCTTCGCGCACGATGGAGAGCCTCCGTCGACTCGGGATCGCCGCCGAGGTGCGCGCTGCCGGACTCCCCTCCGACTATCCGCAGGACGTCGCGTTCCGCACCGCTCTCACGGGGCGCGAGTTCGCCCGCATCCCGATCCCCGCGAGTGGAGAGCGATACACCTCGACCACCGGGCCCGACACCTCGTGGAACACGCCGGAGCCCCCGCACCGGATCAACCAGACGTTCCTCGAGCCGATCCTCGCGCGCCATGCGGCGGCGGCGCCCGGCGTCTCCCTGCGCAACCGCACCCTGTTCCACACCCTGGCGCAGGACGACGACGGCGTCTCGATCGTCGTGTCCGACCTCGACGGCACGAACGAGCGGACCCTCCGCGGCCGGTACCTCATCGGCGCCGACGGCGGCCGGTCGAAGGTGCGCAAGCAGATCGGCTCGACGCTCAGCGGCGACCCCGTGCTGCAGCACGTACAGTCCACCTGCATCCGCTCGGCCGAACTGTACGACCGCATGACCGCCGAGGAGCCGCGGGCCTGGGGGTACTACACCTTCAACGCCCGTCGGGTCGGCCACGTGTACGCGATCGACGGCCGCGAGACGTTCCTCGTGCACACGTACCTCTCGCCCGAGGAGGCGGCGACCGAGGGGTCGGTCGACAGGGATGCCGCGATCCGCGCGATCCTCGGCGTCGACGAGCACTTCACGTACGACGCGGTGTCGAAGGAGGACTGGGTCGCGCGACGGCTGCTCGCCGACCGCTTCCGCGACCGGCGGATCTTCCTCGCCGGCGACGCCACGCACCTGTGGGTGCCGTTCGCCGGTTTCGGCATGAACGCCGGCATCGCCGACGTGCTCAATCTCACCTGGGCGCTCGGCGCGCACGTGAACGGGTGGGCGGATGCCGGCATCCTCGACGCCTACGAGGCCGAGCGGCGTCCGATCACCGAGCAGGTCTCGCGCTTCGCGATGAACCACCAACAGAAGCTCGCCAAGCCGTCGCTGCCCGCCGCGCTGGAAGACGACTCCGTCGAGGGCGAGGCCGCGCGCGCCGCGTTCGGCGCCGCCGTGCACGCCCTCAACGAGCCGCAGTTCGCCGCCGCGGGGCTCAACTACGGCTACGTCTACGACGCCTCGCCGATCATCTTCTACGACGACGAGCAGGCGCCGGGCTACTCGATGGGCGCGTACACGCCGTCGACGGTGCCCGGATGCCGCGCCCCGCACTTCCGTCTCGGCGGCGGCACATCGTTCTACGACCTGCTCAGCGCCGGGTACACGGTCGTGGCGCGGCCAGGAGCCGACGTCTCGGCGCTCGCCGCAGAGGCCGAGGCGCGCGGCATCCCGTTCGCCGTGGTCGACGGCTCATGCGCTCCCGAGGAGTACCGGTATCCGCTCACGCTCGTACGGCAGGATCAGCACGTCGTGTGGCGCGGCGAGACGGCGGATGCCGACACCGCCGCATCGCTGTGGGAGCTGCTCCGCGGCGCGCGCTGAGCCGTTTCGACTCGAGGGCCGCAGCGCTGCCGGTCGTTGAGCGAGGGAGCCCAGCGACCGAGTCGAAACGAGTTCATGCGGCGGACGGCGTTTCGACTCGCTCCGCTCGCTCAACGACCGGGAGACGGTGTTTCGACTCGCTCCGCTCGCTCAACGACCGGGGGATGTCGGTGCCGTCGCGTAGCGTCCCGGCATGGGTTACGTCTACATCCTCCGGTGCTCCGACGGGACGCTCTACGTCGGCAGCACGATCGACCTCGGCAGGCGGCTCGATCAGCATCAGGCGGGCATGGGCAGTGCCTACACTCGGCGTCGGCTTCCGGTGCAGCTGATCTGGAGCGAGGAGTTCGCCCGCATCGATGAGGCCTTCGCGTGGGAGAAGCGGATTCAAGGCTGGAGCCATGCGAAGCGCGTGGCGTTCGTCGAGGGCGGCATCGACGCCGTCGCCGGCTGGAGCCGTCGGACCCGCGCGGTCCGTCCCGGTCGTTGAGCGAGGGAGCGCAGCGAGCGAAGGTTCCCGGTCGTTGAGCGAGGGAGCGCAGGAAGCGAAGGTTCCTGGTCGTTGAGCGAGGGAGCGCAGCGAGCGAGTCGAAACGGGTTCACGCGGCGGACGGCGTTTCGACTCGCTGCGCTCGCTCAACGACCGGGGCGTCAGCGGCGGATCACCTTCGTCGCGGCCATCGCCTTCAGTCCCTCGACGCCGAACTCCAGGCCGTAGCCGGAGGCCTTCGTGCCGCCGAACGGGATCGACGGGTCGACGCCGCCGTGCTGGTTGATCCACACGGTACCGGCCTCGAGTCGCTGGGCGATCTCGGCCGCGGCATCCGCATCCGGCCCCCACACCGAGGCCCCGAGCCCCTGCTCGGTGCCGTTCGCGCGTCGCACCGCATCGTCGACGTCGGTGTACCGGATCACGGGCAGCACGGGCCCGAACTGCTCCTCGTCGACCACGGCGGCGCCGTCCTCGACGTCGGCGATGATCGTCGGCCGGTAGAACAGCGGACCCAGTTCGGGCGCGCCCTCGCCGCCGGTGACGATGCGGGCGCCGCGCTCGCGGGCGTCGTCGACGAGACGGGCGACGATCTCGTACTGCGCGGGGTTCTGCACGGGCCCGAGCCGGTTGGACTTGTCGTGTCCTGAGCCGATCGGGGCGGCCTCGGCGCGCGCGGCGAGAGCCGCGACCGTCTGCTCGTACACGGAGTCGTGCACGTAGAGCCGCTTGAGCGCGGCGCACACCTGGCCGGTGTTCATGAACGCGCCCCAGAACAGCGTGTCGGCCACGGCGTCGACGTCGGTCCCCGGCAGCACGATGCCGGCGTCGTTGCCGCCGAGCTCGAGCGTGAGACGGGCGAGGTTGGCGGCCGAGCTCTCCACGATGCGCCGACCGGTGGCGGTCGATCCGGTGAACACGATCTTCGCCACGTCGGGGTGCGAGGCGAGAGCGGCGCCCACCTCACGGTCTCCGGAGACCACCGTGAGCACGCCTGCCGGGAGGTGGCGGTTCAGGATCTCGGCGAGGGCGAGCACGCTCAGCGGGGTGTTCTCCGACGGCTTGATCACCACCGTGTTGCCCATCCGCAGCGCGGGAGCCAGGTGCCAGACGGCGATCATCACCGGGAAGTTCCACGGTCCGATCGAAGCGACGACACCCAGCGGCGTGTACTGCAGCTCGGCGCCGTCAGCGAGACGTTGCGGTTCCAGCGGGATGTCGGCGGTGCTGCGCAGCCAGTGCGCGGCGCCGTGCGCCTCCCCGGAGCCGGCGACCTTGCCCTGCTCGTGCGTGATGATCTCGCCGAGCTCGTCGGCGAGGGCGTCGATCTCGTCGGCCGCGAGGCGCATCAGGCGGGAGCGTTCCGCGTGGCCGAGCGCCGCCCACGCGGGCTGCGCGGCCGAGGCGGCGGCGATGGCGGCGTCGAGGTCGGCGACGGTCCGGCGCGGGGCGTGGCCGACGACCTCGCGGGTCGCGGCGTCGAGGATGGCGCGGCCGGATGCCGGGTCGGCGGTGACGGCGGCGAGGAGCGTGTTCATGGTGCATCCTTCCCCCGGCGCGGAGCCGGGTGTCTGTGGTCGGTATCGGCGCGAGGCCGGGTCTGTGGTCGAGGGCCCGGTGTGGAGCCGGGGTGGTCTGGTCCGGCGCGAGACCGGGATGGTCGGGGTCCGGCGCAGAGCCGGGGTGGTCGGAACCGGCGCAGAGCCGGGTCAGCGGAGGCCGGCGAGGGTCGCCACCCGCAGCGCGGTGTGCAGCTCGCGGCGGACGGCGCCGTCGGCGAGGTCGACGTCGGCGATCGCGCGCACGCGGTCCAGCCGGTAGTACAGCGTGCTGCGGTGCACGTGCAGATCCTGCGCGGTGCGCTGCGCGTCGCAGCCGCGGTCGAGGTAGGCCTCGAGGGTCTGGGCGAGGTCGGGGCCTGACTGGGCGGCGAGCAGCAGCTGCACGGGCTCCGGCAGGTCGCCGATCGTCAGCCGTTCCAGCGGCAGCTGCAGCAGCACCCGATCGAGGCCGAGGTCGTCCCAGTGCACGACGCGGCCCCTAGTGGGGTCGAGCACGGCGCCGCGTGCCGCGATGCGCGCCTCCCTGCGGGAGCGGTGCACCTGGGCCAGCGGGGCGTGCGCACCGCCGATGCCCGCGTGCAGCGTGGCGAACGCCGGCTGGTCGAGCAGTGCGGCGAGCCGGTCGCGGTCGATCTCGTAGGGCACGACCAGCACGGCCTCGCCGTCGACGACGGTGCCCACGGCCTTCAGGGTCGGGAACACGGGGATGCCGGAGAGCGCGCGGTCGAGCACGAGCCGCAGCGTCGCCGATCCGGGGTCGGCGGGCGGCGGTGCCGAGATGGTGATGACCGTGTAGTGCGGGACGGGGGAGATGAGTCCTCCGGTGAGGAGTTCGTCGGCCGCTCTGGCGCGCTGGTCGGCGTCGCCGTCGAGCAGGGCGGTGAGGAGGCGCAGGGCTCGGTCCTCGTCCTCCCGATTGCCCAGGGCCATCGCGGCGAGGGTGACGCCGATGCGGTCGCGCGAGGCACGGATGACGTCGTCCTCGACGAGCTCGTCGTCTGGCGTCTCTTCGGGGATGGTCGAGGAGACGTACCCGACGAGGTGGCCGTCGTGGCGCACGGGGGCGACGTGCCGGGTGAGGCCGCCGTCCATCGGCGGGATGCGCACGGGGCCGTCGGCGTGGCCGACGCGGTATTCGCGGATCGACTCCCGTGCACGCGACGATCCCTTGTGCGCCAGGATGATCGCCAGCCTGGCGTGGTCGACGTCGCGGTCGTGCACGCTGAACGCGATGACGTTGAACTCGACGTCGAACACGATGATCGGCCGTCCGAGGCGGTCGGCGTACGCCTGCACCTGAGCTTCGAGATTCATCGTCCACCTCACTGTGCGCCGCGGCGCGCACCTTCGTCGGAGCCGCTGTCTGGATCGGCGATCCGGAATCCCGACAGTGGTGACTTGTCGGCATCCGGAATTTCGACCTATATTCAATATAGTCAATTTATCGAGAGGCGACCAGTATGGCGAAGATGACAGGCGGCGACGCGCTCACCCAGGCCCTGATCAGCGAGGGTGTCGACACCGTGTTCGGCATCCCCGGGGTTCAGCTCGACGGCCTCACCGACGGCATGTACCGCCGTCAGGACGAGGTGCACCTGATGGTGCCGCGGCACGAGCAGAGCACCACGTACATGGCCGACGGCTACCACCGTGTGACCGGGCGTCCCGGCGTCGCGATGGTCGTCCCCGGCCCCGGTGTGCTCAACGCCGGTGCGGGCATGGCCACCGCCTACGCCTGCTCCTCGCAGGTGATGCTGCTCGCCGGCACGATCCCCTCGCCGCTGGTCGGATCCGGCCTGGGCGCCCTGCACGAGATCCCGAAGCAGACCGAGACGATCGAGGGTCTCACCAAGTGGACCGCGCGCCCCACGCGTGTCGAGGAGATCCCCGAGCTCGTGCACGAGGGCTTCCGGCAGATGCGCACAGGACGCCCGCGTCCGGTGGCTCTCGAGCTCGGTCCCGACCTGCTGCACGCCGAGGCCGACCTCGAGGTGGGCGAGCCGTTCGCCGTCGATGCGCCTGTCGCGCCCGAAGCGGGAGTGGCCGAGATCGTCGCGCTGCTGCGCGCGAGCAGCCGCCCCGTCATCCACGTCGGAGGCGGGGTTCGCGGCCAGCGCGCGTTCGAGCTGCTGTCCCGCCTCGCCGAGCTCCTCGACGCTCCCGTCGTGATGAGCGAGAACGGACGCGGAGCCATCGACGCCCGCGATCCGCACGCCCTGCCGGCCTTCGCCCTGTGGGAGCTGCGCGAGAGCGCGGATGCCGTCGTCTCGTTCGGCAGCCGGTTCCTCACGCCCTTCGGCCAGCAGCTCTCTGTCGGCGAAGCCCGCCTTGCGCTCGTGAACGTCGACGCCGCCGATCTCGGCGCCCCGCGTCGCCCGGACATCGCCGTGAACGCAGACGCCACCGCCGTGCTGGCCGCCCTCGTCGAGAGGCTGCAGCCGCAGGAGGGGTGGGGTGACGCGATCCGCCGCCTGCGCGAGGAGGGCGAGGCGCGCGTGCGTGCGCAGGTCGCGCCGCAGATGGCCTTCGTCGACGCCATCCGCGCGGCGCTGCCCGCGGACGGCGTGTTCGTGAACGAGCTCACGCAGATCGGGTACGTGTCCACCTACGGCTTCGAGGTGCAGGCGCCGCGCTCGTACGTCTGGCCGGGATATCAGGGCACCCTCGGCTACGCCATGCCCACCGCGCTGGGGGCGGCCGTCGGCGCGGGCGACCGTCCCGTCGTCGTCGTCACCGGAGACGGCGGCATCGGATGGTCCCTGCAGGAGTTCGCCACGGCCAAGAAGTACGGTATCCCGCTGATCACCGTGCTCTTCGAGGACAACCGGTTCGGCAACGTGTGGCGCATCCAGCGCGACACCTACGGCGGCCGTTTCATCGGCTCGGATCTCACCAACCCCGACTTCGAGCTGCTCACGATGGCGTTCGGCATCGACTTCTCCCTGGCGACGGATGCGGATGCCGTGCAGCGCGCCATCGGCGATGCGATCGCTGCCCGTCGTCCCGCGGTGATCAAGGTGCCCGTCGACGTATTCCCGTCGCCCTGGGGCTTCATCCACGAGCGCAAGCACTGAGGTCGGAAGGTCGCGGAACCGTCGGCCGGGTGCGCCCCGACCGGCGGTTCTGCGACCGGAGCGCGATCGTCGACGTCGCTGTGCGTCTACTGTGTAGACACGCAGGCTCGTCGGAATCGGAAGGGGGTGCGCGGTGTCGCAGATCACGAACGCCGCCGTCGCGGTGCAGGTCGCCCGTGCGCTGGAGCAGGAGATCACCGCGGAGTCCTGGAAGCCAGGGCACTTCATAGGCCGTCGTCAGGAGCTCGCCACGCGCTTCGGCGTCGCACCGGCGACCCTCGGCGAGGCGATCCAGCTGCTGCGCTCCCGGGGCATCGTCGATGCCAAGCCCGGCCCCGGCGGCGGCATCTTCGTCGCCGACCGCTCGCCGTTCACGCAGCTCAGCGATCAGCTGCTGCGTCTGCGGGAGAGCGCGGCGACGGTGACCAACTGCCTGCGCGTGCTCGACGCGCTCGACAGCACGGTGCTGCACGATGCGGTCGAGTTCGCGACCGATGCCGACATCGCCGACGTGCAGCGTCTCGCGGGGGAGCTGGAGGCCGCGTGGGGAACGCCGGCGGGCTCGACCGCCAACTGGGCGCTGCACGCGCGCATCGCGCGGATCACTCCCAACGAGCTGCTGCGCAGTCTCTACACGAACCTGGTCGACTACATCACGGTCGAGGAGCTGGACGGGGCGACGGCGCCGACCACGCCAGAGCGTCTGCAGACGCACCTCGACTTCGCCGCGGCCGTCGCGCGCCGCGACCACGGTCTCGCCGAGTCGGCGATCCAGCGGCACCGCGGCTCTTCGATGGCCGCCGTCCTGCCCTGACCGGACGTCGAACCTGAGCTCGACGGGTTGACAGGTGCGCCCTCCGACAATATTGTTCATATTCAATATTGATAATTACCTCGCCCCGAGGAGGAGCCCGCATGGCACTCGAATTCCGCAGCGTGATCGACCGGATGCTGGCCGCTCCCAACCGCCCGGCGCGCGGCACCCTGCCCCCGATCCGGCTGTCGCAGAACGAGATGCCGTGGGAGCCCGCGCCCGTGATCGTCGACGCGATGGAGAAGGCCGCGCGCACCGCGCACCGCTACCCCGACTACCACCGCACCGCCGCCCGCGCCGCAGTCGCGGCATCCCTCGGCCTCGACGTCGAGCGCATCGCCATCGACAACGGCTCCGGCTCCCTGCTGCACGGACTCGCGCGCCTCGTCTGCGAACCGGGAGTGCACGGCGTGTACTGCTGGCCCTCGTTCGAGGCCTACCCCGCCGCCCTCGGCCTCGCCGGCGCCCAGAGCACCCCGGTGGACCTCGACGAGCAGGGGGCCATGGATCTCGCGGCCATGGCGGCGGCCATCACGCCGCAGACGCGGATCGCCTACCTCTGCAACCCCAACAACCCCACCGGCGGATTCATCGGCGCCGACGGCATCCGCGCCTTCCTCCGGGACGTGCCGTCGAACGTCCTCGTCGTGCTCGACGAGGCCTATCGCGAGTTCGTCACTGCCGAGCCGATCGAGGCGACGACAGCGCTGCTGGACGAGTTCCCCAACCTCGTGATCCTGCGCACGCTGTCGAAGTCGCACGGTCTCGCCGGCATCCGCGCAGGCTATGCCGCGGCATCGCCGCGCATCGCCGAGGCGCTGCGCCGCACGTCGGTCGGGTTCGCGCTGAACAGCGTGGCCGAGGCCGCCGTCATCGCCGCGTTCGGTCCGGAGGGACAGGCGGTGGCCGACACGCGGATCGCCGTCATCGTGTCGGAGCGGGAGCGGATGCTGGACGCCCTCCGCACCGCTGGTGTGTCGGTGCTGCCCAGCCAGTCGAACTTCCTCTTCGTGCACGGCGACGCCGCCGAGTTGCTGGAGCGGTTCGAGGCGCAGGGCGTGCTCGCCCGCCCCTTCCCGCACGCGGGGGGAGCACGCGTGACGGTCGGACTGCCGGCCGAGAACGACGCGGCGCTGGCCGCACTGCTCTGATCCGACCCCGCCTCCGACACAGTGTCGGAGGCGGGGGAGCGGACTTCGGAGCCGCCACCGATGAACCGTCCACCCCACGGTTCGTACGCTGACAGACATCACGAACGCCGAGGTTCGGACCCGAAACCGGACCACGGCGAGACCCGCACCGTGTGCGCGAAGGGAATGGCAGTGACTGCGACGATCGATTTCGAGCGCGACAGGCGCGCATCGCAGCGCCGGGCCTTCTCGGGCGGCGTGCTGTGGACCGCGTTCATCGCCGCGCTCACCCTGATCTTCGTGTTCCCGGTGTCGATGATCGTGATCGGCGCCTTCCGCGACGGCCTCCCGTCCGACAACATCCCCTTCACGATCGGCGGCCTCGTCGAGGCGTTCCAGGACAAGGCCACGTGGACCACGATGGGGAACTCCGTCATCCTCGTCGTCGTCTGCGGCACGATCTCGGTCGCCGGCGGCGGGCTCTTCGCCTGGATCGCGGCCAACACGAACGTGCCTGGTCGCAAGCTCCTCACGCCGCTGATGGCCGTGAACCTCTTCGTGCCACCGCTGTTCCACACCCTCGGCTGGATCATGCTCGGCAACGCGCAGAACGGGCTGATCAACCAGTTCGCCCGGATGCTGGGGGCCACCGGTCCCGTGATGAACATCCAGGGATGGGGCGGCCTGATCCTGCTCATGTCGCTGGGGTACATGCCCTTCGCGTACCTGCTGATGCTCGGCGCCTTCAAGAACCGCGACCAGTCGCTCGACGAGGCGGCGGCGATCAGCGGCGCCGGCGCCGTGCGCACCTTCTTCACCATCACGCTGCCCTCGGTCGGCCCGGCGATCACGGGGGCCGCGATCCTCATCGCCGTGCTGGTGTTCCAGGCCTTCGACAGCCCGCAGCTCATCGGCCGTCAGGCGAACATCTTCGTCTTCTCGACGCAGATCTACCACTACGTGCGCGACCAGGCGCCCGCCGAGTACACCAAGGCGTTCGCCCTGTCGCTCGTGCTCATCGTGCTCGTGCTCGCGCTGTTCGTGGCCCAGCGCTGGCTGCTGCGCGGCCGCAGCTTCACCACCCTCACCGGCAAGACCTCGCGCCGGGAGCCGCAGGAGCTGGGACCGGTGCGCTGGGTGTTCACGGCCCTGATCGTCGTGTTCACGCTGCTCAACCTCGTGCTCCCGCTGTTCGCCATGATCCTCGGCAGCCTGCAGCCGATCTTCGGCGTGATGAGCACCGGGCTCACCTTCGACAACTACGTCGAGATGCTCACCGACCCCGTGTTCAGCTCCAGCCTGACGCTCACGGCGTGGCTGGCCGTGATCGGCGGCTTCGGCTCGATCGCGATCGCGATGCTCACCGCCTACGTCACGGCACGCCGCACCGGCTTCATCCGCTCGTACACGTCCTTCGCCGTGTGGATCCCGTGGGCGCTTCCCGGCATCGTACTGGCGCTCGCCTACATGTTCGCGGTGCTGTACGTGCCGGCGTTCCGGGGGCTGTACGGCTCGGCGTTCCTGATGACGCTCGTGCTCATCGTCGCCACCATCCCCGTGTCGAGCCGCATCGCCGAGGGAGCGCTCGCCCAGCTCTCGCCCGAGCTCGAGGAGGCCGGACGCACCTCCGGCGCCGGGTCCTGGCGCGTGCTGCTGAGCATCGTGCTGCGGCTCGTCATCCCCAGCTTCCTGTCGGGATGGTTCCTTTCGGCCCTGTTCATCTCCGGCAACCTCGCCGTGCCCATGCTGCTCGCCCCGCCGGGACTCCAGCCGGTCTCGCTGACCGCGTTCCAGCAGTTCCTGCAGGGCAACATGTCGCAGGGCGCCGCCCTCTTCATGATCATCCTCATCGCGGCCATGGCCGTGCTCGCGCTCGCCGCGCTCTCGATGAAGCTCGGCTCGCGCCTGCGCAGGGGCTCCGGCTCCGCGCCCTCCGTCCCCCTCACCCGAATCACACCCTGACACCACCCGAGAGGCAGTAACAATGATGTTCTCCCGCAAGACAGCACGGTTCACCGCGGCGCTCGTCGCCGCCGGTGCCCTCACCGCCCTCACCGCCTGCTCGTCGGGCGCAGCCGCCGCGAAGCCCGACAAGCCGATCGAGGTCCCCGGAGCGACCGACGACGCGAACGCGTACATGAACGAGCTCTACGACAAGGCGGTGAAGGACGGCAAGACCGACATCGTCCTCTACGGCCCCAGCGTCTCGGCGCAGAAGGACCTCTTCGAGGTGTTCACCGACCGGTTCCCCGGCATCAAGATGGTGCAGCAGGACCAGCCGGATGCGCAGAGCATCACCAAGATCGAGGCCGAGGCGCAGAGCGGCAGCAAGATCGCCGACATCTACGACGGCGGCGAGTCGCCCCAGGTCGCCGCGGAGGAGGGCATCTGCACCAAGGCGGACGTGCGCACCGCGCCGGCCGGCTTCGAGATCCCCGGCGACTTCGACGGACGCCTCACCTACTACGCGATGCGCTACTTCGTGTTCGTCTACAACACCGACATGGTGAAGAAGGACGAGGCGCCCAAGAACTGGGACGACCTGCTCGACCCCAAGTGGAAGGGCAAGATCACCGTCGGCGACCCCACGGTGCCCGGCGGCATCCGCTACATCCTCACCTCGCTGATGGTGCCCGACAGCGAGGCGACCTGGGGCAAGTCGTACATCGAGAAGCTCGCCGCGCAGGACGTGCAGTTCGCCCAGTCCGAGCCGAACGTGCCCGCAGACGTCGCCAGCGGCCGCTTCCCGATCGGCATCGCCGTGTACCAGGGCTTCTACGAGGACGTGAAGGCGAAGGGCGGACCCATCGAGGCCGTGTTCCCGCTCGACGACGGCGGCAACTTCATGTCGCGCACCGGCATGTGCATCATCGACGACAGCCCCCACCCCGACGCCGCCCAGCTGTACATCAACTGGCTGTACTCGCCGGAGGGCCAGAAGGCGCTCGCCGAGAAGAACCGTTCCTACGGCTGGACCCCCGAGGCTCCCGGCCCGCAGGGCACCCCGCCGCTGAACGAGCTCAAGCGCGTGCCGTTCGCGAACTCCGACCCCGAGTTCAACCAGCCCTACTTCGACTTCATCACCGAGCAGTTCACGAAGTAGCCGCCCCCTTTCCCGAATCTCCTGCGAGAAGGCGAGACAACCCATGACCGAGGTCCAGGTCTCCGGACTGACCAAGCGATACGGCAGCAAGTCGGCGCTGCACGGACTCGATCTGACGATCGGATCCGGCGAGTTCGTCACCCTGCTCGGCCCCTCGGGCTGCGGCAAGACGACGACGCTGCGCTGCCTCGCTGGCCTCGAGCGCCCGACCACCGGTCGGATCAGCATGGGTGATCGCGTCGTCGTCGACACCGACCGCAAGACCTTCGTCCCTGCGGACAAGCGTCAGGTCGGCATGGTGTTCCAGAGCTACGCGCTCTGGCCGCACATGAGCGTGGCGGAGAACGTCGCCTACCCGCTCAAGGTGGCCAGGCTCGGTGCCCAGGACCGCCAGAAGCGGATGCGCGAGATGCTCGCCGCCGTCGGCCTCGCGGAGTTCGAGAAGCGTCCGGTCACCGCCCTGTCGGGCGGCCAGCAGCAGCGCGTCGCCCTGGCGCGCGCCCTGGCCGCCCGGCCCGGCATCATCTTCTACGACGAGCCGCTGTCCAACCTCGACTCCAAGCTGCGTTACCAGATGGGCCAGCAGGTGCGTGCCCTGCACAACCAGTTCGAGACGACCTCGGTCTACGTCACGCACGATCAGGAGGAGGCGATCACGCTCTCCGACCGCATCATCGTGATGAGCGAGGGCGAGATCGTGCAGGACGGCGCCCCCGCCGAGCTCTACGACCGCCCGCAGTCCGCCTACGTGGCCGACTTCATGGGCTTCCAGAACATCCTCCCCGGCTCGGTCGTGGCCGTCGACGGCGACGTCGCCGACATCCGCATCGACGGCACGTCGCTCGTCATCGCGGGCACGGCGACGACGTCCGTCGCCGTCGGCGATCGTGCGGACATCGCGTTCCGCGCCGCCCACGTGCGCACGACGGATGCCGAGTCCTCCGGCGCCGGGCGGTTCACCGGCGACGTGGAGCGCACCACCTACCTCGGCAGCGCCGTCAACCTGCTGGCGCGCGCCGACGGCCTGCCGCTGCGCGTGCGAGTGGAGACGTCGGACCTCGCCGCCGACGCGGTGCCGAAGCCGGGAGAGCAGCTGCGCTTCGCGGTGAACCCCGCCCGCGCCGTCGTGATCAGCCGCCAGCCGTCGGAGGACGACTACCTCACCGTCGAGACGAACGCCATCGTCTCTCCGCGCTGACGCGCCCCACGACATCCAGAAAGGAAGAACATGAGTGATCTGCCCACCCCCCGCTCGGACGCGCCTCGCATTCGCGAGCTCGCCGAGATCGGCGGCCGCTCCGACAGCCGTGACGTCCTCGCGCACGCCACCAAGCAGGCGAAGGAGGACTACGACGACTACTTCATCGTCGACATCGACGCGCACGTCTCCGAAGACCACTTCTGGGGCGAGGTGCTCGACCTCATCGACAACGACGTATGGCGCGACCTGGGCCTCAGCCAGTTCCACGGGTTCGGCGGCAACAACGCCCTGCTGAACATCCAGCCCGGCATGTCGCACCAGAGCGTCGGCGGACGCATCGGCCACCAGGGCCGCAAGGAGCCGGTCGACCCCGCAGAGGGGCACCCGTTCGTCACGGCGGCCCGCCGCGGCATGGACGCCATGGGCCTCGACTACCAGGTCGTGTTCCCCAGCGCGATGCTGATGCTGGGCATGCACCCGCAGGACGAGGTGGAGGTCGTGCTCGGTCGGGCGTTCAACCGCTGGCTCACCGAGGTCATCCTGCCGCCCAACCCCCGCCTCAAGGGCATGCTCTACCTGCCCTACAACACCCCCGAGGTGTGCGAGGAGCTCGTCGAGAAGTACGCCGACGACCCGGGCATCATCGGGTACACGGTGTGCTCGACGCGCAACAACCCGGTGCACTCCGACGTGTACACCCGCCTCTACAAGCTGATCGAGGACAGCGGCAAGCCGCTCGCGTTCCACTCCGGCTACCACTGGGGCGACCCGTCGTTCTCGCAGCTGAACCGCTTCCTGTCGATGCATGCGCTGTCGTTCACGCACTACAACCAGATCCACGTCACCAACTGGATCATCAACGCGATGCCCGAGCGCTTCCCCAAGCTCAAGATGGTGTGGGTCGAGAGCGGTCTCGCGTGGATCCCCTTCCTCATGCAGCGCCTGGACCACGAGGTGCTCATGCGTCCGAGCGAGGCGCCAGGCCTGACGCGGCTGCCGAGCGAGTACATGAAGGAGATGTGGTACACGACGCAGCCGATGGAGCGCACCAACATGGAGCTGCTCGAGGCGACGATGAAGTCGTTCAACGCCGAGACCCAGCTGCTGTACTCGTCGGACTGGCCGCACTGGGACTGGGACGCGCCGTCCACGATCACCCGGCTGCCGTTCCTCTCGGAGCAGGCCAAGCGCAACATCCTCGGGTTGAACGCCGCCCGCGTGTTCAACCTCCCCACCGACCGACAGAAGCCATCCGCCGAGCAGGTGCTCGCGGAGCGACCAGGGATCTCGTGACATGACCACCGACACCACCACCGCCCCCGCCGTCGCCGAGCTGGACGGCCTCGTCGCCCGTCTCGGCGAGCTCACCGCGCAGATCTCCGCCGAGGAGCGCGGCGCCGAGGTCTCCGACGAGCAGATCGCCGACGTGCTCTACGCCGCCGCGCGCCTGTTCTCGGCGAAGACCGACCGCGTCGGCAAGATCTCGTGGCCCATCCGCGAGGACGCGCTGAACGCCACCGAGACCGTCGTCCTCGTCACGGCGCTGCTCGACGCGGCCGACGTGAATCTCTTCGACATGGCCATCTGGTACCGGAGGGCCGAATGAGCGCCCAGGTCGTGCGCAGAGACGTCGTGGTCGCGAGCCTCGCCGACCTCGCCCAGCGCGAGCGCATCGTCGTCGACGTCGACGGCACCGAGCTGGGTCTGTACTTCCACGCCGAGCAGGTGCGTGCCTGGTACAACGTGTGCCCGCACCAGGGCGGCCCGGTCTGCCAGGGCAAGATCATGCCGCGCACCGTGCAGCTCGTGCGCGGTGAGGGCGGTCTGAAGAGCGGCGGACCCGGGTTCCACCCGACCGACCGCAACATCGTCTGCCCGTGGCACGGCTTCGAGTTCGACATCCTCACCGGCAAGCATCCCGCCGACCAGCGGGTCGGCCTGCGCCCCGCGCGCGTGCGGGTCGACGGCGACGACGTCATCGTCACGATCTGAGTCCGGTCGCCGCCGGCCCGTGCGGCGTGCCGCTCCCGGCCCACGCGCGACCCTTCGCACGACGCGCCACTTCCCGATTCCCGCGAATCGGGAAGTGGCGCGTCGCGTGCGTGGTGGCGCGGTGCGACAGCCGTGGCGCAGCGGGAACGCAGGATGCGGGTTCTAGGCTTGTCCCGTGAGCGAGTACATCGTGCGGCCGGCGCGCAGCGCCGACGTGGTCGGCATCCGGAACCTCCTGCAGCCGATGGTCGAACAGCGCATCCTCCTCGGCAAGGACCTCGCCGTGCTGTACGGCGCCGTGCAGGAGTTCGTGGTCGCCGAGGCCGACGGCGAGCTCGTCGGATGCGGTGCGCTGCACGTGTTCTGGGAGGACCTCGGCGAGGTGCGCACCCTGATGGTGCGCGACGACTGGCTGCACCACGGCGTCGGCGGCGCGATCGTCGACCGGCTCGAGGAGCACGCCCGCGTGCTCGGGCTCAGCCGCCTCTTCTGCCTCACGTTCGAGACGACGTTCTTCGGCCGTCGAGGCTTCACGCCGATCGGCGAGCAGGTCGTCGACCCCGACGTGTACTCCCAGCTGCTGCGCAGCGGCGACGCGGGTGTCGAGGAGTTCCTCGATCTCGCGCACGTGAAGCCGAACACGCTCGGCAACACCAGGATGCTCAAGCGCCTCGGTTAGCCTGGATCCATGCCCTCGCCCTCCGCAGCCGTCTATCGTCGTCGGCGCGTGGTGTTCTTCGGCGGGCTCGTCGTGCTCGTGGCCGTGATCGGCCTCGTGATCTGGCTGATCGTGGCGCAGCCGTGGGCGCACGGCTCGGCGAAGCCCGCGCCCACGCCGTCCGACACGGTCGCGACATCGCCGACCCCGACGGACACGGGAGCGGAGCAGTCGCCGAGCGCCGACCCGACCACGGGGGAGACGCCCGGCATCGCGGCGTGCGACGCGAAGGACATCGTCGTCGAGGCGGTGACGGATGCCGACAGCTACCAGGCCGGGGTGCTCCCGAAGCTGTCGATCTCGCTCACCAACAAGGGCGCGGCCGACTGCACGATCGACGTCGGTTCGGCCACGCAGGTTTTCACGGTCGCGAGCGGCGACGACGTGTGGTGGCGGTCGACCGACTGTCAGGAGAACCCCAGCAGCATGATCGCGACGCTCGCCGCGGGGGCGACGGTCGTGAGCAAGGACCCGGTGGTCTGGGACCGCACCCGGTCGAGCGTCGAGTCGTGCGCGCAGGAGAACCGGCCTCGGGCGCCGGGCGGCGGCGCCTCGTACCACGTGGCCGTGCAGATCGGCGGCTTCGCCTCGGTGGCGACGAAGCAGATCCTGCTCTACTGAGCACGTCGAATACAGCATCGCACTCACATTTCGTGCAGACAGGCTCCCACTTTTGGGATACCATTGACTTGACTCTCGGGACTATGCGGCAACATGCCATCCCCAGTGGCGTCGACTTACAGCGTCCCCAGCGCTTCGACATCGCCGTTCGAGAGTCGGAGGGCCCTCTCGAGTACCCCAGTCCCCAATGGAGGACTCGAGAGGGCCCCAATCGTTAAGCTGGAGTCATGGCAGCGAAGAGGGCGAAGAAGAAGCCGGCACCCGAGGATTTCCGATCGGATGCGCTGGCCCAGGCCCTCGAGAAGCAGGACGTCGCCGCCGTCGCCCTCGCGCTGCGTCACGGCACCACCGTGGTGCCGCTGATCACGCCTGGCGCCCGCGACAACCCCCTCGACACCGGCGAGGTGTGGACGTACCGCGACCCGAAGAGCGGTGATCTCGCGCTGCTGCTGTTCAGCGACGCGAAGAACAAGCCGGCCAACCTGCCTCCCGGCATCGGCATCTACACGGCCGACTGGCTGCGGACGTTCCTGTCGACGCACCCGATCACCACGGTGTTCCTCGACATCGCCGGCCCGCATCCCATGCAGGCCTCTCCCGACGAGCTGCTGAAGGCCCTCGAGGTCTGAGCCGGCCCTAGGGTCTGTGCTGCGCCCGGGAGTGCGGGAACTGCGCGGTCTCCGGCCGCGCGGGCGCGGCGGCTCAGAACGGCGGGATGTCGCGCTCGTCGCGCCGTGACGTGCTGCGTGCACGGACGTCGGTGAGCGCCGCGCGGAGCGTCTTCGAGCGGTCGTCGACCACCTGCTCGTACCCGAGCCGCGCGGCCTCCGAGCGCCGCTGAGCCGCCTGCGTCACCGGACGGATCTCACCGGCGAGGCTCAGCTCGCCCACCGCGGCGACCGTGCGCGGCACCGCGCTGTGCTGGATGGACCCCGCGACGGCGACCGCGATCGCGAGGTCGGCGGCCGGCTCGGTGAACCGCACACCGCCGACGGTCGAGACGTACACGTCGAGGCTGCCCGTGGGGATGCCGGCCCGGCGTTCGAGGATCGCGAGCACCATCGCCACCCGAGACGCGTCGAGGCCGTGCACCACGCGGCGGGGGTTCGGGGCGTTCGACGGCACGGTCAGCGCCTGCACCTCGACCGGCATCGCCCTGCGTCCCTCGAGCGCGATCGCCACGCACGTGCCGGGCTCGGTCGCGCCCTGCGACAGGAAGAGTCCGGATGGGTCGGGTACCTCGGCGATGCCGTCGCCGGTCATCTCGAAGCATCCGACCTCATCGGTCGGTCCGAAGCGGTTCTTCAGCGCGCGCACGAAGCGCAGCGACGTCTGCCGATCGCCCTCGAAGTGGCAGACGACGTCGACCAGGTGCTCCAGCACGCGCGGGCCGGCGACCTGGCCGTCTTTCGTGACATGGCCGACGATGATGATCGGGAGGTCGCGCTCCTTGGCCACGCGGATCAGCGTGGCGGCGACCTCGCGCACCTGGGCGGGCTGCCCTGCCGCGCCGTCGGTGAGCGACGACGCGACGGTCTGCACCGAGTCGACGATCACGAGCTGCGGCCGCACCTCGTCGATGTGGCCGAGAATGGTCGCCAGGTCGGTCTCGCTCGCGAGGTACAGCTCGTCGTGCAGCGCCCCTGTGCGCTCGGCGCGCAGCCGCACCTGCGCCGGCGACTCCTCGGCGCTCGCGTAGAGCACGCGACGCCCTGACACGGCAGCCTTCGCCGCCACCTCGAGCAGCAGCGTGGACTTTCCGACGCCGGGCTCCCCGCTGAGCAGGATCGCGGCTCCCGGCACGATGCCGCCGCCGAGCACGCGGTCGAACTCCGCGACGCCGCTCGTGCGGCGCGGCGCATCGGTCGTGGTGATCTGCGTAATGGGGCGCGCCGCGCGGTCGGCCGACGGGGTGAGCGCCGTGACGCGGGCGAGGATGCCGGTCTGCGCTCCCTGTTCCTGCACCGTGCCCCACTGCTGGCACTCGCCGCAGCGCCCAACCCACTTCGCCGTCGTCCACCCGCACTCGGTGCAGACGAAGGCGGGGGGAGCGGGTCGACGAGTGGCCATGGGTCAAGGCTAGCCGCGGCATCCGACACTTCCGCATGAGACGGCCGCGCGCCCCGGCGGTCTCCACGACCTGTCGTCCGTGCACCTGCCGGAGCGCTGAGGGTGCTCAGGTCTCCCACGGCTGGCGATCCTATGTCTACTCGAATAGAGTCGAGGTCATCGAGCGTCTTGCGAGAGCGAGGCGCCTGCGCCCGATCAGGAGCCACATGTCAGACGACTCGCCTCAGCCACGCACTCGACCTGCGACCAGATCGGACGTGGCGCGCGCGGCCGGGGTCAGCACGGCTGTCGTGAGCTATGTCGTGAACAACGGTCCGCGGCCGGTCGCAGAGGCGACGCGCGCCCGTGTGCTGGACGCGATGAAGGAACTCGAGTACACGCCGAACGCCGTCGCGAGGGCGTTGAGATTGCGACGCGCTCAGGCGGTCGGCCTCGTCGTACCCGACGTCAGCAACACATACTTCGGCGCCCTCGCGCGTGAGCTGTCGAACCGTGCCTTCGAGGCCGGTTTCGCTCTTCTGCTCGGCGATTCTGACAACGACATCGAGCGTGAGCGTGCGCAGGTGGACTCGTTGATCAGCCACCAGATCGACGGACTCATCATCGTGAGTCTCGATGCCGGGTCGGACGGGGAGGTCGGCGGGACTCCGACGGTATACCTCGATCAGCGGGATCAGCCGAGCCAGCGGACGGTGGTCGTCGACAATCTCAGGGGGGCGCGGATCGGGGTCGAGCACCTGGTCGGACACGGTCGCCGGCGGATCGCATTGCTCGGCGGCATGGAGGGATCGCCCGGCGCGGACGCCCGTTTCCGTGGATGGCAGGCGGCGTTGGAGGATGCCGGGTTGCCGCACGGGGATGGCCTCGTCTGCCGGTCGGAGTTCAACCGGCACGGCGGCTATGAGGCGGCGGTCGCGCTTCTGTCGCGGTCCGAGCGTCCCGACGCGGTTTTCGTGTCTTCCGATGTTCAGGCGCTCGGACTGCTCGCTGCGGCCAGGCGGCTCGGAGTCTCCGTGCCTGACGAGTTGGCTGTCGTCTCCTTCGACGGAACCGACGACGCCCGGTACAGCGATCCCCCGCTGACCGCGGTGGAACAGCCCATCGCCGAGATCGCGGCAACCGCGCTCCGTGCCATCCTCGCCCCCGCCGAGCCGCCGCTCCACGAGACCGTACAGGCCCGGCTCGTCGTGCGACGATCCTGCGGCTGCGTGGAGCCCGCCTGATCGTCCGGATGCGCGGTGTCGACGATCGGCTACTGTTCAGCCACCCACGCCGCAAGCTCGTCGGCGGTGGGATACGTCGACTGGGTGCCGTATCTGGTCGCAACGAGAGCGCCGACGTCCCGTCCGTACTCCGCGGCTTCCCGCAGGGTCGCCCCGTGCGAGAGCGCCGCGACGGCCGCGCCGGTGAAGGCATCCCCGCAGCCGCTCGTGTCGACCGCTGAGACCGGTCTCGAGTCGATGACGGTCGCCGTCCGATTCGCGGATTCGTAGATGATCGACCCCCGTGCGCCTCTGGTGACGATCAGATCGCTCCCGCCCAGCAGCTCGCTCAGCGGCCCGATGGCGTCATCGTCCAGGCCTTCTGCGCGCAGAAGCCCTGCGGACTCCGTCTCGTTGAGGATCGTCAGCATGCGCTTCGCCCGCATTCGCACTGTGACCGCGCGCAGGGGAGAAGGGTTGAGGACGAACAGCGCGTCGATGGCATCCGCGTGACGCGCCGCCGCTTCGACGACGTCGTCGGCCACCTCGAATCCGGCGACGACGATGTCCGTGGACGGAGCGATGCTCTGCACCGTTTCCGGACGCAGGGCGAGATTGGCGCCGCCGACGATGACGATGATGTTCTCGCCGCCTGCGTCGATGAGGATCGTGGCCTCTCCCGTCGGCGCCCCGGCGCGAACGATCGAGCGGATGTCGACGCCCTTGTCCGAGGCCGCGGCGAGGAGCACATCTCCGGCCTCATCGGAGCCGACCGCGCCGATGAGCTGCACATCAACGCCGAGCAGTGCGGCGGCGGCCGCCTGGTTCGCCCCCTTTCCGCCCGGAGAGGTTCCCGTGAGCTCGGCGTGCACCGACTCTCCCGCGGCGGGGAGTTCCTGCAGTCGGAGGAAGCGGTCGAGATTCAGAGACCCGACGACTCCGATGCGCCCCGTGCCCTCCTCGATGGGCGCCGTCATCCCTTCAGCCCCGTCGTCGACAGGGATTCGGTGTACTGCTTCTGGAAGAAGAGGAGGAGGATCATCGGGATCACGCTCAACACGAAGGAGCCGGCGAGGATCTGCCCCAGGTCGACCGTGAACTGCGTGCTCAGATTGGCGAGGGCGATCGGTGCGAGCTGACGCTCGGGCGATGTGCCGATCAGCAGGGGCCAGAGGTATGCCTGCCACTGCGAGAGGAACAGCATCATGCCTGCACCGATCAACGCCGGCTTGGAGAGCGGGAGCACGATGGTCCACAGAGTGCGGAACCGGCCGAGGCCGTCGACTTCCGCCGCCTCGATCAGCTCCTGCGGGATGCCCATGAAGAACTGGCGCATCACGAAGATCGCGAACCCGTTGGCCAGCGCCGGCAGGATGAGACCCGCGTAGGAATCGCTGAGACTCCACTGCTGGAAGAGGGAGGACAGCGGGATCGCGATCGCGTCGAAGGGGATCATGGCGACCACGATGATGAAGCTGAACACGAGTCCGCGCCCGGGGAACCTCATGGTGGCCAGCGC
>JAGIAK010000050.1 GCA_017744855.1 Microbacterium sp.
CCCCCGGCCCGAGCGAGCGCACCGCAGCGAGTCGCTCGCCCGAGGCGTCCTTCACGACATCGGGAACGGGCGCTGCGCTCGGGTCAGGGACGTTCATCATGCATCCAGGATGACGGAACGCGTGAGGTTGCGGGGCTGGTCGGGGTCGAGGCCGCGGAACACGGCGCGGTCGAGCGCCACGCGGTGCAGGCGGACGAGGTCGGCCATCGGGTCGACCGGGTTCTGCACGAAGCGTGCTCCGGTGGCCTCGACCTGCGCCGACAGCCCTTCGGGGGCCTCGCCGAACTGCCAGGTGACACGGCCGGGAGCCGCGATCGCGATCGGACCGTGGCGGTAGTCCATCGAGGGGTACGACTCGGTCCACGACTGCGAGGACTCGCGCATCTTCAGAGCGGCCTCGTGCGCAAGCCCGATCGTCCACCCGCGGCCGAGGAACGTGTACTGCTCGGCGTCGCGCAGCCCGTCGTCGTCGGAACCGGCGAGCACGGCCTTCGCGTCGTCGATCGCGCCGCTGAGGTCTTCGCCGAGGGAGGCGCGGAACAGCGCGAGCGCCGTGGTCGCGAAGCGGGTCTGCACGACGGACTTCTCGTCGGCGAACGGAAGCAGCACGGCCTCGTCGACCATCGACGCCAGCGGAGAGGTCGCGTCGCCGATCACGCCGACGGTGGGGATGCGGCCCTTGATGCGGTCGACGAGCTCGAGCACCTCGGTGGTGGTTCCCGAGCGCGTGAGGGCGACGACAGCGTCGTAGCCGCGGTCGATGAACGCCTCGGAGGCGGCGTAGGCGTCGGTCTCCCCGAGCCCTGCGTTCTCGCGCAGGGCGGCGTAGGACTGGGCGATGAACCACGACGTGCCGCAGCCGACCACGGCGATGCGTGCGCCGTGCGCCGGCAGGAGGGCCTGGAGGTCGCGGAGGTCGGCGGCCCGCGCCCACATCTCCGGCTGCGAGGTGAGCTCTGCGCGCATGTGCGCGCCGGGCAGGTTATCCGTCATCGTGACTGCCTTCCGTTGCAGAAGTTGCGTATTTGTGATTGTTTCGAGCCTATTTCGATCATAGTATCTCGCGTAGACGAAAACAGGACAAGAATCTCTTGATTTTGTTTGTTCGCCTAACGAATAATCGAACACGTTCCACCCGCCCCGACGTCTGCGCAGGCCGTCGTCGGAGCACCGAGCCGATCCGGCTTCGACGGCCTCCCTCCCCCGGGCGGCCACACGCACCGTCGCGTGAAGTGTTGCGACTGTGCAGACCCAGCCGTCCTCCGCCGAGCGATCCGCTCTACGAGGACGGCACATCACACACAGTGAGGAATGCACTACACATGAAGAAGTCACTGCGATTCGGCGCCGCTGCGGTGGCAGCCGTCGCCACCCTCTCCCTCGCGTCGTGCGGGTTCGGCGGCTCGACCGGCGGAGACAGCGGGGGCGACTCCGGGTCGACCACGCTGAAGATGCTCGTGCCCAGCTACTCCGACAAGACCAAGGGCCTGTGGGAGGACGTCATCAAGGGGTTCGAGAAGGAGAACCCCGACATCAAGGTCGAGCTCGAGGTGCAGTCGTGGGACAACCTGGAGAAGGTCGTCTCGACCAAGATCCAGGCCAATGATGCCCCCGACATCTACAACGGCGGCCCCTTCGCCGGCTTCGTCGGCGACGATCTGCTGTACCCGGTGAAGGACGTCGTTTCCGACGACATCTACTCCGACTTCCAGGATGCGTTCGTCAAGAACGCCGAGATCGATGGCACCGCCTACGCCCTGCCGCTGATCGCGTCGGCACGTGCGCTGTTCGTCAACAACGCCCTCCTCAAGGAGGCAGGCGTGGCAGCCCCGACCAACTGGGACGAGCTGCTGGATGCCGCCACCAAGGTCTCCCAGCTCGGAGGCGGCGTCGCCGGCTACGGCATGCCGCTCGGGTCCGAGGAAGCGCAGGCCGAGGCTGCCGTGTGGCTGTGGGGCGGCGGCGGCTCGTTCGGCGATGCCAAGGACATCACCATCGACACGCCGGAGAACCTCGTCGGCGCCGAGCAGATCAAGAAGATGATCGACGCCGGTGCGACCCAGGCCGACCCCGGCTCCACCAACCGCTCGCCCCTGATGGACATCTTCATCCAGGGCAAGATCGGCATGCAGGTCGGCCTGCCGCCGACGGTCGGCCAGATCGAGGAGGGCAACCCCAGCCTCGACTACTCGATCGTCCCGATCCCGACCAAGGACGGCTCGCCGTTCACGCTCGGCGTCATGGACCAGCTGATGGCGTTCAAGAACGACGGCAAGAAGGCCGACGCGATCAAGAAGTTCTTCGACTACTTCTACTCGGCCGACGTGTACGTGCCGTGGGTGCAGGCCGAGGGCTTCCTCCCCGTCACCAAGTCGGGCGCCGACAAGCTCGGCGGCGACGAGAAGCTCAAGCCCTTCCTCGACGTGCTGCCCGACGCCAAGTTCTACCCGTCCACCAACGAGAAGTGGTCGGCCGCCGACGGCGCCTTCAAGTCGCTGTTCGGTCAGCTCCAGTCGCAGCCCGCAGCTGACGTGCTGAAGCAGATCCAGGCGCAGGTCGACGCGGGCTGAGCCCGCGGAAAGGAAGAGGTTCGGGTACAACCATGAGCCAGACGACAGAGTCCTCGAACCTCGCGGGGGCGGCCACCGGCCGCCCCCGCACCCCGAAGGCGTCGGGAGCCACACGCGGCCGCCCTGGCCTTCGGGACCTCCTCCAGGCGCTGCCCTGGATCGCCCCCGCACTGCTGCTGATCATCGCCGTGGTGCTGTTCCCCGCGGGTGTGATGTTCTACAACTCCACCCGCAAGATCTCGCTGTCTGGTCTCGACAAGGGATCCGTCGGCCTCGACAACTTCGCCGCCGTGTTCGGCTTCGCGGAGTTCTGGCCGATCTTCTTCCGCACGATCGTGTGGGTGGTCGTCGTGGTGTTCTTCACGGTGGCCATCTCGCTCGGCCTCGCGCAGATCCTCAACAAGGCGTTCCCCGGCCGCCAGATCGTGCGCATGGCCGTGATCGTCCCTTGGGCGGCATCCGTCGTGATGACGACCATGGTGTTCTACTACAGCCTCGAGCCGTACTTCGGGGTGTTCAACAAGTTCCTCTACGACATCGGCCTCTCGTCCGACCCCGTCGGGTTCGGCTGGACGAAGAACCCGATGACGGCGTTCATCTGGTCGATCGTCATCGCCGTGTTCGTCTCCCTGCCGTTCACCACCTACACGATCCTCGCCGGGCTCCAGACGGTCCCCGCCGACACCCTGGAGGCCGCGAAGATGGACGGCGCCGGCGCCGCCCGCACCTACTGGACGATCGTCGTGCCGCAGCTGCGCAGCGCCCTCGCCGTCGCGGTGCTCATCAACATCATCAACGTCTTCAACTCGCTGCCGATCCTCAAGGTCATGACCGGATCGATCCCCGGCTACGGGGCCGACACGATCATGACGCTGATCTTCAAATACATCGAGCTGCAGAAGAGGGTCGACGTCGCCAGCGCCCTGTCGGTCGTCGCCTTCCTCATCGTGATCGTGATCGTCGCGATCTACGTCAAGGCCGTCAAGCCCATGAAGGAGGTCTGATCATGACCGTGACCGAGACCGCCCTCGTCACCACCGCCGGCCGCGGAGCCCGCGCCCCGCAGATCGGCCGCACGCGCCGCTACACCGAAGATCAGGTGTCGCTGCCCCGCGTCATCCTGCGCATGGCCGCCGGCCTGCTCGTGCTCGCGATCTTCGTGCTCCCGTACCTCATCATGTTCTTCGGCTCGGTGAAGACCAAGCCGCAGATCCGCTCGGTGGACCCCACCTACCTCCCGGTCGAGTGGCACTGGGAGAACTACCTCAAGATGTGGTCCACGCCCGAGACGCCGCTGCCGTACAACCTCGTCTCGACGATCATCATCTCCGTCTTCGCCACGCTGCTCGTGCTCGCGGTGTCGCTGCCGGCGGCGTACTACACGGCGCGGTTCAAGTTCCCCGGCCGCATGGTGTTCCTGTTCCTCGTGATCGTCACGCAGATGCTGCAGCCGGCTGTGCTCACCTCCGGTCTGTTCCGTCAGTTCACGACCCTCGGCCTCGGCGACACGTGGGCGGCGATGATCTTCATCAACGCGGCGTTCAACCTGTCGTTCGCAGTGTGGATCATGCACTCGTTCTTCGCCGGCATCCCCAAGGAGGTCGACGAGGCCGCGCAGATCGACGGTGCCGGGCGCTTCACGGTGCTCTTCAAGATCAACCTGCCGCTGGTGTGGCCGGGCATCGTCACCGCGATCGTCTTCACCTTCGTCGCCTGCTGGAACGAGTTCGCGGCATCCCTCGTGATCCTCTCGACCGACAAGAACCAGCCGCTCTCCGTGGCGCTGACCAAGTTCGTCGGGCAGTACGAGACGAGCTGGCAGTACGTGTTCGGCGTCTCGATCGTCGCGATCCTGCCGGTGGTCATCCTGTTCATGCTCATCGAGAAGCGCCTGGTCGGCGGCCTCACCGCCGGCAGCGTGAAGTAGCGCTCGCGTACGCTTCGCCGACGCCCCACCTGGCCGCCGACGCCCCACCTGCCCGACGTCCCGCAGGTGGGGCGTCGTCGCGCAGGTGGGGCGTCGGAACGACAAGTCATGGTAGACACGTCCCGGGGGAACCATGACCGCATCCGCACGTCCTGTCCGCATCGGCGCCGTGATCGGCGCTGCGATGGCCGCGGCCGCGATCGCGCTGAGCGGATGCTCCGCCGCATCACCGCCCAGCGACAGCAGCACGTCGGCGCCGACCCCCACGACGTCCGCGGAGGCCGTCGTCACGCGGAGCGGCCAGGAGGTCACCGGGACCGGCACGCAACAGGGTGTCGCATTCTCCGTGCCGGACGGCGGGTTCCTGTCCTTCACCCTGGATGTCGCGTGCACGGGAGGCACCGCCTACGCGATCGGCGTCGGTGAGGCGTCCTCGCCCCTGACGGTCCAGAAGGGCGTGTGCGACGGCACGCGCTCCTTCGCGTGGCCGATCTACGCGGCAGGCAAGAGCCCGTCGATGACGTTCATCCCGGATGCCGGTGGCGTGGCGTGGTCCGTGTCCCCGCGGTTCTCCACGGCGAGATTCCTCGCCGACCCCGTCATCGACGAGGAGTGCACGACGTTCGCGACCGTGTACAGCACAGTGTTCAACGCAGACCACGGCTACGCGGACTACGGCAAGGTCACCGAGGCCGAATGGAACGAACAGGTGGAAGGGGCCGCCGACACGCTCGCCACCCTCGCCTCGTCATCGACGACGCCCCTCGCCGAGCCTTTCGCTGCTCTCCTGCCCATCCTGCGCAGCCCGCAGCGTCCGCTCGGACAGCTCAGCGCGTCCATGCACTCGCAGATGACGACGATCGGCGACATCTGCGGAGCGAACCAGACCGAGCTCACGTTCGAGGGGACGTACGGCGGCTGACCGCTTCGAGTATTGGCATTGCGGGCTAGATCTACAAAAGTGTCATTATGTACATATCAACGTACGATGTCCTCATGGATAGCCTGAGCCGCAGCGTGCCGTCGAAAGACCTCCGGGAAAGCCTGGCCGACGTCCTGAGCGGGGTCGCCTACGGCTCGGAGCGAGTCGGCGTGACGCGCCATGGCAAGCTCACCGCCGTCGTCATCAGCGTCGACGACCTCGAACTCCTCGAAGAGCTCGAAGCGGCCCGCGACACCGCCGACTTCGCCGCCGCCAGAGCTGCCGACGACGGCAGGCGGGTGCCTCTCACCGACCTGCGCGCTGAGATCGCGTGATCCGTTACGAGGTCGAGTTCACTACCGCTGCCGCCCGAGAGATCCGCAAGCTGGACACGCAGATCCGACGGCGCGTGCTCCTCGGCATCGCCGAACTCGAGAACTCGCCTCGCCCCCACGGGGTCCGCAAGATCGTCGGATACAAGGATGCCTGGCGTCTTCGCATCGGCGACTATCGCGTGCTCTATGAGGTGTCCGACGAACGGATCGTGGTGACGGTCGTCCGTGTCGGGCATCGTCGCGACGTCTACGGCGACCTCTGATCTCGCATCGCGTGCGCCGCCGGCACAATCGCCGTCTCAGCCGCGGCGCACGGCGCGCAGCTGCTGCGGGCTCCAGCGCACGCCGAGGGCGGCGGTGAGCGCGAACTGCGCGACGCCGGTCGAGATCGTGGCGTCGGCGTCCGCGTAGCGCACCGGCACGTCGGCCGTGCCCGTCGCCGCGTAGTCGATGTCCGCACGCACGAGGTCGAGGAACGGCTCGCCGAGCGCGCGCACCGGTCCGCCGATCACGACCTCCGCCGCGTCGAGCACCGCCGCGATCAGCTTGATCGTGCGGGCGAGGGCGCGGGCACCGTCCGCGAACACGGCGGGGTCCGCGGCATCCGCGAGCACCCGCACCTCGCGCTCGTCGAGGGCGTCGTCGAAGTCGTCGCCGAGCATCGCCGTCATCGACGACGCCGACTCCAGGCACCCGTAACGTCCGCACCGGCACACCCGCGCCTCGTCGCCGAACACCACCTGTACGTGGCCGATCTCGCCCGCGCGGTCCCGAGGACCCGGCGCGAGCTCGCCGTCGAGCGTGACGGCCGCGCCGATGCCGACGCCGATGTGGATGAACAGGCGGTACCCGGAGTCCTCGTCCTCCGTGGCCGACTCGGCGATGGCCTCCGCGTCGACGTCGTTCACGAGCAGCACCGGCACGTCGAGCGTCCGCTCGAAACGCTCCGCCAGCGGCACGTCGCGCCACCCGAGCTGCACGCTCTCGAGCACGGCCCTGCCGTCGGTGGTGCCTGGCAGCTGCGCCCCGGCGATGAGAAGACGACCGGAGTACTCCGCGGCGATGCGCGCGATCTCCTCGTCGAGCATCCGATCCCTCGTCTGGGCCGTGTAGGCGATGCGACGCGTGTCGACCTCGGCGCCGTCGAGCGCGACGAGCGAGATGCGCGCGTCGGTCGGGCGGATCACCATCACCAGGATGAGGTGATGACCGGCATCGATGCTCAGGGTCGTCGCCCTCTTACCGCCCGTGCTGGCCGCCTGCGCGCCCTCGACGACGAGGCGGCTCTCTATGAGCTCCGCCACCAGGGAGGATGCGGTGGCCGCCGTGAGCCCGGTGGCCCTGGCGATGCCCGCCCGCGTCTGCGATCCGGGGCTGCGGAACACCAGCTGCAGCGCACGCCGGAGATTGGCACGCCGTACCGACCCCTGGGTGTCGAGAGCGTCATCGCTGTTCAGCATGGGCGGTTTCCGATGTCGAGAGACTGTTGACAGATCGAGAGGCTGTGCGTAGCCTCGTCATAGTTTATTCAATAAACTTAGTTGAGCGCCCCGGGCGGGCGAGTGCTGCACACACCTGTCTCCCGCCCGGGATACCGCTCCTACCGGCCTTCGGCGGCCTCCGTGTGGTGACGGATCACCTCGGCGACGACGAAGTTGAACCATTTCTCCGCGAACTCCGGGTCGAGGTGAGCTTCCTCGGCCAGAGCGCGCAGACGCGCGACCTGCTGCTCCTCGCGGCCGGGATCCGACGCCGGCATCTCGTGTTCAGCCTTGAGATGACCCACCTGCTGCGTCGCGCGGAAGCGTTCCGCGAGCATGAAGATCAGCGCCGCGTCGATGTTGTCGATGCTGGCGCGCAGTCGGAGCAGTTCCGACCTCGGGTCCACGGCTTCGGTCATGGTCATACTCTACGGACAAACCGCCTTCGCGCCGCCGCGCGCACCCGGTCATGACGAGGGCTCCCGCTATCGTGAGCACATGAGCGAAGAACAGCCTGCTCCCGCCGAGAGCGCCGACGTCGCAGCATCCGCCCCCACCCCCGAGGCGACCGCCGACGTCCCGCAGCGCGCGGTCGTCATCGAGCCGATGGCACCGAGCCGGTCGTTCTGGACGCGCATCGACCGGCCGTTCGTGTTCGGCTTCCTCGTGACCCTCGGCGGGCTCGCCGCCATCGCCCTGGGCTTCGCGATCACCAACCTCTCGACGGTGCTGATCTACATCGCGCTCGCGCTGTTCGCCGCCCTCGGCCTCGACCCCGCCGTGCGCTTCCTGGAGCGCCGCGGACTGTCGCGCGCGATGTCCGTCGTCGTCGTCATCCTCGCCCTCGTCGTGGTGATCGCGTTGATCCTCTGGATGGTGCTGCCCATCGTCATCGAGCAGATCGCGAGCTTCGTGAACTCGGTGCCCGGCATGATCCAGGACTTCACGCGCAGCGACGTGTACGCCACCCTGGAGAAGCAGTTCGGCGACCAGTTCGAGACCCTCGTCGCCGACGTGCAGAGGTTCCTCACCGACCCTGGCAACATCGCCACCATCGGCGGAGGCGCGCTCAAGGTCGGCGCGGGCATCGCCACCGGCATCTCCGGCGCGATCGTCGTGCTCGTGCTCACCCTGTACTTCGTCGCGACGCTGCCCGGCATCAAGACCGGTCTGCTGCGCCTCGCCCCGGCCCGCGACCGCGCACGCGCCGCCGACATCACCGACCAGATCACCGACTCGGTGGGCGGCTACGTGATGGGGATGGTCGTGTTGGCGTTCTTCAACGCCCTGCTCGCCTTCCTGCTCTACCTCTTCCTCGGGCTTCCGTTCCCGCCGCTGATGGCGACCGTAGCCTTCTGCATCACCCTGATCCCGCTCGTCGGCTCGGTCATGTTCTGGATCATCGGCTCGGGCCTCGCGCTGTTCACGAACCCGGTCGCCGCGCTCGTCTTCGCCATCGTGTACCTCGTCTACATGCAGGTCGAGGCGTACGTGATCACCCCGCGCGTGATGAACAGGGCCATCTCGATCCCCGGCTCACTCGTGGTGATCGGCGCTCTCGCCGGCGGCACGCTGCTCGGCCTGCTCGGCGCCCTGGTGGCGGTGCCGGTCGCGGCATCCATCCTCATCATCATCAACCAGGTCTGGGTGCCGAGGCAGGACGCCCGCGTCTAGCCCCTCCCGCGGGAGGCGGGAGGCGCAGAACACGCAGAAGCGCCCGGCCCCCTGAGGGACCGGGCGCTTGCGTGTCGGAGCGTCAGCCCGTCAGAGCAGGCCCTGGGCCTTGAGCCACGCCGTCGCGATCTTGTCGGACGACTCCTGGTCGTTCTTGCTCTTGGCGTTCAGCGACACCAGCTCGTCGACCGTCAGCTTGGCGCTGATCGGGTTGATGACGTCGGCGATCTTGTCGGCGATGTCGCTCGATGCGACCGGCACGACGTTCGCCGAGATGATGATGTGCTTCGGGTCTTCGAGCGAGACGAGCTTGCCCGTCGCGAACTCCGGGTCGGACGAGTAGATGTCGGCGACCTGGATCTCGCCGGCGAGCAGCGAGTCGAGGGTGGTCTCGCCGGTGCCCGAGAACGACAGGTCGACGCCGTACGCCTCCTTGGCCGCGGCCGGGCCGTACGGACGCTTCTCGAACTCGGGCGCCGCGCCGACCGTGACCGTGCCGTCGACCTTGGAGAGATCGGCGATCGAAGTCAGCTTCCACTTATCGGCGAAGTCCTTCAGCACCGTGTAGGTGTCCTGGTCGGAGGCCTCGGCGTAGTCGAGGACCTTGAGGCTCTTCGGAAGGGCCTTCTCGAGCGCCGCGTACACGTCGTCGGGGCTGGTCTCGGTGGCGTCCTTCGCGTAGTACTTGAGCAGGCTGCCGGTGTACTCGGGGAACAGGTCGACCGCCCCCGACTCCAGCTCCGGCACGTACGCGTCGCGCTGACCGATGTTGAACTTGCGGTCGACCTTGTAGCCGGCGTTCTCGAGCGCCTGCGCGTAGATCTCCGCGATGATCTCGTTGGAGTAGTAGGCCTGCGAGCCGACCACGATGGTCTCGTCGCCGCCGGCGCTCGAGCCGGACTGGGTCGGAGTGTCGAGGGGGTTGCTGGTGGCGCAGCCGGCGAGCAACGCGACGGCCGCGAGGGCGGCCGCGCCGGCGAGCGCGAGGCGGGACTTTCGTGCGGTGAACATGTGATCTCCTCTGGATGGGACTGCGGTCGTGAGCTGTGGTCGTTGAGCTGTGGTCGGTCAGGCGGATGCCGTCGCCGCCGCGGCACGCGCGGAGCGTCGACGGGACGTGCGGTCGGTGCGGACACCGCGGGGGACGGCGGCGTGCTGGGCGAGAGCCATGAGCAGGTCGACGACGAGGGCGAGCACGGCGACGAGGATCGCACCGGCGAGCACCTCGTCGAATCGCCGCAGCGGCAGCCCCTGGATGATCGGCCAGCCGAGGCCGCCGAGGTTGACGTACGCGGCGATGGTGACCGTGGCGATCACCTGCAGCAGCGCGGAGCGCAGTCCGCCGACGAGCAGGGGGAGCCCGAGCGGCAGCTCGACCTTGGTGAACACCTGCCACTCGGTCATGCCCATCGCCCGGGCGGCGTCGAGCACGCGGCGGTCGATCGCCTCGAGGCCGGTGTAGGCACCGGCGAGCAGCGAGGGGATGGCGAGCAGCACGAACGTGATGACCGCGGCCTGCGGCACCCGCAGCACGCCGAGCAGCAGCACGAGCAGCACCATGAGCCCGAACGACGGGATCGCCCTGGCGGCGCCGGAGATCGCGACGGCGATCTCGCGCCCGCGGCCGGTGTGGCCGATCAGCCACCCGAGCGGCAGCGCGACGGCCGCGGCGATCAGCACGGAGATCAGCGAGAAGAACAGATGCTGCCCGAGGAGCACGGGCAGTGCGTACTGCCCCTGCCACTGGGCGGGGTCGAGCATCCACGCGAAGGCGTCGCCGAAGAGGTTCATGCGATCGCCTCGACGGCCTTGGCCTGCGCCCGCGTGACCGTGGCCGCCCTGGTCCATGGCATCAGCGCACGGCCGACGAGCAGGAGCAGCAGGTCGATGAGCAGGGCGACCACCACCACGGCGACGACCCCGGCGAGCACCTCGGGGATGATGCGGCGCTGGAGGCCGTTGGTGAACAGATAGCCCAGGTTGGTGACGCCGATGAGGATGCCGACGGTGGCGAGCGACACCGTGCTCACCGCCGTGACGCGCAGCCCTGCGAGGATGACGGGTCCGGCCAGCGGGAACTCCACGGCGAAGAAGCGACGCACCGGGCCGTAGCCGATGGCGGTCGCCGCCTGTCGGATGTCGTCGTCGACGGAGTCGAGGCCGTCGGAGACCGCGCGCACGAGGATCGCCACGGCGTAGATCGTGAGCGCGATGATGAGATTCGGGGCGCTGATCGCCGAGTATCCGAGCGTGGCAGGCAGCAGGATCAGCAGTGCGAGCGACGGAATCGTGTACAGCAGTCCCGTGAGCACGATGATCGGACCGCGCACGAGGCGGTACCGCCACGCCACCCACCCGAGCGGCAGCGACAGCACGAACCCGACGATGATCGGGATCACGCTCTGATTCAGGTGAGCGAGCGTGAGGTCGACGATCATGTCGAGGTTGTCGAGCACCCAGTTCACGGATCACCCGCCCCGTCAGACGAGGCGGGTCCGGCATCCGACCCGATGATCGCCCCCTGCGTGCGCCCCTCGGAGTCGACGACCACAGTGCCCCGCGGGGTCTGCTTGAGGCGCAGGGCGCGGTGCCCCCTGTCGGCGCCGATGAACGCCGAGACGAAGTCGTCTGCGGGGTTCTCGATGATCTCGCTCGGGCTGCCGACCTGCACGATGCGCGCGCCCTTGTCGAGGATCACGACCTGGTCGCCCAGCAGGAACGCCTCATCGATGTCGTGCGTGACGAACACGACCGTCTTGTCGAGCTCGCGCTGAAGACGGATCGTCTCCTGCTGGAGATCGGCGCGCACGATCGGGTCGACGGCGCCGAACGGCTCGTCCATGAGGAGGATGTTCGGATCGGCGGCGAGCGCGCGGGCGATGCCGACGCGCTGCTGCTGCCCGCCGGAGAGCTGGCTCGGGTAGCGCTCGGCGAGAGCGCGGTCGAGGCCGACGGTGTCGAGCAGCTCGCGCGACCTGGCGTGCGCCTCCTTGCGGGAGACCCCGTTGAGGCGCAGCACCGTCGACACGTTGTCGATCACGGAGAAGTGCGGCATGAGGCCGGAGTTCTGCATCACGTAGCCGATCCGACGGCGCAGGGCGACGGGGTCGCCCCCGAGCACGCTCTCGCCGTCGATCTCGACCTCACCGCTGGTGGGCTCGACCATGCGGTTGATCATGCGCAGCAGGGTGGTCTTGCCGCATCCGGACGACCCCACGAACACCGTGGTCTTGCGCGACGGCAGCACGAGGCTGAAGTCGTCGACGGCGAGGGTCCCGTCGGGGAATCTCTTCGTGACTCCGCGGAACTCGATCATCGGCCGCCCTTCCTGTCGGTCATCATGACGAGACGTCGACGCCGGGGGCGAAGGCGACGTAGCCGGAGAAGTCGGCGCCGACGCGCTCGAAGGCGCTCGGGTACGGCTGCGGGTACGACCAGGCGAGGTCGGGATGCAGTTCACCGCCGGCCTGCACGGACCAGTACTGGCACACGCCCTTCCACGGGCAGGTGTACGGCGTGGGGCTCTCGACGAGAACTCCGGGCGCGACGGATGCCGGCGGGAAGTACCAGTTCCCCTCGATGCGGATGAGATCGCTCTCGTCGGCCTCGGCGATGACGGTTCCTGCGAGTACGGCCTTCATGGTCCTGCCTCCTCGGATGTGGGTTCGAGCGTATAAGAGGGGTCCGACATCGGCACCGGGTCTTGACGCGGGGCGTCACGATACGGCAAGGCGCCGCTCGGCCTCCGATCCTGTTCGGAGCCCGGCCCGGATCGGATGGCGCCCATCATCGGCATCCGCCCCAGCCTCAGGCCGACTCCCGGCCGTAGCCCTCGAGCAGCCGCAGCCAGATCTCGCTCACGGTCGGGTACGACGGCACCGCATGCCACAGTCGCGCGATCGGCACCTCGCCGACGACCGCGATCGTGGCGGCCTGCACGAGTTCGGCGACCTCGGGGCCGACGAACGTGGCGCCGACCACGACGTCGCGGTCCGTGTCGACCACGAGCCGGGCCTGACCGGAGAATCCGTCCTCGTAGAGACTCGCCCCGGCGACCCACCCCAGGTCGTAGTCGATGGCACGGACGGCGATCCCTGCGTCCTGTGCCGCCTTCTCGGTGAGCCCGACCGAGCCGACCTCCGGGATCGAGAACGTCACCTGCGGAGCCGCCGCGTGGTCGGCGGTCGCCACGTGACGACCCCAGGGAGCGTCGTCGACGTCTTCGCCCTTCGCGCGCGCCGCGATCACGTCGCCAGCGGCCCTGGCCTGGTACTTGCCCTGGTGCGTGAGCAGCACGCGGCCGTTGACGTCGCCGACCGCGTACAGCCAGTCGACGCCAGGAACACGCAGAGTGTCGTCGACCTCGATCCAGCGCCCCGGCTCCAGCCCGACCGTCTCCAGCCCGATGTCGCCGCTGCGAGGCGAGCGCCCCGTGGCCGCGAGCACCTCGGATGCCGTCACCGTCGAGCCGTCGTCGAGGGTGATCGTCACGCCGTCGCCATCGCGCCGCACCGACGTGGTGCCGACGGACGTGCGCACGTCGACGCCGAGCTCGCGCAGCCCGTCGGCCACCCGCTCGCCGGCGAACGGCTCCATGCCGCCGAGCAGGCCGCTACGGGCGATGACCGTGACGGTCGAGCCGAGCGCCGCGTACGCCGTGGCCATCTCCACGGCCACGACACCGCCGCCGATCACCGCGAGCGAGTCAGGGAGCTCCTGCGCGCTGGTCGCCTCGCGGCTCGTCCAGGGATCCGCCTCGCGAAGCCCCTCGATCGGCGGGATCACCGCGTCCGATCCGGTGCTGATCGCCACGGCGTGCCTGGCTGTGAGCACACGGGTGCCGCCGTCGGCATCCGTCACCGTGACCTCGCGCTCGCCCGTGAGGCGGCCATGACCTCTGGCCAGGTCGATGCCGGCGGACTCCAACCACCGCACCTGCCCGTCGTCGGACCAATTGCTCGTGAACGAGTCACGTCGCGCGAACACGGCGCTCACGTCGAGCGTGCCGGTGACCGCCTGGGATGCGCCGGCGACGTGCTGCGCCGCCCGCAGCGCCTGAGCCGAGCGCAGCAGCGCCTTCGACGGCATGCACGCCCAGTAGGAGCACTCGCCGCCGACCAGCTCGCTCTCGACGATGATCGCGGTCAATCCGCCCTGCACCGCCCTGTCGGCCACGTTCTCGCCGACGGGTCCCCCGCCCAGCACGATCAGATCGTATTCGTCGGTCATGACTGCTCCCGTCGTCGTGTCCAGTCTCGCTGATCACCAACGTCGAGTCACGGGGATGTTGTTCCCGCCGGGTCCGTTCAGCGCACGGGAAGGAAGTGCGTTGGTGTGGGCACCGGGGCCTGGTGGCGGATGCCGAGGGGCGCGCCCGTGCGCTCGTCGAGGTCGAGCAGGGCGATCGTGTCGGACCGCTGGCCCGCCACGAGGAGCTTGCCCTCGTGCACGAGGTGATGGCGCGGCCAGTCGACTCCGGAGTCAGCGAGCGCCACCGGCTCGAGGCTCTCGCCGCCGCCGCGCACGCGCAGGGCGGCGATCGTGTTGCTGCCACGCAGCGCCGTGTAGAGGAACTGCCCGTCGCGGGTGCGCGCGAGCTCGGCGGGGAAGTCCGTGCCGACCTCGGCGATCGGGCTCGACGGCACCGACGACACGACTGACCACGTGCCGTCGGGCGCCGCGGCGAGCGTGAACACCTCGCAGGAGTACTCGGTCACCACGTGCAGGTGCCCGCTCGGGTGCACGACCATGTGCCGCGGTCCGACTCCGAGCGGCAGCACGACCTCGTGGTCGAGCACGAGACCAGACGACGACACCCGCCAGATGCGCACGAGGTCGAAGCCGAGGTCGGTGGTCGCGATGCGTCCGTCGGGGAGGAATGCGGCGGCGTGGGCGTGCGAGGCGCGGTCGTCGGCGCCGTAGGGGTCGGATGCCGCGACGCCGGTGCCAGCGGGGGCTCCGGTGTCGGCCAGCGGCTCGCCGAGGAGCGCCGCCCGCAGTTCGGCGGCCTTGTTCGCAGCATCCGGCACCAGGCGCCCAGAGGCGTCGATGCCGATGCGCACCACGCGACCGTCGCCGTAGCAGCTCGCGATCAGGTATGCGCCGCTCGGCGCGACCGCCACGTGGCACACGTACTGCCCGGCTTCGACGGGATCGCCGAGCGGCGTCAGAGCCGACTCCCCTGTGCGCGCGAACGCCTGCACCGCGGCATCCCCCTCCAGCGCCGCGTACACGACATCGAGGGTCGGATGCGGTGCCAGCCACGACGGCGACGGCGTCGCGGTGACCGCACCGCGGTAGCTCAGCGCGGTGGCAGCGCCCTCGTCACCCTCGAGCAGCCCGATGCCGGAGGCCGTGCCCTCCATCGCGGGACCGTAGCCCCCTAGCCAGAAGCGCGTCATGCGCGGTCAGTCGACCAGGTCGTGACGCACGATGACCTGGTCGCGCTCGGGACCGGTGCCGATCACCGAGATACGCGTGTTGCTCATCGCCTCCAGCGCGAGCACGTAGTCCTGCGCGTTCTGCGGCAGGTCCTCGAAGGTGCGCGCGGTCGAGATGTCCTCGCTCCAGCCGGGGAAGTACTCCAGGATCGGCGTCGCGTGGTGGAAGTCGGTCTGATTGACCGGCACCTCGTCGAAGCGCACGCCGTCGACGTCGTAGGCGACGCACACCGGGATCTGCTCGAGACCGGTGAGGATATCGAGCTTGGTGAGCACCAGGTCGGTGATGCCGTTGATGCGCGTCGCGTAGCGCGTGATCGGGGCGTCGTACCAGCCGACGCGCCGAGGGCGGCCGGTGGTGGTGCCGAACTCGAAGCCCTGCTTGCGCAGCCACTCGCCCTGCTCGTCGAAGAGCTCGGTGGGGAACGGACCGGAGCCGACGCGGGTCGTGTACGCCTTGACGATGCCGACGATACGGTCGAGCGCACCGGGTCCGACGCCGGAGCCCGATGCCGCGCCGGCGGCGGTCGCCGTCGACGACGTGACGAACGGGTAGGTGCCGTGGTCGATGTCGAGCATGGTGGCCTGGCCGCCCTCGAACACGACGACCTCGCCGCGGCCCAGCGCCTCGGAGATGAGGTGGCCGGTGTCGGCGACCATCGGGCGCAGACGCTCGGCGTACGACAGCAGCTCCTCGACGATCTCGTCGCAGGTGACGGCGCGGCGGTTGAAGACCTTCACCAGCAGGTGGTTCTTCTGGTCGAGCGCGCCCTCGACCTTCTGGCGCAGGATGTTCTCGTCGAAGAGGTCCTGCACGCGGATGCCGACGCGGTTGATCTTGTCGGCGTAGGCGGGGCCGATGCCGCGACCGGTGGTGCCGATGTTGCGCTTGCCGAGGAAGCGCTCGGTGACCTTGTCGAGCGTGCGGTGGTACTGCGTGATGATGTGCGCGTTGGCGCTGACCTTCAGGCGAGACACGTCGATGCCGCGGGCGCCGAGCGCCTCGAGCTCACTGAACAGCACCTCGAGGTCGATGACGACGCCGTTGCCGATCACCGGGGTGACCCCGGGAGACAGGATGCCGGATGGCAGCAGGTGCAGCGCGTACTTCTCGTCGCCGACCACGACCGTGTGGCCCGCGTTGTTGCCGCCGTTGAACTTGACGACCCAGTCGGTGCGCTCGCCGAGCAGGTCTGTGGCCTTGCCCTTGCCCTCATCGCCCCATTGGACGCCGACGATAACGATTCCTGGCATGGGAGACCCCCTTGCTTTCGCCGGGTTTGCACCGGCCGATGAGCTGGCCCTCTTCGGGCTCCCCCATCCTACCGAAGCCTCCGACACAGCCCCTTTCCCCGGCGCCTCCCCGGTCCGCGGGGGGGCGAGCGGGCGGGGCGTCCGTCAGAGGGAGAGGTCGACTCCGATGCCGTGCTGGGCGCGGAACCAGCGCTCGGCGGCATCCGTGTCTCCGTCGAGCATCGCCTGGCGCATGCCCTGGAGAGCTTCGACGCGCGACGTCGCCGACTCGGGCAGCTGCTGCAGGTGCCTGAGGTTGCGGGCGACGAGGAGGGCCGCCTCCTTCATCACCCGCACGAAGACGCGGTTGCCCGTACGGGACACGAGGTAGGCGACGAACTGCTGCGACGCGACCATCAGCGCCGGCGAGTCTCCGGCCTCCGTCGCGGCGATCATGGCGTCGAGCAGGGTGATCGCGTGCTGCAACTCGGCGTCGTCCATGCGCAGCATCGCCAGCCGCAGGGCGACGGCGGACTGCATCCCCATGTACTCCAGCGTGCTCACAACGGACTCGTCGGTGACGACCGTCACGCGCGTGAACCGGCTCGGCGACATCTCGACGAGACCGACCCAGGTGAGCCGCTGCAACGCCTCGCGCACCGGCGTGCGGGAGATGCCGAGGGCCGATGCGAGCTCCTTGTCGTTCACCTTCTCGCCCGGCGCGAGCAGGCCGGTGACGATCGCGTCTCCGATGATGTCGAACACCCGTTCGGCGAGCGGTGTGCCGTCGGAGCCCAACGGCGTGAGCCTGTCCGCCAGCGGCGTCTGCGGATCGGTCATCTTTTCTTCCCCCAGTCGGTTCGTACTGCGCCGCATCCCCATACGCCGCGCCGACGATGTTACGCGCGCTCGATGAGAGTCAGCCGGGCGCTCCTGCCGATACAGTGGCGCTGGAGGACCAATGACGACCTGGTGGCCATACTTTCGACTCGCCGGATCCGCGCTCGCCGTCGCTGCCATCGTCGCGCAGCTGGTGCGCACGCTCGGCATCGCCGCGAATGCGCAGACCGAGTGGGGCGGCCACATCCCCACGGTGGTGTCGAACTTCTTCAGCTTCTTCACGATCGAGTCGAACGTGCTCGCCGCCGTCGCACTGGCGGTCGGTGCGGTCTGGGCGCTGCGCACCCGAGGACCGGATGCCGTCGAACCGCGCTGGCTGGCCGTGCTGCTTCTGTGCGCGAGCACGTACATGATCGTGACAGGCGTGGTCTACAACCTGCTGCTGCGCGGCATCGAGCTGCCCCAGGGGGCGACGGTGCCGTGGTCGAACGAGGTGCTGCACGTCGTCATCCCGCTGGTGATGCTCGCCGACGTGCTGTTCGCCCCGCGTCGCCGTCGTCTCGGCTGGGGAGCGGTGGGCATCGCGGCGATCTTCCCGATCGCCTGGGTGGTCTACACGCTGGTGCGCGCGAACCTCGTGGTCTCCCCCGCCACCGGAGAACCGTGGTGGTACCCGTACCCGTTCCTCAACCCGCACCTCCCCGGCGCGAGCGCCGGCAGCGTGGCCGCATACGTGGTGTTGATCGCCGTCATCATCCTGGGCGTCGCCGCGCTCGTGGTGTGGGCCGGGCGGATCCGCGCGTCACGGAGTGAGCGCGCCTCCTGACCTCGGGGACGCCGCGGGCGCAACGCCGTGGCACGGGTGCACATCGAGGGGTGTGCCTCAAACCCGAATCCCGGTATATTAGCCCCACGCGCAGCCGGCGGGAGGCCGGCTCGACGCCCAGGACCCCCGGGTCCGCGATGGAGGGGACGGCGGTCAGCGATGCTCGAGGGGCAGGAGGGGCCCGCTCTGGAACCAGACGCGCCCGCAGGCGTCCGCAGACGCGACACCCGCGCGGAGTCGTCGACGGGACTGCCGTCGGCAGGCGCCGTCGCCAGGGTGCACGCCACCGTGTCCGGATGGTCCCGCGGACGCAAGCTGCTCGCGCTCGGATCCGCCGTCGGCGGCATCGGACTCATCGTCTTCGGCGCGCTGACCTCCGGAGCGGCCGGCCAGACCGCCGTCGCAGACGGCCCCGTGACGACCTACGCCGACAAGGCCACGCCCCAGGGCGGCACCATCCCCGTCGGCGAGCACCTCGCCGTCGACAGGGAGTCCGACGACGCGGCGAGCGCCGATCAGCGCCGAGACGAGCGGAAGGATGCCGCGAAGAAGGATGCCGCGGACGCGGAGTCGACCACGCCCTCGGGCTCGACTCCCGGAGCGGCCCCCGGAGCGGGGACACCGGGAACCGGGAGTCCCGGCACCGGCACCCCGGGAACGGGAACACCAGGCACCGAGAACCCCGGCACAGGCGCACCAGGTACGGGAACGCCCGGCACGGGCACCCCAGGGACAGGAACGCCCGGAACAGGGACCCCCGGTACGGGAACGCCGGGAACAGGAACTCCCGGGACCGGGAACCCCGGCACCGGTACGCCGACCGACCCTGGTCCCTCCACCCCGCCCGCGCCGAAGCCGCTCGGCTGGGGCACGCTCACGAAGGTCTTCGCCGTCGACGCCCTCGGAATCAAGGTGCTCGGCAGCTACACGCTCACGCTCTCCGGCAACCCCGGATCGAAGGCCACGGTCACCTACGGCGGCTCGACCGTCGGCACCGTCACGTTCGACGCCAACGGCTTCGCCTCGAAGAGCATCGGCGCCCTGCTCGACCTCGGACTCACGAACCCGAAGATCCGCGTCTCCTACTCCGACGGCACCGCAGGCTCGGCCATCGAGGCCCTCCGCGACTCCCTCTCCTCCTGACCGGCTTCCGCCTCCGGCCTCCGGTGCCGATATGGGGAGTTCTCCCCGGGACGTGCGGCACGACGTGCCGTTACGCTGGTTCGCGGGGGATCGACGCCGTGTCCCCGTGCGACCGAGGAGACAGCAGATGAACGAGCCCTACGCGCCCGGCCCTTCCGCGGGGTCCACTCCGCCGCCGCCTGCGCCTCCGGCCTATCCGTCCGCCGCGCACCAGGCGCCGCCCGCGCCTCCCGCGCCCTCGGCGACGGCATCCGCCACTCCGCCGCCGCCCGCCGCAGCGGCCCCCGCCTCGGTCCCCGCCTCGGCAC
>JAGIAK010000051.1:0-19276 GCA_017744855.1 Microbacterium sp.
CGTCGAGTCCGAGGTGGCGCAGCTGGTGCGCGAGCATCGTGGTGAAGCGGTCCTCGGCGTCGACGACGAGCGCGGTGCGGCCGGTGAACGGGCCGGTGAAGTCCTCGCCCTGCGGGTTCAGCCAGAACTCGGCGAGGCGAGCGTTGCGCGACGACAGGAGCGCGGCCACCTCCGGGTCGTCGGCGAGGCGCGCGGGCCCGCCGGGGGCGTCGGCGTCGCTGCGGTTCTCGGCGGCCCGATCGCGGGGGATCGCACCGATCGCTCCGAGCACGCCGGCCGCCTTGCCGTGCGTCTCGCTGACCTCGCCGTACGGGTCGGAGTGACGCACCAGGGTCGCGCCGACCGGAACACTGAGCGCGCCGTCCTTCACGTACACGGTGCGGATGAGGATGGGGGCATCGAGGTCGTGCCCGCCGTCGGCGTTCGGCGTGAACAGCGCGGCGACGCCGGAGTAGTAGCCGCGGGGCTTCTGCTCGTGACGGCGGATCACCGCGCAGGCATTCTGCATGGGCGAGCCGGTGACGGTCGGAGCGAACATCGTCTCGCGCAGGACGTCGCGCGGGTCCAGCCTGCTCCGGCCGCGGAGCATGTACTCGGTGTGCGTGAGGCGCGACATCTCCTTGAGATGGGGTCCGGTGATGCGCCCGCCGTCCGAGCAGACGGCGCTCATCATCTTCAGCTCCTCGTCGACGACCATGAAGAGCTCCTCGGTCTCCTTGGTGGAGGAGAGGAAGTCGACGAGCGTCTCCTTGGTCGCGCCTCCGGCGGGGTGCCGGAAGGTGCCGGAGATGGGGTTCATCGTGACGATGCCGTCGCGCGCGACGACGTGCGCCTCCGGGCTGGCGCCAACGGCGATGCGTCCAGGCGTGAACACGGCGAAGGTCCAGTAGGCGCCGCGCTCGTGCGTGAGCAGCGCGCGGAACCAGGTGAGGGCCGCGGTCCTGTCGTCGACGTCGATGTTCGCGACGAAGTCACGGCGGATGACGAAGTTGGCGCCTTCGCCGCGGCCGATCTCCTCGGCGATCACGCGCTCGACGATGGCGGCGTACTCCTCGTCGGGGATGTCGAAGCCCTCGTCGCGCAGCGGCACGGCGTCGGAGGGGAGGGCCGCGACGAGCTCCGCCGCGGGAAGGTGCAGGTGCTCGTCGACGACGATGCAGCGCAGGGGCGCTCCGTCGTCCTGGGCGACGAACCCGCGCTCGCGCACCTGACGGTAGGGGACGAGGGCGAACACCTCCCTGGCGACGCCGTCGGCGGTCAGCGGGATGTCGGCGAGGAGGTCGACGTCGATCAGGTCGCCGGTGAGCAGCTCGACGGTGTCGGCTCCGTCTCGGGCGATCAGCACGAACGACGCCGTCGGGTCTGCGCTGAGCTCGGCGAGGCGTGAGAGGGTCATCAGGTCTCCTGTGCGGGGGTCAGGCGCGGCTCAAACGAAAAGACCGCCCCTGAAGGCGGTCTGGATTCGTGGGAACGCGAACACACCGCCTAGGAGGCGGGCCACCAGGTGACGTTCGCGCGCATGGGCCGAAACTACCACACCCCACGGGGGCCGGACGGCCGGATGACGGGCCCGGCATCCAGCCCGCGTGCATCCCGGCGGCGTAGGCTGGTGACGTGCCAGCAGTGAATCTTGGGATGCCGAAGGTCCCCGATGTCCTCGCCCCCCGTCGCAAGTCCCGCCAGATCAAGGTGGGCAAGGTCCTCGTCGGGGGCGACGCCCCCGTGAGCGTGCAGTCGATGACGACCACGAAGACGACCGACATCAACGGGACCCTGCAGCAGATCGCCGAGCTCACGGCGTCCGGCTGCGAGATCGTGCGTGTCGCCGTGCCGTCCCAGGACGACGCCGACGTGCTGCACATCATCGCGAAGAAGAGTCAGATCCCCGTCATCGCCGACATCCACTTCCAGCCGAAGTACGTCTTCCAGGCAATCGACGCCGGCTGTGCCGCCGTGCGTGTCAACCCGGGCAACATCCGCAAGTTCGACGACCAGGTCGGCGCGATCGCGAAGGCCGCGAAGGATGCCGGTGTCTCGCTGCGCATCGGCGTGAACGCCGGCTCCCTCGACGCCAGACTGCTCGAGAAGTACGGCAAGGCCACTCCTGAGGCGCTCGTGGAGAGCGCGGTGTGGGAGGCGTCGTTGTTCGAGGAGCATGACTTCCACGACTTCAAGATCTCGGTCAAGCACAACGACCCGATCGTGATGGTCAAGGCGTACCGGCAGCTCGCCGAGCGCGGCGACTGGCCCCTGCACCTCGGTGTGACCGAGGCGGGACCCGCGTTCCAGGGCACCATCAAGAGCGCCACGGCATTCGGCATCCTGCTCGGTGAGGGAATCGGCGACACCATCCGCGTCTCGCTGTCCGCGCCGCCGGCCGAGGAGGTCAAGGTCGGGCATCAGATCCTGCAGTCGCTGAACCTGCGCGAGCGCAAGCTCGAGATCGTGTCGTGCCCCTCGTGCGGGCGCGCCCAGGTCGACGTCTACACCCTCGCCGAGGACGTGACCGAGGGGCTCAAGGACATGACAGTGCCGCTGCGCGTGGCCGTCATGGGCTGCGTCGTGAACGGGCCGGGCGAGGCCCGCGAGGCCGACCTCGGCGTGGCCTCCGGAAACGGCAAGGGCCAGATCTTCGTGAAGGGCGAGGTCATCAAGACCGTGCCGGAGTCCGACATCGTCGCGACGCTCATCGAGGAGGCGAACCGCATCGCCGCCGAGATGGGCCCGGACGCGCCGCTGGGCACCGCGCAGGTCGTGACGGCCTGACGCGAGCAAGACCGACGACAAGGAGACGACGATGTCCGCACCCGAACTTCCCGCACCCGCGCAGGCCATGGTCGACGCGATCAACGCCGCCGACACCGAGGCGTTCGTCGCAGCGTTCACCCCGGACGGTTTCGTCAGCGACTGGGGCACGGTCAAGCCCGGGCCGGATGGCGTGCGCTCCTGGGCGCAGACCGACGCGATCGGTGCCGGAGCCCGGATGACGGTGCTCACCGCAGAATCCGACGGCGACACGACCCGGATCCGCTTCGGCTGGAAGAGCAGCGTCTTCAATGGGGAGTCCGACGGTATCTTCGTCATCGAGGGCGACAAGCTCGCGAGCTTCACGATCCCGCCCGGTCACTGAGCCTCAGGGTGCGACTTGTTGTGAGTTCGTGATCACGGGTCGGCAGTTACTCCACTCGCTGGGCAATATGCTCGCCCCATGACCGCACCCCGCTGGCGCGCGTTCGTCGCCGTCGCCGCCACGATCTCGACGCTGACCCTGCTGCTCGCTGCCTGCGCCCCAGAGACACGGGGCGAGAGTGCGCCCAGTCCGTCTCATGAGCCGCCGTCCAGCAGCGCTCCGACCGCGTCCCCGTCTGAGCCCCGGGCAGCTTTCGACGGGGACTGCGAACAGGTGCTCTCGGCAGAGGCGCTGTCGAATGCCCTCGGACGGCAGCTGAAGGTCTGGTCCGCAACGTGGGACGACGGAGCGGATAGAGGCTTGGGTGGGGTTTCGTGCAATTGGGCGTCGGGAGACTATCCGTCCGTCTTCGCTCGTGTGGAGGTCTACCCGACCGAGGTCCTCGATGTGAGCTTCGTGACGGGCGCCGCAGCCAACGGATGCGAGGCTGATGCCTCGAGTTGTGTCGTCTCGGACGTTTTCGGCGACGTCTGGGTCGGCGTTCATGTGCAGGCGAACGGCGCTGCCGGACATGTCGATGCGCTGAGACCGGTGTTGGCGGACATCGGCGCCCGTGTCTCGACCCAACCCGATCCGACTCCGGAACTGCGGGCGGACTGGTGGGGGCCCGTGCCCACGTGTGCCGACCTTCAGACGAAGCTGGCGGCCGGAGGCACGACGGCCACGGTCGTAGAAGAACGACCCGCGACCTTTGACATGTACCTCGACGGCCCGCTTCGGCGCACCTGCACGTTGACGACGACCATCGACGGTGCTGCATACACCGCCTTGGTGCACCTTCGCGCGGGCGCCGCATCAGCCGTCGAGTCCGCGCTCGCCACGAGTGCGGAAGCGCGTGTGGAGTATAACGGGCGCGTTTTCGCGTCGGCCGGTGAGCAGTATCCGATCGATGGCGCCGTGCTCGTGCTCCTCGGGGCCGTCGGGCCGAACCTCGTAGAGCTGGACCGCCGTGACTTCGAGGCGGGGACGAACCGCGACCCGAAGGCACTCGACGCGGTGGTCGCCGCCCTCGGCTGACCTCTGTTCCTGGTGCTCAAGTGTGCGACAGTGGACTCATGCCAGACATCTCCTCCTCATCCCGCGTCACGTTCCCTGAGGGAGAGACCAGCGACACGGGCATCGTCCTTCTGGTGGAGGCCCTGTCGGACGACGGAGCGATGACCGTCGTCGACACGACCCCGTTCCATCCCGTCGATCACACGTGGCCCGATCAGCCGGGGGACTCCGGCACGATCGCGTCGGGCGGCGAGTCCGTGCGGGTGACGGAGGCCGTCATGGCCGCCGTGTCCGACGACGGCTCCGTCACGGTGGGCGTCGACATCCCCGTCAAGCGCGGAGCCGAGGGATGGACCTGGCTGGTGGCGCACCGCCTGGAGGGAGCCGCGCCGGCCTGGCTCGCACCGGGAGCGGCCGTGCAGCTCGACGTGGACGATGCGCGGCGTGCCGGACTGAGCCGGGGGCACACGGCGTGCCACCTCGCCTCGCTGGCTCTCGACCTCGCACTCGCGGACCTCTGGCGCAAGGATCCGGGGACCGACGCGATGGGCGCCCCTGACTTCGAAGGGCGCGCGAACCAGTCCAGCCGGATCCACGAGGACGGCGCCGTCGACGAGTATCGCCTCGGCAAGAGCCTGCGCAAGGCCGGTTTCGACACCGAGACGTTCGCGGCGACGCTCGCGCAGCGGGAGGAGTCGATCAACGCGACCCTCGCGGCCTGGGTGGCCTCAGGCGCCCCGAGTCGCATCGTCACGGAAGGCCCGACCATCGTCGACCGCCGCAGCTGGCAGTGCGAGCTGCCGGAGGGTACCGCCGAGATCCTCTGCGGAGGCACGCACGTGTCGTCGCTCGGGGAGTTCGCGTCGATCTCCGTCGCGCTCGACCTCAGCGATCCGCAGCTCCTCGTGATGACGACGACCGCCGTCGCCGCCTGACTCACCACATCGCGCAAACGATCCGCTCGGCGTCTGCGGGGTCGAGGCCGTCGCGAGATCCCGTCAGCGGACGAACCCCGCCTGCACGCGTCCGCCGGCCCGGGTGAGCTCCTCCTCCGCGCGATCGGCGAACGCCGCGTAGTCGTCGGCGAGGAGCGGATCCGTCAGCCGCTCGGCACGGGCGGGGTCGAGCTCGCGCAGACGTCGGGGAAGCCACTTGCCGGTGCCGATCCATCGGCCCTCCGAGAGGAGCATGAGCTCGGCGATCCGCTCGAACAGCGTCGACGCCACGACCCTCCGCTCGAGAGGATCGACGGCGTCGCGCAGGTCGTCCACGAGGTCGCTGATCATGTAGCGGCGCAGGGCGGCCTCTGCGGTGTCGAGCAGCGGCCCGGTGGCGACGACCGTGGCCCACCGCCGCCGCAGGGCGTCGAAACCGTCGTCGGCGCGGATCGGGATGCCCTCGACGAGCATGTGCACGACGACAGGCCGATGCTGAGCGACGCCCCGCTCCGCCCACGTCTCGAACCCCTTCGGCGTGTAGGCGAACACCTCGAACACCTCGCCTTCGAACTCGTGCGTCGAGGCCTCGCTCTCCTTCGCGCCGTCGAACAGCGTCTCGCCGATCAGAAGCAGGTCGATGTCGCTCGTGGCTGTGCGCTCGCCGCGGGCGGTGCTGCCGGCGACGATAGCGGTCGTCGCCTCCGGGTAGCGGGCGGCGACGAAGCGCTCTGCGGTGTCGAGGTGCTGCTGCATCCCCGCATCGTAGCCCGGAGGTCGCGCACGGACCTTCCCGTGCGCGCGGGAGCTCGCGCTCAGGATGCCGCGGCGAGCACGATCTCGCCGCGGTCGATGTCGACCGAGGCCACGGTCACCCGCACGGTCGTCCCCGCCGCGGTGTCCGGGGCGACCGGCGCCGATGCCGTCACGGCGGGGTCGGCGATCTGCACCGTGGCGCGGGCTCCGTGCACCGCGATCACCGTCGCCTCGATGACGGTCCCCACGAGAGGGGTGAGCAGCGCGGCCTCGACGCGGTTGACGGTCTCAGAGTCGAGACGGGACGCGCGCTGCCCGGATTCCTGCATGAGCGCGGGCAGCGTCGACAGCGACTCGCGTGCCCACGATGGCGCGGCCTCGCCGCGGGAGATCGCGAGGCAGATCGCCAGGGCCCAGCGGTCGACCAGTCGGCGCAGGGGAGCCGTCGCGTGGGCGTACGGCGCGCCGATGGCTGCCTGCACGACGTCGGTCGGTGCCGTGCCGTCGAACGTGACGTAGCCCGCGCCGCGGAACAACGACGCGGCAGCCTCCAGCACGGGCAGAGTGAGCGGGTCGGCGCGGTCCAGTCCGCGCAGGTAGTCGCCGTACCGGCCGGTCGTCCACGGGCGGCCGAGCGCCTCCGTCTGGTGGCGGAAGGCGTCGAAGGCCTTCTCGTCTGGTTGCGGCATCGCCCGGAGCACGCCGACCCCCGCGCCGAGCATCAGCGAGGCCGCGGCCATCCCGGTCATCAGCGACAGCTGCGCGTTCCAGTCCTCGACGGGCAGCGGGGTGCGGCGCACGATCGCGTAGTCGCCGTCGGCATCCCGCACGACCTCCTCGTCGGGGAGGTTGAGGCTCGCCCCTCCGCGCAACCGCTCCTGCTCGATGCGCAGCGCGCCGATCTCGGGCAACAGCGCGGCGGGGCCGTCGTCGCCGCGGTCCAGCGCTGCCTGCACGCTCTGGTAGTCGAGCTGGGCGCGCGAGCGGATCAGTGCGCGCTCCAACCGGAAGTCGCCGACGGCGCCTGCGGAGTCGAGCGCGAACGTCCACACCAGGGCGGGGCGGTCCACATCGGGAAGGAGAGAGGCGCTGCCCTCGCTCAGCGCTGTCGGATGCAGGGGGATCGTGCCGTCGGCCGCGTACAGCGACTGTCCGCGCCGGCGGGCCTCGGCGTCGAGCGCTCCGCCCGGGACGACGAACGACGGCACGTCGGCGATCGCGTATCGCACCGTGTACCCGGATCCGGCGCGCGCGAGGTGGAAAGCCTGGTCGAGATCCCTGGACCCCGCCGGATCGAGGGTCGCGAACGGGATGTCGCGCAGGTCGAGGTCGGGCGTCGTCGCCGTCGCCGACTGCGCTTCGGCGATCGCCTCAGCGGGGAACTCGACCGGAGCGTCCAACGACTCGCGCAGGGCTGCGAGGGCAGCGGCCAGCTCGGTCTGTGCGGCGGACGGGGCGACGTGCGGTCGGCGCTGGGGCATGACACCACACTAAGACGATCGACCCACGGGGATCGGGAGCGCATTAGCGTGGTGTCATGACCACTTCAGCCAAGGCCCAGACCCTCGTCGGACTCTACGAGGCACCAGAGATCCTCCGTGTCGTGAACGTGTGGGACGTCGTCTCCGCGCGCGCCGTCGCCGCACTCCCCGAGACGAAGGCGATCGCCACCGCGGGGCACGGCATCGCCGCGTCGTTCGGCTACGACGACGGTGCAACGCCCCGCGACGTCGTGATCGACATGGTCGGCCGGATCGCGGCATCCGTCGAGGTGCCGGTGTCGGCCGACCTCGACGACGGCTACGGCGACGCGGGGGAGACCACCCGCCTCGCGATCGGCGTCGGCGTCGTCGGTGCGAACGTCGAGGACCGCCTGAAGCCGCTCGACGAGTCGGTCGCCGCCGTCGAGGCGATCGTGAAGGCCGCCGAGGCCGAGGGCGTGCGTTTCGCGCTCAACGCCCGCACCGACGCCTTCGTGCGCGGCGGCGGTCGTCCCGTGGAGGAGAGCATCGCCGACGCCATCCAGCGCGGACGCGCCTACCTCGACGCCGGCGCGACGGCCGTGTTCGTCCCCGGCATCCTCGACGCCGCCGTCACCCGTCAGCTCGTCGAGGGCATCGGCGAGCGGAAGGTGAGCGTGATCGGTCTGCCCGGCGCCCTCACCGCCGCGGAGTACGAGGCGCTCGGCGTCGCGCGGATCTCCTACGGTCCGCTGCCGCAGCGGGTGGCGCTCACCGCGACCCAGGAGCTCGCGGCCAGCCTGTACGCCGGTGGTGTGATCCCCTCGGGTCTCCCGGCTCTGAACTGACGCGGCGAAAGACGGGTGACCGCGGTCAGTAGAATCGACGCGTGGTCACTCGTCTTTCGAACTTCTTCCTCCGCACGCTCCGTGAAGACCCGGCTGGCGCCGAGGTCGTCAGCCACAAGCTGCTGATCCGCGCCGGGTACATCCGGCCGCAGGCCGCCGGCATCTTCGCCTGGCTGCCACTGGGTCTGCGCGTGAAGGCGAAGATCGAGGCCGTCGTCCGTGAGGAGATGGCCGCCGCCGGTGCGCAGGAGGTGCATTTCCCCGCTCTCATGCCGCGCGAGGCTTACGAGGCCACGGGCCGCTGGGAGGAGTACGGCGACCTGCTCTTCCGTCTGCAGGACCGCAAGGGCGGCGACTACCTGCTCGCGCCCACGCACGAGGAGGCGTTCACGCTGCTCGTGAAGGATCTGTACTCGTCGTACAAGGATCTGCCGCTGACGATCTACCAGATCCAGGACAAGTACCGCGACGAGGCGCGTCCCCGTGCCGGCCTGCTGCGCGGCCGCGAATTCACGATGAAGGACGCCTACTCCTTCGACGCCTCGGATGCCGGTCTGGACGCCAGCTACCAGGCGCAGCGCGACGCCTACGAGCGCATCTTCCAGCGCCTCGGCCTCGAGTACGCGATCGTGCAGGCGGATGCCGGTGCGATGGGCGGTTCGCGCAGCGAGGAGTTCCTGCACCCGACCCCGGTCGGCGAGGACACCTTCGTGCGCTCCGCCGGGGGATACGCGGCGAACGTCGAGGCGTTCACCACGGCCGTGCCCGAGCCCGTCGCATTCGACGCCGACGCCGCTCCCGTGATCTTCGACTCCCCGGACACGCCGACGATCGACACGCTCGTCGCGCACTGCAACGCGACGCTGGACGGCGAGTACTCCGCCGCCGACACGCTGAAGAACGTCGTGCTGGCGCTCACGCACCTCGACGGCACCCGCGAGCTCGTCATCGTCGGCATCCCCGGCGACCGCGAGGTCGACGAGAAGCGCGCTGAGGTGGCCTTCGCGCCCGCGGAGGTCGAGACGGCCACAGCAGACGACTTCGAGAAGAACCCGCTGCTCGTCAAGGGCTACATCGGCCCCTGGTCGCCGACCGGCGCCGTGCTCGGCGAGGAGTCGGCCACCGGCATCCGCTACCTGGTCGACCCGCGCGTGAGCGAGGGGACGAGCTGGATCACCGGCGCCAACGTCGACGAGAAGCACGCGCACTCGGTCGTCGCGGGTCGCGACTTCGAGGCCGACGGCACCGTGGAGATCGCGAACGTCCGCGCCGGCGACCCCGCCCCCGACGGCTCAGGCCCTGTCGAGCTCGCTCGCGGCATGGAGATCGGCCACGTGTTCCAGCTCGGACGCAAGTACGCGGAGGCCCTCGGACTCAAGGTGCTCGACGAGAACGGCAAGCTCGTGACCGTCACGATGGGCTCCTACGGCATCGGCGTCACCCGCATCCTCGCGATCATCGCCGAGCTGAACAACGACGACAAGGGCCTCATCTGGCCGGCATCCGTCGCCCCCTTCGACGTGCAGGTGGTGGCTGCGGGGCGCGACCAGGTGGCCTTCGACGTCGCCGCCGACATCTCGGCGCAGCTGGAGTCGGCCGGGCTCGAGGTGCTGTACGACGACCGTCCCAAGGTCTCGCCCGGCGTCAAGTTCGGCGACGCCGAGCTCGTCGGCGTGCCGAAGATCGTGATCGTCGGCCGTGGTGCCGCCGATGGTCAGGTCGAGCTGTGGGACCGCGCCACCGGCGACCGCGACACGGTCTCCGTGGCCGACGCGATCGCGAGCCTGTCGCGCCGCTGACGCATCGCACCGACACGACAGAGGCGCGTCGACCCCCCTCGGGTCGACGCGCCTCTGCGGTCCTTCGGGGTCCGGTGTCGCCGGGCCGCATCGCCTATCGGGTCAGATCGCAGTCCAGGGCGATCCGGGCGTACGAGAGGATGTTCTCCCGGTACGTCTCCGCGCCGTGCTCCAGCCCGATCAGCGGGTAGAGGTCGTAGGCGTCCTCGAGTGCGACGATGTTCCGGGCGATCGTGGTGAGGTCGGTGGTCGGCCGGAACGCGCCGGTCGCGGCGCCGATCTCGATCGTCGAGCGGTAGAGGGCCACCTGCCTCTCCACGATGGAGCGGTGCAGCGGTCGGTACTCCGGCCGCTCCCGCAGCAGGGGGATGCTCTCGTACGCCATGCGCAGGTGGTCGCTGATCTCGTCTGGCACGCCGGCGACGATCAGCGCTACGAGCCGTGTCGCAGGGTCGGGCTCGCTCTCGGCGATCATCCGCCGGTGCTCGTACATCTCCTCGAGCACGCCCTCGACGGTCGCGTACATCAGCTCGTCGAAGCTCGGGAAGTAGTACAGCACGCTGCCGGTGCTCACCGAGGCCTCCGCGGCGACGGCACGGACGTTGGTGCCGCCGATGCCGCTGCGCCTGGCTACGCGCCTGGTCGCGGAGATCAGCTCGGCGCGGCGGGCGGCGCGCCCTCGCTGCTCGGCCACGTGCCCTCCCTCGTGCATGACGCTCACTCCTCGTCGGGGACGAGCGTGGTCAGTTCAGCATAGTGCTGGGGGCTGCGGCTCCTGAGGACGAAACCGGTGACGATGCCGGCGATGAACAACAGCGGGGTGGGGGCGAGGAGCGCAAGGTTCACCGGGCCGGTGAGTCCGGTGACCAGGTCGAAGTTCATGGCGATCAGCACCCATCCGACGATGAGCCCCAGGGCGCCGAGAGCCGGGGCCACGATGACCCGCCACGGGCTGTGCCCCCTGCGGTCGCGGAGGAAGAAGCCCACCACGGCGATCGCCGCGACCGCCTGGGCGAACACGAGACCGGCGACGCCGATCGAGTAGACGGGCAGGGCGAAGCCGAGGAACGGGTCGGCGCCGCTGAACAGGGTGATCAGCACCGCGACGAGCGAGATGACCGACATCACCAGGCTCGCGTGATGCGGGGCCTGGGTGTTCGGCTGCGTCTGCGCCAGCCACGACGGCAGCAGTCTCTCGCGGCCGAGGGAGAACAGGTAGCGCGAGCTCGCGTTGTGGAAGGCGAGGAGGCAGGCGAAGAAGCTCGTCACAATCAGGATCCGCATCGTGATGCCGGCCCACGCGCCGAGGTACTGGTCGCCGGCGTGGAACACCATGTCCTGGAAGTCGTCCTGCAGGGCGAGCTTGAGCACTCCGTCGACGCCGAAGGCGACGGTGAGGATCCAGAACGTGAACGCGTAGAAGACCGCGAGAAACGCGATGGAGATGTAGGTCGCCGCCGGGACCGTGCGCGCAGGGTCCTTCGCCTCCTCGGTGTAGATGGCGGTGCTCTCGAAGCCGAGATAGGCGCCGAACCCGAAGACGAACAGTGCGCCGCTGCCCGCGGCGAAGAAGACGTTCTCGGGGGCGAACGAGGCGAAGGAGATCGGCTCGGGGCCGCCCTGGGCGAGAACGGCGATCGCGAGGATCAGAAGGATGGCGACCTCTGCGGTGAGCAGTACCGCGAGCACCTTGGCGCCGACGTCGATCTTGCGGTAGCCGAGGACGCCGACGACGACCAGCGCGAGGATCGCGTAGACCGTCCAGGGAAGCTCGATGCCGAACAGGGCGGCGAACGTCATCTCGCCGAAGAAGCCGACGAACCCGTAGAAGCAGATGCACAGCGCCGCGTAGGAGAAGATCGTGACGAACACGATGCCGATGCCGATGGGCTTGCCGAGCCCGCGGGCGCCGTACACGTAGAACGCGCCGGTGTTGCGCACGTAGCGCGACATCGCCGTGAAACCGAAGGCGAAGAAGATGAGCACAACGCCGCTGGCGAGCATGGCGCCGGGGCCGCCGATGCCGGCGAGCCTGAAGTCGGTCGCCGCGGCGCTGGCGACCACGGTGAGGGGTGCCGCCGCCGAGACGACGAAGAAGACGATCGCCCAGACGCCCAAGCGTCGTTGGGCGAGTGTGGTCGTGGTGGTCGTCGGTACGGACACGGGATTCTGCTGAGACATCTGCGGCTCCGGAATCGGGGGAGGGATGGCGGCGGGCCTAGGGCGGCCCCGCATTCACCGTTTGAACAGTGATTCAAAATGGATAACCGTCGCATGTCAAGCGAATGAGAGAAATTCATGAGTAGAATCTGAACACTCGTTCATAGTGGATCGGAGTCAGGATGACGTCACAGGCAGGGATCGGGGCCGGCGTTGTACGCGCGCGGGATCTCGGCATCGGCTTCGAGGGGACCAGCGGTGCGCACGGCGCCCTGACGGACGTGCCGGGGGTGGAGGTCGGCTACCGCACGCTCGTCGCAGGGGAGGGCGCGCATGCCGTGCGCAGCGGGGTCACGGCGATCCTTCCCCGCGGACGGTCGGGAGTGGGCACCCCCTGCGCCGCCGCCGTGCACTCGTTCAACGGCAACGGGGAGCTCACCGGCCGCTCCTGGATCGACGAGTCCGGCTCCCTCGCCCTCCCCATCGGCATCACCAGCTCCCACTCCGTCGGCGCCGTGCACAGCGGGATCGATGCCTGGGTGGCGCGCACCGCTCCGCACGTCGCCGCACAGTGGATGCTCCCCGTGGTCGGAGAGACCTGGGACGGGTACCTGCACGACATCAACGGCGGCCACGTCACTCCCGCCGACGCCGCAGCCGCACTGGACGCGGCATCCTCCGGTCCTCTCGCAGAGGGCAACGTCGGCGGAGGGACCGGCATGAACTGCTACGGCTTCAAGGGAGGCACAGGCACGGCATCGCGGGTCGTGGCCCACGGTGGCGACAGCTACACGGTCGGCGTGCTCATCCAGGCGAACTTCGGATCGCGCGAAGAGCTGCGTCTCGGCGGGCTCCCCGTTGGCGCGTCCTCGCCAACGCCGAACCCGATGGAACAGGACGACTGGTTCCACCGTGAGCGGGAGAGCCTTCGGGCGCCAGGCGGCGCGGGGTCGGCGATCGTCGTGATCGCGACGGACGCCCCGCTGCTTCCGGGGCAGTGCGCGGCGCTCGCGCGGAGAGGCGCGATGGGCCTGGGCCGCAGCGGCACCGCCGGCGGCCACTTCTCCGGGGACATCATGCTCGCGTTCTCCACGGCGAACGAGGGGGCGCTCACCTCGTCGTTCCCCTCCGACGACGTGGCAGAGTACGAGACCCTGCGTTTCATCCCGTGGGGGCGCATCGACCCGTTCCTCACCGCTGTCGTGCAGGCGGTCGACGAAGCCGTGTGGAACGCCCTCGTCGCCGCGCGGGACATGACGGGTCGCGACGGGCACGTCAGCCACGCGCTCCCGCACGACGAGATCCGTGCGGCGGTCCTACGGGCCGGGGCGGTCAGCAGGTGATGTAGCCGTGGTTCACGGCGTCCTCGTCGGGGGTGTCGTGCGTCAACAACGAGCGCAGCGCACCCGCAGCCAGCGCGAGACGTCCCTTGGCCGGCTCCCAGAACTCCGTCACGGCGGGCGTCACCCTCAGGAGGGCGATGCCAGGAGTGTCCAGGCCGTCGGGGAACCAGATCTCCACCGACGGAGAGTACAGCTGCTCCATCTTCGCGCGATCGTGCACCACCTCGGCCTCGCCGGCGATGGAGACGTACCGCATGCCCTTGGGGTCAGAGTACGAGAGCCCGACGCGGCGGCGCGCCCGAACCTCGTCGACCTTCTCGGTGTCGTCGGCCGTGAAGAACCAGATGTCCCCTGCCGCATCCATCTGCCTCGTCGACATCGGTCTGCTGACGAGGTGCCCGTCATCGTCGATCGTCGTGAGCATCGCGAGGTCGATGTCCTCCACGAGGTCGGTGACGCGGGCGAGTGCTTCAGGTCCGGTGATCTCTGCCATCGCCACAGCATGCCCGCCTTCCGCGGCTCCGGCACGGGCGTTGACAGCGTCCGTCTCGTGTGTTGCGGACGACCGCGCCGGCATCGCGTGCGACGCTGGAGGCATGACCGACGAACCGCTGCCCCAGGCGCTGAGCGCCGAGATCAACACCGTGCTCGACGATGCGGGAGTGCACGCGGACCGGCGACTGGTGATGCGGATGCTGCGCACGGCGATCCTGCTCGGCGAGGACGGCACCGATCGGCTCGACCTCAAGATCGCGTCGGCGGCACTGGCCGAGATGCGCGATGCCTTCCGGCTCTTCGCCCCGTACTCCGGCGTGCCCAAGGTCACCGTGTTCGGCTCCGCCCGCACCAGGCAGGACGATCCGCTCTACCTCCAGGCCAGGGACGTCGCCGCCGCGCTCGCCGCGGAGGGGTGGATGGTGGTCACCGGAGCCGGGCCAGGCATCATGCAGGCCGCGGCGGAGGGGGCCGGTCCCGCGCTGTCTCTCGGCGTCTCGATCAGGCTGCCGTTCGAGGAGAAGGCCAACATCGTCGTCGAGGCGACGGATCACGTCGTGGCCATGAAGTACTTCTTCACCCGCAAGCTCATGCTTATGAAGGAGTCCCGCGGGTTCATCTGCCTGCCCGGCGGGTTCGGGACGCTCGACGAGATGTTCGAGCTGCTCACCCTGCAGCAGACGGGCAAGGCCGAGCCGATGCCGATCGTGCTGTTGGACGAGCAGGGCGGCACCTTCTGGAACGGCCTGAAGCGCTTCATCGACGAGGACCTCGCCCCGACCGGCGTCATCTCGGACGGCGACTTCGACCGCGTCGTGATCACCGACTCGGTGGCAGAGGCGACGGCGACGGTCACCGGATTCTGGCGCAACTACGACTCGCTCAGGTGGGTGGGCGACACGCTGGTGCTGCGTCTGCGGGCGACACCGACGGATGCCGAGATCGACGAGCTGAACGAGCGTTTCGCCGCGCTGCTGTCCTCTGGGCGCATCGAGCGCAGCGATCCCCGTCAACCGGAGGTGGCCGACGGCGACCTGCTCGACCTGCCGCGACTCGCTCTGCACCTCGACCAGCGCAGGGTGGGCGAGCTGTTCCGACTGATCCGCGCGGTCAACGACCTGGGGTCTGCTCCCGCGCAGTGACGCCGGCGGCGAAGGCCGCCAGGTCGACCGGCGCACCGAGGATACGTTCGGCCGCCCGGTGGCCGGAGTAGAACGCGGCGCCGACGGTGGCCGGCTCGTCGCCCCAGGTGGCCTCGCCGGCGAAGTGCAGCACGCCGTCGACGGGTCCCGCGAGCGCATCGTGATCGTGGTGCGTGGAGCCGAGTGCGAGGTGGGAGTACGAGCCGACCGAGAACGGATCGGCGCCCCATCGCGTGACCCAGTGCGCGACCGGCTCGCCGACCGCGCCGGGGTACATCCGGTGCAGCGGCGCCACGGCGTCGGCGACGATCTCCGCATCGCTCAGCTCCTGCATCCGTCGGCCGAACGGTCCGGCCGCGAACGTGAGGAGCGTGGGGAGTCCGCTGATCGCCGACACGTCGTACCAGGAGTGCCAGTGCTCGCCGGTCTCGCCGAGTGCGCGTAGCACATAGCTCTCCTCCGACCAGAACCGCTCGGGGAACTGCACGAACACCTTGTTGAAGACGCCCATGCCGAGACGCTCGATCGGCCCGGCGATCGCATCGGGAAGGGCGGGGGAGAACGAGAGGGCGCCGGACTTCAGCACGCCGAGCGGGACCGTGACGACGACCTGGGCTGCCGCGAAGTCCCCGCGGTCGGTCGAGACCGTCACACCGTCCGCCTCGCGGGTCACCGCGGTGACGACGTGGCCGAGGCGGATGTCGAGACCAGTGGAGATGCGTCGGGGGAGCTCGTCGTACCCGCGGGGGAAGATCACCTCGTCGCCGTCGATCGCGTCCTCGTCGAGGCCGTGGGCGTCGAGGTCTCCGATCCACGCGCCGCACTGCTCCTCGACGCGGTGACGGAAGAACTCGCGGATGTCGTCGATGCGCTCGGCGTCGAGTCCGGAGCGGTCGAGTGCGCGCTCCGTGACGTCGAGGTAGGTGTCGCCGGGCGCTGAGGCCTCGATCTCGGCGAGCAGCAGCGCATCGGCGGCGTCGACGTCGGCGATCCACCGTGCGGTCTCGGCCTCGTCCATCCGGCGGCCGTCCCCGTCGAAGTCCTCGATGGGGCGGCCGCCCACCTGGAAGCTGCCGACCGTGTACTCGAGGGTGGGGATGCCGAGGGCCTGTACGAGGTCCCACAGCGGCGAGCCGTCGATGCCGTGGATCCAGGAGGCTCCGAGGTCGACGGGGAACCCCGCCGCGCGGTCGGTGTGCATCCTCCCGCCCACGCGGTCACGGGCCTCCAGCACGAGCACCCGCTGCCCGGCATCTGCGAGCATCCGCGCGCAGGTGACGCCGGACATACCGGCGCCGATCACGATGGTGTCGAAACCGGTCACGTGGTCCTCCTGATCTCCGCAGCGTCGCGCTCCGTCGCCGGACGGTGCGCCCAGAGTATCGCGGTGGCCCGGGAATCCCGTCCCGCACCGAGGAGCTCTGCGCAGCCTTCCTCATCGCGGTCGGCCGAGCAGCGGAGGAGGACACGCCGCTTCCGGTATCCTGGACTGATGCCCGCGCCCGTCCGCGCGAGGCGAGAGCTGAATAGGGAGGCCGTCATGGACATCGAACTGAGTCTGCTGCGAGGGATCGAGAAGGAGAAGGCGATCCCCTTCGACGAACTCGTCGCGATCATCGAGCAGGCCATCCTGACCGCCTACAACAAGCACGTCGCCGGCGACGGGCCCGCTCCTGAGGGCGTGCGCGTCGATCTCGACCGCAAGACCGGCCACGTCGCCGTCCTGCGGGTCGTCACCGACGAAGAGGGCGCCGTCATCGGCGAGGAGGACGCCACCCCCGACGACTTCGGCCGGATCGCCGCGTTCGCCGCCAAGCAGGTCATCAGCCAGCGGCTGCGCGACATCGCGGACGACGCGGTGCTCGGCGAGTTCCGCGGCAAGGAGGGCGACATCGTCGCCGGCGTGATCCAGCAGGGCCCCAACCCGCGCATGATCCACGTCGACCTCGGCTCCGTCGAGGCGATCCTCCCTCCGGAGGAGCAGGTCCCCGGCGAGGAGTACACGCACGGCTCGCGCCTGCGCGTGTACGTCACCAGCGTCGCCAAGGGGCTCAAGGGTCCGCAGATCACGGTCTCGCGCACGCACCCCGGTCTCGTGCGCAAGCTCTTCGCCCTCGAGGTCCCGGAGATCGCGGGCGGCCTCGTCGAGATCGTCTCGCTCGCCCGCGAGGCCGGGCATCGCACCAAGATCGCGGTGAAGGCAAACGATCCCGCCATTAACGCCAAGGGCGCCTGCATCGGCGAGCTCGGCCGTCGCGTGCGCGCGGTCACCGAGGAGCTCGCGGGGGAGAAGATCGACATCGTCGACTACAACCCGGAGCTCGCCGCCTTCGTCGCCAACGCGCTGTCGCCCGCCAAGGTCACCAGCTCGTTCATCCTCGACGCCAGCACCAAGGCCGTCCGGGCGCTCGTGCCGGACTACCAGCTGTCCCTCGCCATCGGCAAGGAGGGGCAGAACGCCCGCCTTGCCGCCAAGCTCACCGGCGCCAAGATCGACATCCAGCCGGACAGCGTCCTCGACTGACGGCCCCGCCGTCCCCGACTCGCACCTCGTGAGGGCGAGTCGGGGTGAAACGCAGGTGTAAGATGGAACCCGTACGAACGTGCGTCGGTTGCCGCACGCGTGCTCCCCGCTCCGCCCTCCTCAGGGTGGTGTCCCAGAACAGCGTCCTCGTCATCGACGAGCGCGCCGCGCTGCCGGGGAGAGGCGCATGGCTGCATCCGACTCGGGAATGCATGGAGTCCGCTCTGCGGCGACGTGCTTTCGTGCGAGCACTCCGTGTGTCCGGGGATCTGGACACGCAGACCATCGAGAAACGGCTGAACGGCTATGGAAACAAAGTGAACGGCTCGAAATGAGACCCGTCCGCGACTAATGGTCTGCCCTGTCTGGGCAGATCGACCCCAGACAGGAGAATTGTGGCTGGTAAACCACGCGTACATGAGATCGCCGCTGAACTCGGCGTCGACAGCAAGATCGCACTTGCAAAGCTCAAGGAACTCGGCGAGTTCGTCAAGAGCCCCTCTTCCACCATCGAGCCGCCGGTGGCGCGCAAGCTGCGTGCTGCCATCGAGTCGGACGCCTCGCTGAAGGCGTCCGCCGAGTCGGCTCCCGCCGCCGCCAAGCCGGCGGCGAAGCCCGCTGCGAAGCCGGCTCCCACCCCGGGCCCCAAGCCCGGTCCCAAGCCTGCCCCCGAGGTTCCCGCCGCCGCGCCAGCGGCAGCGGCAGCCCCTGAGGCGCCGGCCGCTGCGGCTCCTGCTGCACCGGCCGCGGCGAAGCCCGGGCCCGCGGCTCCTGCTGCGCCCGCGGCTCCCAAGCCCGGAGATGCTGCAGCGCCGAAGCCCGGCGCTCCGCGTCCTGGCAACAACCCCTTCTCCTCCGCGCAGGGGATGGGGCAGCGCCCCGCCGGTCCGCGTCCTGGCAACAACCCCTTCGCTTCGGCGCAGGGGATGGGTCAGCGTCCGACCCCCGGCAACATCCCGCGCCCGCAGGCGCCGCGTCCCGGCGCCCCGCGTCCGGGTGCTCCCCGTCCCGGCTCTCCCCGTCCCGGCGCTCCGCGCGGCGGACAGGGCGGTCGTCCCGGCGCTCCGTTCCAGCAGCGTCCGGGCGGTCCCGGTCGTCCCGGCGGAGCCGGTGCACCCGGTGCCGGCCCCGGCGCTCGTCCCGGTGGCGGCGGCGGTTTCGCCGGTCGTCCCGGTGGGGGCGGCGGTCGTGGCCGTGGCCCCGGTGGTGGCACGGCCGGCGCATTCGGCAAGGGCGGCGGCAAGAGCAAGCAGCGCAAGTCGCGGCGGGCGAAGCGGCAAGAGTTCGAGATGCGGTCGGCGCCGATCGTCGGCGGCGTCAACGTCTCGAAGGGCAACGGCGAGATCATCCGCCTCCGCCGCGGTGCGTCCATCGCGGACTTCGCCGACAAGCTCGAGGCGCTGAACGGCTACACCGTCCAGCCCGGAACGCTCGTCACGATCCTCTTCAACCTGGGCGAGATGGCCACGGCCACCGAATCGCTCGACGAGGCGACCTTCGAGATCCTGGGCGAGGAGCTCGGTTACAAGATCCAGATGGTCTCGCCCGAGGACGAGGACAAGGAGCTCCTCGAGGGCTTCGGTCTCGACCTCGAGGCCGAGCTGGAGGCGGAGAGCGAGGACGACCTC
>JAGIAK010000051.1:19373-31692 GCA_017744855.1 Microbacterium sp.
CATCCGGCAGACCAACGTCATCGAGGGCGAGGCCGGCGGCATCACCCAGCACATCGGTGCGTACCAGGTGTGGACGGAGCACGAGGGCATCGAGCGGGCCATCACCTTCATCGACACCCCCGGTCACGAGGCGTTCACCGCCATGCGTGCCCGTGGTGCGCAGGTCACCGACCTCGCGATCCTCGTGGTCGCAGCCGACGACGGCATCATGCCGCAGACGGTGGAGGCGCTGAACCACGCGCAGGCGGCGAACGTGCCGATCGTGGTCGCGGTGAACAAGGTCGACAAGCCCGAGGCCAACCCGGCCAAGGTGCGCCAGCAGCTCACCGAGTACGGCCTCGTGGCCGAGGAGTACGGCGGCGACGTGATGTTCGTCGACGTGTCCGCTCGTGCGGGCACCGGCATCCAGGACCTCCTCGACGCCGTGCTGCTCACCGCCGACGCGGGTCTCGACCTCACGGCGAACCCGAACAAGGCCGCTCGCGGTGTCGCCATCGAGGCGAAGCTCGACAAGGGCCGCGGTTCGGTCGCGACGGTGCTCATCCAGTCCGGAACGCTGCGCGTCGGTGACGCGATCGTCGCGGGAACGGCCTACGGCCGCGTCCGTGCGATGGCCGACGAGAACGGCGAGGCCGTCGAAGAGGCCTACCCGTCGCGCCCCGTGCAGGTGCAGGGTCTGAACTCCGTGCCCCGCGCCGGTGACGTCTTCATCGTCACCGACGAGGACCGCATGGCCCGTCAGATCGCTGAGAAGCGCGAGGCCGTCGAGCGTAACGCCCAGCTGGCCAAGGCCCGCAAGCGCATCTCGCTCGAGGACTTCACCCGTGCTCTCGAAGAGGGCAAGGTCGAGTCGCTCAACCTCATCATCAAGGGTGACGTCTCCGGTGCCGTCGAGGCGCTCGAGGAGTCGCTGCTCAAGATCGAGGTCGACGACTCGGTGCAGCTGCGCATCATCCACCGCGGCGTGGGTGCGATCACCGAGTCCGACGTGAACCTGGCGACGATCGACAACGCGATCATCGTGGGCTTCAACGTCCGCCCCGACACGAAGGCGCGCGAGCGCGCCTCCCGCGAGGGCGTGGACATCCGCTTCTACTCGGTCATCTACAACGCGATCGACGAGATCGAGAGCTCCCTCAAGGGCATGCTCAAGCCGGAGTACGAAGAGGTCCAGTCGGGTGTCGCCGAGATCCGCGAGGTGTTCCGCTCCTCGAAGTTCGGCAACATCGCCGGTGTCATCGTGCGATCGGGGACGATCACGCGCAACGCCAAGGCGCGCGTCATCCGCGACGGAGTGGTCATCGCCGATGGCCTCGCCATCGAGTCGCTGCGCCGCTTCAAGGACGACGTCACCGAGGTCCGCACGGACTACGAGGCGGGTATCGGCCTGGGCAAGTACAACGACATCCAGATCGGCGACGAGATCGAGACCACCGAGATGGTCGAGAAGCCTCGCGGCTGATCGAGTTCGATAGCCTTTGGGCGTCCTCTCCTCCCGCTCCGTGCGGCGAGGCGGAGGGCGCCCGAAGGCTTCGTAGAGGGAGACAACAATGGCTGGTGAACGACAGGCTCGTCTCGCGGATCGCATCCGCGTGATCCTCGCCGAGCGGCTCGAGAAGGGGCTGCGCGACCCGCGTCTGGGGTTCGTCACGATCACCGACGTCCGCGTCAGCGGAGACCTCCAGCACGCCTCGGTGTTCTACACCGTGCTCGGCACCGAGGAGGAGCGCATCTCCAGCGGCGCTGCACTCGCCTCGGCGACCGGGATGCTCCGCAGCGAGGTCGGACGTCAGCTGAGCACTCGGCTGGTGCCCACGCTGGAGTTCATCCCCGACGCCCTGCCGGAGAACGCCGACCACATCTCGGCGCTCCTGCGTCAGGCGCAGGAGCACGATGCAGAGGTCGCTCGACTGGCGTCTTCTGCATCCCATGCTGGCGATGCAGACCCATATCTGCGTGCGGACGACGCCGACGACGATCGCTGATCCATCGGTTGCTACCCTCGGCTGAGCGAGGAGGTCCTCGCGAGGCTGGGGGGTCGGCATCGACGGCTCGGACGCGCTCGATCATTGGGTGCTGACGACGGAATCCGCGGGGGAGCACCTCGCGGATCTTCTCGTCGACGGCGTGAGCTGCGCTCCGCACGTGCTTGCGCGACTCCACAGCTGCCTCGGCGGCGATCGCCTGGCGATCAGAGAGACCGTCGCTCTGCTCGACCCCGACGTGCGGAAGGGGTTGCGGTCGCTGCCGTCGCCGCTCCCGCTCGCGCCGTCGACGCGTGCGCGGTACGCGTCGCTGCAGCTGGATCCGCGTGACCGGGAACTCCTGCTCGCCGTCGCCCTGCGGCTGCGAGACGACCTCGACCCGCTGCTCGACGTCGACGGGCGCACGCCAGGGGAGATCGCGCGGAGCCGCGCCGGCGCGCATCTCGAACTCCACGCGGGCGGAGCGGCCTTCGCAGATCCCTCCCTCGCGGTGTGGATCCGCGCGTCCACGGAGCCCCTGACCGAGGCGGCCGTGCACGGGAGGCTCGCCGCCGTCTTCCGCGCGCGAGGCGACCTCGTCAGCGAGGGCTGGCATCGAGCCAGGGCGTCGTTCCGCAAGGATCCGGTCGCCGCTCCCGAGCTGATCCGCATCGCTCGGTTGTTGTCCGAGGCCGGGCATTCCGACAGGGCCAGGGAGCTCGCCGACGAGGCGGCCGCGCACGCGCACGGGGCCGTGCGGGACGAAGCCCGACTCGTCGCCGGGGTGTCGGCGGTCGCCGCGGGGTATGGGGCGGAAGCGGTGGATCGGCTGGGGCCGCTCTTCCCCGACGGCACGCAGCGGTACCGGATGCAGGGGCTGAGCGCCCTGATGGTCGCACGAGCGCATCTGGACGGGGCAGTGCCGGACGTGGCGCCAGAGGCCCTGCGGCCGCAGGGGTGCGACGACGGGGAGGACTGGTACTCCTGGGCGCGCGCCTGCGCGTTCGCTGCGGTGCTGTGTGCTGAGAGGGGTGATCGCGCTGCTCTGCGCGCGTGGCTGGCCGCGCTGCGCGAGGCGTGCGGACGGGTGGGCGCGGATCAGCAGCTCAGGGATCCCGTCGTGTCTCTGGCCTGGCTGCTCGTCGGTGATCACGACCCCGACGCGCGCTTCGACGCTGACACCGGGGAGATGCTGCGGGCACTGAGGGCTGCCGTGGACGGGGACATCGACCTCGGTCTGCGCATCCTCGCGACGGGTGACTCCGGTCTGCTCGGCGAGTCCGATGCGTTCATCGCAGGATTCGAGCACAGCCCGCTCCTGAAGGCGTACCGCGCGGTGCTGGAGGCGCTGCTGCTGACCTGGAGAGGTGATGTCTGGGCGGCACGCGAGCGGCTGCAGCGAGCGAGTCTCGCATGTCCGGTCGCGATGCCTTTCGCGGGTCTCGGCGTGGTTCTCGCCCGCAGGCTCGATGTGATGGTGCAGGGTCGCGTAGGCCCGATCGCCGCCGCGCTCACGTCGGCGCTGCCCGCTGCCGTACGCGTCGAGAGGCTGGTCGATCGCGGCGTCTGCGCGTACTTGGCCGGGTCGGTCGACGAGGCATCGGCCGTCATCCGGCTGTGGCGTGAACGGGGGAGCAGGGGGCTGACGTTCACCGTCCCCGGACTCGAGGAGGTCGGCGGCGACGGCGCGGAGGTCCGCGCGCGTGCCGTCGAACCACCGGAAGTCGGGCTGGCGCGGCGCCTCCGCGCCCGGATCGGCGCACTGTCGGGACCGCTCTGGCGGGCCGAGCTCGATGCCGTCGCCGACGCGGCGCGCACGGTCGTCTCGCCGTTCGACCGCGGCCGGATCGAGTCGATGATCGGCATCCGTCTCGCGCTCCGCGAGGACGTCGACGCGGCGCGCGATCATTTCAGGGCGGCGATGAGCCTGTTCGACGAGTCCGGCGCTCAGGCGTGGTCGGACGCGACGGCGCGCCGGCTCGCCGAGCTCGACGGCCCGACCGGCGCGGTGTCCGGAGGATCGGACCCTCTCGCGATCTGCCGTGCGGTGTGGGGGCCGGTGCTCACCGCGCGGGAGCTGGACGTGGCGATGCTGGCGGCACGGGGCGCGTCGAACCGCGACATCGGCGACGCGCTCCACGTGTCCGTGCGCACCGTCGAGGTGCACCTCGGTCGGGCGTTCGCCAAGCTCGACGTGCGCACCAGAGTGGAGCTGACCGTGCTCGCCCACCGCACCGGGCGGAGCCGCTAGCCGGGAAGGGAGAGCATCTCGCCGTCGGCTTCGGCGAGACCGTCCGCGATGAGCGAGTCGATGGCCCTGTCGCGCTGCTGCGGATCGGGCCAGTCGATCAGCACGCCGCTGAGGAGCACCGCGCCGGGTGCGGCCTCCCGGAGCGTGCGCAGCACGGCGCCGCGCGCCTGGCGGTCGGAGCCCTCGAAGGACGCCTGCCGCCGACGGGTGTCGCCGGTGTCGGGGCGTCCGGCGGCCACCCACGCACAGTCGTCGAGAAGCGGGCAGCGCTCGCAGCGCGGCGCCCGAGACGTGCACACGGTCGCTCCCAGCTCCATGGCCGCGGCGTTGACGACCGCGGACTCTGCATCGGATGCGGGGAGCAGCGAGTCCATCAGGGCCAGGTCGCGTCGTGACGGCGGGGCCGGCTGCGCGAGACCCTGCACGGCGCGGGCGAGCACGCGGCGCGTGTTGGTGTCGACGACGGGATGTCGGTCGCCGTAGGCGAACACGGCGACGGCACGGGCGGTGTAGTCGCCGATGCCGGAGAGGGCGAGCAGGGCGTCGACGTCGCGGGGGACGACGCCGCCGTGGCGCTCGGTGATCTCGATCGCCGCGCGATGCAGCCACAGGGCCCTGCGCGGATAACCCAGGTTCGCCCACTGGTGCACCACCTCCGCCGGAGTCGCCGAGGCGAGGGCGGGCGGCGTCGGCCAGCGCTCAAGCCAGGCCTCGAGATGCGGGATGACCCGGTTCACCGGTGTCTGCTGCAGCATGAACTCGCTGACCAGCGTGCCCCACGCCCCGAACTCGTTATGAAACGAAGACCTTCGCCACGGCAGGTCGCGTGCGGACCCTCGATACCATTCCGACAAGGACGTAGCCACTACGGGGGTAGAGGGCGTGTGCGGGGGCATCCCGACAGCCTAGGCGACTCGTCCAGAACCGGAGGAAGAAGCATGAGCACGAGGTCGTGGAAGGCCGCGGTCGCGATCGTCATCGCAGCAGGGATGCTGGCGGGGTGCACGCCGTCGACGTCCCAGCCGGCTCCGACGGGGGACCCGACGGCGACGGGGGCCCCGACGCCGACTCCGACTCCGACGTCGACGTCGAGCGTGGATCCCGCAGACCCCACGACCTGGACGATCACGGACGAGGGCGTCGGCCCGATCCGGATCGGAGGCGACCTGGTGACGACGCTGGGCGCGCTGCCCGACAACTGGAAGAACGACACCGCGAACTGCGCGTGGACCGCGTGGTGGAGTTCCGCGGACAACGCGTACGGGATCTACATGGTCCGCGGCACTGAAAGCGACACCGCTCCGATCCGCGAGGTCTCCGTGTACACCGCGGCCGAGGCGCCGGTGACCGTCGACGGACCCCGTACCGCGGAAGGACTCGGGGTCGGCGCGACCAAGGCCGAGGTGCTCGCCGCGTATCCCGACGCACAGCAGGGGACGGCGCAGATCGGCGGAGGCACCTGGATCAAGCTGGCAGGCACGGGCGATGCGCACGTGTTCTTCGAATACCGCGAGGGACTCGACGCCGCATCGGACGTCGTCGTCACGATCGGTGCGGAGCCGTCCTACGAGGTGTGCGGCTGATATCCGGCCCGCCCCGTAGGCTGGAGGGATGGTCCTGCCCGGCATCCTCCTCGTAGACAAGCCCGCGGGGCTCACCAGTCACGACGTCGTCGCCCGCACGCGACGGGCGTTCGGCACGCGCAAGGTCGGTCACGCCGGCACGCTCGACCCGATGGCCACTGGCCTCCTCGTGATCGGGATCGAGGGGGCGACCAGGTTGCTCACCTACATCGTCGGCGCGGGCAAGACCTACACGGCGACGATCCGTCTCGGTCAGAGCACCAGCACCGATGACGCCGAGGGCGAGATCCTCACGACGGCCGCTCCCGACGACGTCGCGGCGATACCCGCCTCCCGCATCGACGACGGCATCCTGGCCCTGACCGGGGACATCTCTCAGGTGCCCAGCTCGGTGTCTGCGATCAAGGTCGATGGGCGCCGCGCGTACGATCGCGTGCGCGCGGGGGAGGAGGTCGTGCTCGCCGCGCGCGAGGTCACCGTCTCGCGGTTCGACGTGCTCGACCGTCGCGACGGTGACGGCGTGATCGATCTCGACGTCGTCGTGGACTGCTCGTCGGGAACGTACATCCGCTCGCTCGCCCGCGACCTCGGCGCCGCGCTCGGCGTCGGCGGGCATCTCACGGCGCTCCGTCGCACGCGGGTCGGCGACTTCGACGTCGCGGATGCCGTCGGCATCGACGCCCTCGACGGCGCTCCGCTGCTGACCCCGGCAGCCGCGGCGGCGCGGGTGATGCAGGAGCTCCTTGTGACCGCCGACGACGCGCGTGACCTCCGTCACGGCAAGCGTCTGGCCGGTCAGGCCTCGCGCCTGGTCGGTCGTGTGGCCGCGGCCGTCGACGAGAGCGGCGAGCTGGTCGGCATCGTCGAGAAGCGCGGCGCCGATCTGAAGAGCGAGATGAACATGCCGGAGGCCTCCCGATGATCCTGTGGCTCACGATCTTGCAGATCGCCGTCGCCGTCGCCGCCGGTCTGTTCTGTCTCGTGCTCGGTCTGGCGGGACGACGCCCCAGCGACTTCTCCGTCGGCGCGCTCGCGCTGGTCGAGGTGCTGCTCGTCGTGCAGGTGATCACCGCGATCGTCGCGCCCCTCACGGGCAACCCGCCCACCGGCGACCTGCTCGAGTTCTGGGTCTACCTCGTCTCCGCCGTGCTGCTGCCGATCGGCGCCGTCCTGTGGGCGCTGATGGAGCGCAGCCGTTGGAGCACGGTGATCCTCGGCGTCGCCGCCCTCGCCATCGCCATCATGCTGTGGCGCATGCAGGTCATCTGGACAGTCCAGGTCGCTTGACGGCGCAGCCGCAGCCCGCGAGTCGCAAGTAGGATGGACGGAGCTATGAGCACCGTCCCCTCCTCTCGCATGACCGGCATCGGCCGTGTCCTCGTCGTCGTCTACGCGGTCATGGCGCTGGCTGCCACCGGGCGCAGCTTCGTGCAGATCGTCCGCCGATTCGACGAGGCCCCGCTGGCGTACTCGCTGTCCGCCCTCGCCGCGGTCGTGTACATCCTCGCCACCCTCGCTCTCGTGCTCGCTCGCCGTCGCGGGTGGTACACCGTGGCCTGGGTCGCGATCGTGTTCGAGCTCACCGGCGTGCTGGTGGTCGGACTGCTCAGCGTCCTGCTTCCCGATCTCTTCCAGCACGAGACCGTCTGGTCGCTGTTCGGGCGCGGCTACCTCTTCATCCCGCTGGTGCTCCCCGTGTTCGGGATCTGGTGGCTGCGCACGCACCGTCCGTCCGCGGTCCTGCCGCAGAGCGCGGAGGCGACCGCATGATCGTGTTCCGCGATCCCGCAGAGGTGCCCGCCGGGTTCGGCCCGTCGGTCGTCGCGATCGGCAAGTTCGACGGCGTGCACGCCGGGCACAGGGCCGTCATCCGCCGTCTCGAGGAGACAGCCGCCGAGTCGGGAGCTCGTGCCGTCGTCGTCACGTTCGACCGCAACCCCCTCGCCGTACTCCGTCCCGATCGCTGCCCGGAGAACGTGGTGACCGTCGAACGCAAGCTGGAGCTGCTCAGCGGGCTCGGACTCGACGCCGCACTCGTGCTGACGTTCGACGAGCAGATGGCGGCTCGCAGCGCGGAGGACTTCGTCGCCGAGATCCTCGTCGGCGCCCTCGGGGTGTCGACCGTCCTCGTCGGCGAGGACTTCCGGTTCGGTCATGGGGGAGCGGGCACCCCAGACCTGTTGCGCGCGATGGGGCCGCAGCTCGGCTTCACCGTCGAGGTCGTCGACGACGTGTACCTCGCGGGATCCGGTCGCCGCGTGTCCTCGACGTGGATCCGTGAGCTCCTCATCGAGGGCGACGTGACCACGGCGGCGGAAGCACTCGGTCGCAACGTCGACGTGCGCGGCGAGGTGGTGCACGGGCTCAAGCGCGGACGGGAGCTGGGCTTCCCGACCGCGAACCTCTCGGCAGCCGTCGACTCGTTCGTGCCTGCGGACGGCGTGTACGCGGGCTGGCTCGTCGACCACGACACCGGCATCCGCCACCGCTCCGCGATCTCGGTCGGCACCAACCCGACGTTCGACGACGTGCTAGTGCGCCAGGTCGAGGCCCACGTGATCGGCGAGACGGAGTTGGATCTGTACGGGCACGACGTCACCGTCGAGTTCGTGGAGAGGCTGCGTGGCATGGTCGCCTTCGAAGGCATCGAGAAGCTCATGCAGCAGATGGCGCAGGATGTCGAGGATGCTGCGCGTGTCCTCGCCGCCCAGGCGTGACCCGCATGGCGTAGACTTACGCTCGATAGTCGATGATCCTCGCGCGTCCTTCGCGCATCGTCGGAGATCAGATCTACTGTTCGTACGGTCCTGGTTCACCCACACGCGGACACACAGAACGGCGCTGACGCTCACGAGCGTCCGCCCTTCACGCTCAGGAGGAGCATGCCGACCACGGCAACCGCCGCCACACGGCGCAAGAAGACGTCCCGTCGCGACGATGAGGCACCCCTCATCCCGATCCTCGCGCGCAAGGTGCGCGAAATCGAGGCGAAGTCGCAGCGCGGCAAGCTCGGCCCGACGAACCGGGTCAAGTTCCAGGTGATCGCCTTCCTCGTGCGCGAGGAGCGTGCGAGGGTCAAGGCCGATGCCGCGCTCGGCGACGCCGCACGCGCCGAGCTGCTCAAGCGCCTCGACGGCGTGGCGACGATCCTCGCCAAGACCGCGGCGCGAGACACGTCGCTGATCCAGCTGCTGGAGGCCGACCAGGCCACCTCGCCCGTGGCCAAGCGCATGCGTCGCGACTGGCTCCTCGAGTCGGGAGCCGAGCTGGCGCCCGAGGAGCTCATCATCGCCGACGTCGCCCCCGTGCGGGCCCCCGTCGTGCCGGCGGCGATCGCCGAGCGCCAGGTGACCCCGCCGTCGGTGGAGGCCAGGCAGCTCGCCAATCCGTTCCTCGCGCCCGACCTCACGCCGCGCGTCACCACCACGCCCCGTCGTCGCCTCGACGGCTGGGAGCTGATGGGCCCGCTGTACAAGGCGTTCGAGACCGGGGCCGGCGGGTCCGCGGCCAGCATGGAGCTGCCGCCCGCGCCCGAGTTCGACCACGTGTCGCCGAAGGGCCTCGAGGTCATGGTGCACCAGTCGCGCTTCCTCGAGGCGGTGCGCGAGGGCCACCGCAGCTTCCTCCTCGCCGACGAGCCTGGGCTCGGCAAGACCGCGCAGTCGGTGCTGGCTGCCTCGGTCGCCGGGGCGTACCCGCTGCTCGCCGTTGTGCCGAACGTCGTGAAGATGAACTGGGCGCGCGAGGTCGAGCGGTGGACTCCGCAGCGCCGCGCGACGGTCATCCAGGGTGATGGCGGCGACATCGACGCGTTCGCCGACATCTTCATCGTCAACTACGAGATCCTCGACAGGCACCTGTCGTGGCTCGCATCGATCGGCCTGCGCGGCATGGTCGTCGACGAGGCGCACTTCATCAAGAACCTCTCCTCGCAGCGGTCGCAGAACGTGCTCTCCCTCGCGGCCCGCGTGCGTGAGCGCACCCCGGGTGGCAATCCGCTGATGCTCGCCCTCACCGGTACCCCGCTGATCAACGATGTCGAGGACTTCGACGCGATCTGGCGGTTCCTCGGGTGGACGACGGGAGAGAAGCCGGGCCCCGAGCTCATGGAGAAGCTCGACGCGACGGGCTTCACCCCGGCCGACAAGGCCTTCTACCCCGAGGCGCGCGACGCCGTGATCTCGATGGGGATCGTGCGACGCAAGAAGAAGGACGTCGCCGCTGACCTGCCGGACAAGCTCATCGCCGACCTGCCGGTGCAGCTCGACGACGAGTTCGGCCGCAGCATCCGTCAGGCCGAGCGCGAGCTGGGCGAACGCCTCGCCGCCCGCTACCGGCGCATCATCGAGGCCCGCGGAGACCGCGGCCTCGCGCCCGGCGAGATCGACGACGACATCGTGCGTCTGGTCGCGCAGAACGAGCTGGAGGAGTCGAAGGCCGCCGGCACCGGGGGAGACAACGTCTTCACGATGGTGCGCCGCATCGGTCAGGCCAAGGCGCAGCTCGCGGCGGACTACGCCGCGCAGCTGCAGCGCTCGGTCGGCAAGGTCGTGTTCTTCGCGAAGCACATCGATGTGATGGATCAGGCGGAGGCGCACTTCGCGTCCGCCGGCATCCGTGCGGTCTCGATCCGCGGTGACCAGACCTCGACCGCGCGCCAGCAGGCGATCGACGACTTCAACGGCGACCCCGGTGTCGGCATCGCGGTCTGCTCGCTCACCGCCGCCGGCGTCGGCCTGAACATGCAGGCGGCGTCGAACGTCGTGCTCGCCGAGCTGTCGTGGACGGCCGCCGAGCAGACGCAGGCGATCGACCGCGTGCACCGCATCGGCCAGGACGAGCCGGTCACCGCCTGGCGTATCATCGCCGCCCATACGATCGATACGAAGATCGCGGAGCTCATCGATCAGAAGCAGGGTCTCGCGGCCCGTGCACTCGACGGCGAGGCCGTCGACGATGCGGCCGCCGAGCCGGTGCAGCTGGGCGCCCTTATGCATCTGCTGCGCGAGGCGCTCGGCGCCGCGTGACGAAAGGGCGTTAAGAATCATGATTCTTGGCGTCCTTTCGTTCGCCATTCGAGCGATTCTCGGAATTTCTCCCGAATCGTCTCTGATCGGCGTCAAGATTGCCTGTTTTCGTCGCCTGGAATGGCGTCGGCCCGCTGCCTGCCGCTAGTGTCGATCGCAGGCAGCGTCGCCTGATCCCCCTTTCCCGAACGTCTGAAGGCAGCAGCATGAAGATCGGCATCCTGACGAGCGGCGGCGACTGCCCCGGACTCAACGCGGTCATCCGCGGCATCGTGCTCAAGGGCACCACCACGTACGACCTCGAGTTCGTCGGCATCCGTGACGGATGGCGCGGCGTGGTCGACGGCGACTTCTTCCCGCTCACACGTCACGAGGTCAAGGGACTGTCGAAGGTCGGCGGCACCATCCTCGGCACCAGCCGCACCAACCCCTATGAGGGCCCCCGCGGCGGCGCGGAGAACATCGCCAAGACGCTCGCCAAGCACAACATCGACGGGATCGTCGCGATCGGCGGCGAGGGCACTCTGGCCGCGGCCAACCGCCTCGCCGGCGACGGCATCAACGTGATCGGCGTGCCCAAGACGATCGACAACGACCTGCGCGCCACCGATTACTCCTTCGGCTTCGATACAGCGGTGAACATCGCGACCGACGCCATGGACCGTCTGCGCACGACCGGCGACTCGCACCAGCGCTGCATGGTGGCCGAGGTCATGGGCCGTCACGTCGGGTGGATCGCCCTGCATGCCGGCATGGCCTCCGGCGCGCACGTCGTGTGCATCCCCGAGGTGCCCATGTCGATCGACGAGATCTGCGCGCTCGTCACGAGCGCGTTCGACCGCGGTCGCGCCCCGCTTGTCGTCGTGTCGGAGGGCTTCACGCTCACGGGCATGGACGAGGCCTACAGCGACAAGGGTCTCGACGCGTTCAACCGCCCGCGTCTCGGCGGCATCAGCGAAGTCCTCGCGCCCGAGATCGAGCGCATCACCGGGATCGAGACCCGCTCGACCGTGCTGGGGCACATCCAGCGCGGCGGCTCGCCCTCCGGCTTCGACCGGGTGCTCGCGACGCGCCTCGGCCTGCACGCGGCAGACGCGCTCATCACGCGGTCCTGGGGCAAGATGGTCGCCCTGCGCGGCACCGACATCGTCAAGGTGCCGTTCGCCGAGGCGCTCGGCGAGCTCAACACGGTGCCCCGCGAGCGCTACGACGAGGCCGCTGCGCTCTTCGGCTGAGTCCCGGAGCCGCTGCTCGTGTCGCGGAGGGCCGCGATCGGTTGAGCAGCTGCCGAGATCAGGAAGACCGCTCGAGAACAGGACGGATGCTGTGCAGCGTCCTGATCTCGAGCGGTCTTCCTGTTCTCGCGACGAGTGAGGCGGGTAGGATGCGCTCATGCCCGGTGCAGTCCCTGCGCGATGGCCGTGCGCACGATCTCCTGCACGAGCTCGGGCTGGAAAAACACCTGGTGATAGTCGAATCGGAGCACCGTGTAAC
>JAGIAK010000052.1 GCA_017744855.1 Microbacterium sp.
CGAGCGAGGCGTCGAGCCTCGCCGGGCACCAGGAGCTCGGCAACCTCATCGCCATCTACGACTCCAACCAGATCTCCATCGAGGACGACACGAACGTCGCCTTCACCGAGGACGTGGCGAAGCGCTACGAGTCCTACGGCTGGCAGGTGCAGGTCGTCGACTGGAAGAAGACCGGCCAGTACGTCGAGGACGTCGCCGAGCTGTACTCCGCGATCGAGGCCGCCAAGGCCGAGACCTCCAAGCCGTCGCTCATCATCCTGCGCACGATCATCGGCTGGCCGTCGCCCGGCAAGCAGAACTCCGGCAAGATCCACGGCTCGGCGCTCGGCGCCGACGAGCTCGCCGCCACCAAGAAGGTCCTCGGCTTCGACCCCGAGGAGCACTTCGCGGTCGCCGACGACGTGATCGCGCATACCCGCCAGCTCGGCGCCCGCTCCGCAGAGGTGCGCGCCGAGTGGCAGCGTTCCTTCGACGCCTGGGCTGCAGCGAACCCCGAGCGCAAGGCGCTGCTCGACCGCCTCGAGGCGCACGAGCTCCCCGAGGGCATCGCCTCGGCTCTCCCGACGTTCGAGGCCGGCAAGGACGTGTCGACCCGCGCGGCCTCCGGCCAGGTCATCAACGCCCTCGCCGCTGAGCTCCCCGAGCTGTGGGGTGGCTCCGCCGACCTCGCCGAGTCGAACCTCACGACGATCAAGGACGCGAAGTCCTTCATCCCCGCCGAGTGGTCGACCCACGAGTGGTCCGGTTCCGAGTACGGCCGCGTGCTGCACTTCGGCATCCGCGAGCACGCGATGGGTGCGATCGTCAACGGCATCGTGCTGCATGGGCCGACCCGCGCGTTCGGCGGCACATTCCTCATCTTCAGCGACTACATGCGCCCGCCGGTGCGTCTGGCCGCGCTGATGAACGTGCCCAGCATCTTCGTCTGGACGCACGACTCCGTCGCCCTCGGCGAGGACGGCCCCACGCATCAGCCGATCGAGCAGCTCGCGACGCTGCGCGCCATCCCGAACTTCACGCTCGTGCGCCCGGCCGACGCCAACGAGACCTCCGCCGCCTGGCTGGAGATCCTGCGCCGCCACGGCGGCCCCGCCGGTATCGCACTCACCCGTCAGAACATCCCCGTGTTCGAGCGCGGCGACGGCGCAGCATCCGGCGAGACCTTCGCCTCCGCGGACAACGTCTCGAAGGGCGCCTACGTGCTCGCCGAGGCCCCGAACGGCACGCCGGACGTGATCATCGTCGCCACCGGCTCCGAGGTGCAGCTCGCGGTCGACGCACGCGCGGCACTCGCCGCCGAGGGCGTCAACGTGCGCGTCGTGTCCGCCCCGTCGCTCGAGTGGTTCGACGAGCAGGACGAGGAGTACCGCGAGTCCGTGCTCCCGAAGGCCGTCACCGCACGGGTGTCGGTCGAGGCGGGCTCCGTGCTCTCGTGGCGCGGCATCGTCGGCGACCGCGGACGCTCGGTCGGCATCGACCACTTCGGCGCCTCCGCCGACTACAAGACCCTGTTCGAGAAGTTCGGTATCACCACCGAGGCCGTCGTCGAGGCGGCGCGCGAGACCCTCAAGGAGAACGCATGAGCACCCCCACCTCCCAGCTCCACGACGCCGGCGTCAGCATCTGGCTCGACGACCTCTCGCGCACCCGCATCTCGTCGGGCAACCTGCAGGAGCTCATCGACACCCGCAACGTCACCGGCGTGACCACGAACCCGACGATCTTCGCGAACGCGATCACGAACCCCGACGACACGTCCTACGACGCGCAGGTGTCGGAGCTCGCCGCCGCGGGTGCGACCGCCGAGCAGGCCGTCTTCGCCGCGACCACGCAGGACGTCGCCGCCGCGCTCGACGTGTTCCGCCCGGTGTGGGAGGCGTCCGGTCACGTCGACGGCCGCGTCTCGATCGAGGTCTCCCCCGACCTCGCGCACGACACCGCAGGAACCGTGGCCCAGGCCAAGGAGCTGTGGGCCAAGGTCGACCGCCCGAACCTGCTCGTCAAGATCCCCGCCACCAAGGCGGGCCTGCCGGCGATCGCCGAGGCGATCGGCGCGGGCATCAGCGTCAACGTCACGCTGATCTTCAGCCTGGAGCGCTACGCCGAGGTCATCGACGCGTACCTCACCGGTCTGGAGACCGCGAAGGCCGCAGGCATCGACCTCTCCACGATCCAGTCCGTCGCCTCGTTCTTCGTGTCGCGCGTCGACACCGAGACCGACAAGCGCCTCGCCGCGATCGGCACCGACGCCGCTGAGGCGCTCAAGAGCAAGGCGGGCCTCGCCAACGCGCGACTCGCCTACGAGCTGTACGAGAAGACGTTCGCCGGCGACCGCGCACAGGCGCTCCTCGCCGCAGGCGCCAACCTGCAGCGTCCGCTCTGGGCCTCGACCGGTGTCAAGGATCCGGCCCTGCCTGACACCCTCTACGTCACCGAGCTCGTCGCGAAGGGCGTCGTCAACACGATGCCGGAGAAGACCCTCGAGGCGACCTTCGATCACGGCGTCGTCACCGGCGACACCATCACCGGCGGCTACGAGGAGGCCCACGCGGTCTTCGCCGGACTCGCCGAGGTCGGCATCGACTTCGCCGACGTCACCCAGGTGCTCGAGGACGAGGGCGTCGCGAAGTTCATCGACTCCTGGCACGACCTGCTCACCCAGGTCGCAGAGGGCCTGGACGCCCAGCGATGACATTCGCCCTGCACGCATCGGGCGCCGCCAAGGCCGCGATCGACGAGACGGTCCCCGCTCTCGTCCACGATCTGGTCGCCTCTCGCATCACCGGCGGCGACGCCGAGCTGTGGGGTCCGGATGCCGCAGCCGAGGCGGGCGTCCGCCTCGGCTGGGTCGAGGCGGTGTCGATCTCCCGTCCCCTGGTGGCGGAGATCGTCGAGCTGCGTGCCGCGCTGCACGCGAAGGGCGTCACCCGGGTCGTGCTGGCCGGTATGGGCGGCTCCTCGCTCGCCCCCGAGGTCATCTCGCAGACCGCGGGCGTCGAACTCACGATCCTCGACTCGACCGCTCCCGGTCAGGTGCTGGCCGCCCTCGACGACGACCTCGAACACGCCGTGCTCGTCGTGTCCTCCAAGTCGGGATCGACCGTGGAGACCGACTCGCAGCGGCGCACGTTCGAGGCGGCGTTCCGCGACCTCGGCATCGACCCCGCCGAGCGGATCGTCGTCGTCACCGATCCCGACTCGCCGCTCGACGCCTCCGCCAGGGACGCCGGCTACCGCGTGTTCAACGCCGACCCGAACGTGGGCGGCCGCTACTCCGCGCTGACCGCATTCGGACTCGTACCCGCCGGCCTCGCCGGCGTCGACATCGACGAGCTCCTCGACGAGGCGGAGGCATCGCTGCTCGAAGTCGCCGTCGACTCGGCCGAGAACCCGGCGCTGCGCCTCGCCGCCGCGATCGCCGCGACGAACCCGCGCAAGGACAAGCTCGGGCTGATCACCGACGGTACGCATATCAAGGGCCTGCCCGACTGGATCGAGCAGCTCATCGCCGAGTCCACCGGCAAGCAGGGCACCGGCATCCTGCCCGTCGTCCTGCTTCCCGTCTCGCCCGAGCTCGACGACGTGCCTGCCGACCTGCAAGTCGTGCGCCTGGTCGACGACGCCGACGAGTTCCACCTGCGTGAGCGTCACCAGGGCGAGATCCTCGTCTCCGGCACGCTCGGCGCCCAGTTCATCGTGTGGGAGTACGCCACCGCGATCGCCGGGTACCTGCTGGGCATCAACCCGTTCGACCAGCCCGACGTCGAGTCGGCCAAGGTCGCGGCTCGCGGCCTCCTCGATGCGCGCCCGGAGCCCACGGCACCGGTCTTCGTGGAGGACGGCGTGGAGGTACGGGTCTCCGACCCCACCCTCGCGGCATCCGGGACGGTCGAGGGCGTGCTCGACGCGCTCTGGGCCCGACTCGCCGACGATGGGTACGTCGCCATCCAGGCGTACGTGAACCGCCTCGACCTGCCGCAGCTGCAAGGCCTCCGCGAGCTCGTCGCCGCGGACTCCGGGCGGCCGACCACGTTCGGCTGGGGCCCGCGATTCCTGCACTCGACCGGCCAGTACCACAAGGGCGGTCCGGCACAGGGTGTGTTCGTGCAGATCCTCGAGCGCACAGACGTCGACCTGGAGATCCCCGAGCGCCCCTTCACGTTCGGACAGCTCATCCAGGCCCAGGCCGCCGGCGACGCCGGAGTGCTCGCCGAGCACGGACGCCCGGTCGTCACCCTGACGATCACCGACTCGTCGGCCGACGTGCTCACCCTTTTCGAAGCAGCCCAGAAGTAACAGCAGGAGATCCCCCCACCGATGTCTGTTCCCATCTCGCGCGGACACAACCCGCTGCGTGACCCCGACGACCGTCGACTCAACCGGATCGCGGGGCCGAGCGCCCTCGTGATCTTCGGCGTCACGGGAGACCTGTCGCGCAAGAAGCTCATGCCGGCCGTGTACGACCTGGCCAACCGCGGCCTGCTGCCGCCCGGGTTCGCGCTGGTGGGCTTCGCCCGACGCGACTGGGAGGATCAGGACTTCGCGCAGGTCGTGTACGACGCGGTCAAGCAGCACGCTCGCACACCGTTCCGTGAGGAGACCTGGCAGCAGCTCCTGCAGGGCATCCGCTTCGTCTCCGGCGAGTTCGACGACCCCGAGGCGTTCGCCCGTCTGCGTGCGACCGTCGACCGTCTCGACGTGGAACGCGGCACCATGGGCAACCACGCGTTCTACCTGTCGATCCCGCCGAAGGCCTTCCCCGTGGTCGCCCGTCAGCTCAAGGAGTCCGGACTGGTCGGCGACGACGACGGCGACGACCACTGGCGTCGAGTCGTCATCGAGAAGCCGTTCGGTCATGACCTGGAGTCGGCCCGCGAGCTGAACGCGGCGCTGGAGGTGGCGTTCTCGGCGGACTCGATCTTCCGCATCGACCACTACCTCGGCAAGGAGACGGTCCAGAACATCCTGGCCCTGCGCTTCGCGAACGAGCTCTACGAGCCGATCTGGAACCGCAACTACGTCGACCACGTGCAGATCACGATGGCCGAGGACATCGGCGTCGGAGGCCGCGCGGGATACTACGACGGCGTCGGAGCCGCACGCGACGTCATCCAGAACCACCTGCTGCAGTTGCTCGCCCTCACCGCGATGGAGGAGCCGATCAGCCTCTCGGCCGAGCACCTCCGCGCCGAGAAGGAGAAGGTGCTCGCGGCCGTGCACGTGCCGGACGACCTCTCCCTCGCCACCGCGCGGGGGCAGTATGCCGGCGGATGGCAGGGCGGGGAGCAGGTCACCGGCTTCCTCGACGAGGAGGGCATGGACCCGCACTCCGCCACGGAGACCTACGCGGCGATCAAGCTCGAGATCGACACCCGCCGCTGGGCCGGCGTGCCGTTCTACCTCCGCACCGGCAAGCGCCTCGGCCGCCGGGTGACCGAGGTCGCCGTCGTCTTCAAGCGCGCCCCCGAGCATCTGTTCGGCCGCTCGAACGCGTCGGAGCTGGGGCAGAACGCCCTGGTGATCCGCGTGCAGCCCGACGAGGGCGTCACCATCCGCTTCGGGTCCAAGGTTCCCGGCAACGGCACCAACGTGCGCGACGTGACCATGGACTTCGGCTACGGCCACGCGTTCACCGAGGCGAGCCCCGAAGCCTACGAGCGCCTCATCCTCGACGTGCTCCTCGGCGACCCGCCCCTCTTCCCCCGCCACGAGGAGGTCGAGCTCTCCTGGAAGATCCTCGACCCCGTGGAGAAGTACTGGGCCGCGGAGGGCGGCCCCGTCGAGCAGTACGCCCCCGGTTCCTGGGGGCCGACGTCCGCCGACGACCTGCTGGCCCGCGACGGACGAGTCTGGAGACGCCCGTGATCATCGACCTTCCCGACACGACCGTCAGCCAGGTCGCGAAGAACCTCGTCAAAGCACGCGAGGAGGGCGGCGTCGTCGCCCTCGGCCGCGTGCTCACCCTCGTCATCTCGGCGCGCAACGGCGTGGCCGAGGACGCGATCGACGCGGCGAACGACGCCTCCCGCGAGCACCCGATGCGGGTGATCGTGCTCACCACCGGAGACGGCGAGGCCCGCCTCGACGCGCAGATCCGCGTCGGCGGCGACGCGGGCGCCAGCGAAGTCGTCGTGCTCCGCGCCTACGGTGCGGCCGCCAGCAACGAGGAGAGCCTCCTCACGGGCCTGCTGCTGCCCGATGCGCCCGTGGTCGCCTGGTGGCCGGAAGAGGCTCCGACCTCTCCCGCGACCTCGCCTCTGGGCCGCATCGCACAGCGCCGCATCACCGACGCCGCGACCTCGCCCGACGTGCGCGACCGCCTGGCCCTGCTCGGGCGCACGCACGCCCCCGGCGACACGGACCTGGCCTGGACGCGGCTCACGCACTGGCGCGAGCAGCTGGCCGCCGTGCTCGACCAGCCGCCGTTCGAAGAGGTCACCGCGGTCGAGGTGCGAGGCGCGGCCGCGTCTCCCTCCACCGCGCTGCTCGCCGCCTGGCTGCAGATGGCGCTCGACGTGCCGGTGCGCTGGTCGTACGAGGACCCCGAGCACTGGCAGGAGGGCATCAAGTCGGTGCGTCTGACCCGCGCCTCCGGCGACATCCTGCTCGAGCGCCCTGCGCCGGGCGTCGCCGTGCTCACGCAGCCGGATCAGCCCGACCACGATCTGCACCTGCCGCGGCGTACGCTGCGCGAATGCCTCGCCGAGGAGCTGCGACGGCTCGACCCCGATGTCCTGTACGGTCGAGTCATCACCGAGGGCTGGGAGAAGCTGGGTCCGCCCGAGACAGGAGCATGATGTCGACGCAGACAGCATCCGCAGAGAAGCGGGTCGTCGTTGAGTCCACTCCGGCCGCACTCGCGGCGCGGGTCGCAGACCGGTTCCTCACCAGGCTGAAGGCACGCACGCGCAACGGCCGCATCGCCCACATCGCCCTCACCGGCGGTTCTATGGGCGGTGCCGTGTTGAAGGCGACGGCCGAGGACCCCAGGTCCCAGGACATCGATTGGTCGCTCGTGCACTTCTGGTGGGGCGACGAGCGCTTCGTGCCCCGCGGCGACGCCGACCGCAACGCCCTGCAGTCTCGGCACGCGCTGCTCGACCACATCGCGGTCCCCGCCGAGAACATCCACGAGGTCGCCGGCTCCGACAGCGGCATGGGCCTCGATCAGGCCGCCCAGGAGTATGCCGCGGAGCTCGCCCGGTACGGCACAGACGATCATCCGTGGCCGTCCTTCGCGGTCTGCTTCCTCGGCGTCGGGCCCGACGGGCACATCGCCTCGCTCTTCCCCGATCGTGCGGAGGTGACGGTGACGGATGCCGCCGCTCTCCCCGTGCGCGACTCCCCCAAGCCGCCGCCGGAGCGCGTCACGCTGACGCGGCCGGTGCTCAACTCCTCGAAGCGCGTCTGGCTCGTGCTCACCGGCGCCGACAAGGCATCGGCGCTCGGCCTCGCGCTCGCGGGCGCGAGCTACACCAGCGTGCCGGCGGCCGGGGCCAAGGGGCGCAAGCGCACGGTGTTCTTCGTCGACGAGGCCGCGGCGTCCGAGGTCTCACACGACCTCATCGATCCGTCTTACTGATCGCCTACCGGGGGTCCTCGGTCGTCGGAGCGGCGTCGCTTCCGCGTGTGATCCCCAACTCCTGGCTCTCGCTGAGAACCTGCGGGTGATAGCGGGCGAGTCCGACGACTCCCCAGACGGCGACCGCACCGGCGACCCCGAAGATCACGAGCACCCAGCCCGGCGCGGCTGCGGCCTCGCCGAGCACCACCATGCCGATGAGCACGGCGATCAGCGGGTCGACGACGGTGAGCCCGGCGATCACGAGGTCGGGCGGGCCCGAGCTGTAGGCGGTCTGCACGAAGTACGCGCCGACCGCGCCTGCGGCGACGAGCGCGATGAGGCACACGAGCGTGATCCACTCGAAGTTGCCCGCCTCGATGCGGTTGATGACAGCCTTGGCGAGGGTGGCGACGAAGCCGTAGAGGATGCCGGCGCCGATGACGTAGAAGAGGGCGCGCATGCGGCGGCGCAGGATCAGCCAGCAGGCGCCGAGCACGATGATCACGACGAGCAGGATCGCGAGGATCGTGAAAAGCTCGATGTCGGTGATCTTCTTCTCGGTGGCGAACAGGGCCGCGAACGAGACGAAGAGGAAGATGCCGCCGACGCAGCATGCGATCGCCGTGATCGACTGCCTCGTCGGGGAGTGCCCAGACACCCGCGCGTTCAGGAGCGTGGTCATCACGAGGGCGATCGCGCCGAGAGGCTGCACCACGATGAGCGGCGCCTGGGCGAGCGCGGCGAGCTGGCAGATGATCGCGAGTCCCAGCATCAGCGTGCCCGCGATCCACGACGGCCGCATGAGCAGACGGCGGAGCTGGTCGAAGCTCAGTCCTGTCGCACCGTCGGCCCCGCTCAGGCGCTCCACCTTCTCCACTCCGCGGTGCTGGTACTGCGCCCCGAGCGACATGAAGACGGCGCCGGCGAGGGCGAGGGGGATGCCGAGCAGGAGTCGCGGGTTCTGGAAGACGCCGACGAGCTGGTCGCCGACATCCGACCCGGTCATCCATACGGAGAAGCTCACCCTACGACCCTACCTGGCCACCAGCGCGCAGTAGGGTTGTGGCGTGGCCGTACTTCCGATTCGCATCATGGGCGATCCCGTCCTGCACTCCCCCGCATCGCCCGTCGAGGAGATCACCGACGAGATCCGCACGCTCGTCGCCGACATGTACGAGACGATGGACACGGCCCCCGGCGTCGGTCTCGCGGCGCCCCAGGTGGGAGTGCCGCTGCGCATCTACACCTACTCGTACGTCGACGACGACGAGCGTCCGTGGCGGGGGGTGCTGATCAATCCTGAGCTGTGGATGATCCCGCTGGAGCCGGGCGACCCCGACCCCGACCTCGAGTCGGAGGGCTGCCTGTCGTTCCCCGGCGAGCGGTTCCCGCTGCGCCGCTCGGAGCGCGTGCAGGTCACCGGCACCGACCTCGACGGCGAGCCGGTCTCGATCGCGGTCGACGGATGGCGCGCGCGCATCATGCAGCACGAGTTCGATCACCTCGACGGCATCCTCTACGTCGATCGCCTGTCGGACGGCGATTGGAAGACCGCGCAGAAGATCGCCCGCAAGCGCGGATGGGGACGCCCCGGGGCGAGTTGGATGCCCGGCGTCGACGACCTCGAAGGCTGAACTATCAGCCAGCGCATAGACTCTGTCGAGTTGCGTCACAGAATTCCGATGGATAGCGTTTCCTAGGCGGATCTGTTATTGGTCCGCGCACCAAGGATTCTGGAGGGGTAATCATCATGATGAAGCTGCGCACGCGACGCGCACTTGCACTCGTCGGCTCGGCGGCTGCACTGTCCATCGCACTGACGGGCTGTAGCGCACTGAACGGCATCCTGGGCGGGGGCTCGGGCGACGCCAACCGCGACGAGGAGACCGGTCAGGTCACCGAGAGCGCGAACATCGGCATCTTCTCGCTCAAGGTCGGCGACTGCAAGATGGCCAGCGGGTCGGGCCTCGTGTCCGACGCCGACGTCGTGCCCTGCACCGAGCCTCACGACGAAGAGGTCTACTTCGACTACACGATGCCCGACGGCGAGTACTCTGAGGAGGCCATCAACGCGGCGTCCGAGGAGCAGTGCACCGGTGAGGGCTTCACCAACTTCGTCGGCATCGCGTTCAACGACTCCACGCTCAACGTCTACCCGCTGACGCCGACCGAGGACACGTGGAACGAGTACAACGACCGCGTCATCCAGTGCATCATCTCCGACCCGGCCGGTCAGATCTCGGTGTCCCTGAAGGGCGCCGCGCGCTGATCTCCGCGTCAGACACGAAGAAGGCCCCGCCGATCGGCGGGGCCTTCTTCGCATTCCCGCACGCTCGAACGGCGGTCAGGCGGCTTCCCGCCGACCCAGCCGCAGGCGCCACCAGTGGGTGTCGACGATGATCGAGCCGATCTTGATGCCGACGCAGAGGCTCGCGAACACGGCAGGGGCCGCCATCACCGCTCCCCCGTCGAACGACGCGAGGGCGACGAGCCCGACCGTGCCAGGCACGAGCAGAAGGAACGCGGGCTGGAAGGTGATGGTCGCGGGGATCGCCAGGCTGGAGCGCTCGATGAGGCGGGCGAGCACGAACAGCACCGCCGCCGTCGCGCCGGTCGCGATCGTGCTGCCCCAGAACGGCGCCAGGGCGAACAGCAGCGAGTACGCGATGCCCATGGCCACGACGCTCACGGCGGTGAGGCGGTACCCCGCCCCGAACGCCAGGCTGATGCCGATCGCCACCGCGGCGACGCCCACCCATCCGAACGCGATCGGAGGCAGCGCGGCCCAGGACGGTGCGATGCTGACCACGCCGGTGACGTCGGTGAGCAGCAGCACGGAGTCCTGATCGATCTCCAGGCCGATCCACGCGCTGCCCGCGGCGATGCCCCCGACCATGAAGCCCAGCTGCACGAGACCGTAGACGAGGCGTGAGGCGCCCGTCACCACGTCTGCGGCGGTGAGCTCCAGCAGGGCGTTGGTGATCATCGCCCCGGGAACGAGAAGCGCGATCGGTGCGCAGACGGCGAAGAGCGGCACCGCGGTGTATCCCAGCACGGCAGCGGCCTCGCTCACCAGCACCGTGGAGAGCAGCGCGATGAGGAACGGTGCGATGGCCGCTGCCGGTCGGATGCCGCGCAGGATGATCGCCACGGCGCCCGTGAGCGCGCCGACGGCCGCCGCGACGAGCACCGCCCACCAGGGGCAGCGGAACAGCATGGCGAGACCGCCGGAGAGCAGCGCGTTGCCGATCGTCCACCGCAGCAGCGGCATCCGCATCACGGCGGCCCTGATCCGCGCCTGCTCCGATCCCAGTGCTGTCTCGATCGTGATCGCGCCGTCGCGCAGGCGCCGCATCAGTCGGCTGACCATCGCCGACTGCCGGGTCGAGAGCGAGGAGGCCATCGTCATCCGCAGGATCGGCGCCGTCGCCCCGGTCGCCGGCGAGACGAACACCGCCTCCGGCAGCACCGCGAACGAGAGTTCCTCCTCGGGTGCGACGCGCGCACGCACCTCTTCGAGCGCGTCGCGGGTGTCGGTGGCCGAGAAGCCGGCCTCCAGCAGCAGGGCGCCGAGCTCCGCGAACCGCGAGGATTCCGTCATCCGCTCAGGCCTTCGTCGACTGTGGTGGAAAGGGAGAACCCCTGGCCTTCGGACGAAGGCCAGGGGTCTTGGCTCCCCGGCTTGGACTCGAACCAAGAACCTGCCGGTTAACAGCCGGCTGCTCTGCCAATTGAGCTACCGAGGAATGTGCACCGCTGTGCGGGCAACTCGTCAAGCTTAGCAAACACTCGGGCGTGCTCGTGACACGGGCCGCCGGTCGGGCGTGTCGAGTGCGGGCATGCTCAGCGCGTGGAATCCGCCTCGGCGTTCGGCACCCAGAGCAGCTCCTTGCCGACGCCCCGCGCGACCACGTGGCCGCCACGCAGCATCAGGGTCTCGGCGTTGAGCTCGCGGATGAAATCGGCGTCGTTCGTGACGAGCAGCGCGCCCATCCCCTGCTCGCGACGACGCCGCGTGATCGCGTCGAACACCACCGGCCGCACCTCGAGATCCAGGTTCGCGAGGATCTCGTCGGCGATCAGCACGCGCGGCTCCAGCACGAACGACCGTGCGATCGCGATGCGCTGGCGCATCCCCGCGCTCAGCTCGTACGGGAACTTCGACGCCGCGCCGAGCGGCAGGTGCAGTTCGTCGAGGAGGGTAGCCACACGGATCGACAGCGCCCGCGCGTTGACGCGCTTCTCCCTCATGAGGATCGGCTCGGCGATGATCTCGGTGACGGTCAGCCGCGGCGGCAGATCCGCACCGGCGCCCTGCGGCACGAAGCCCGTGCGGTAGGTGAGCATGCGGTGCTTGCGGCCGGGACGGCGGATGTCCACGCCGCACACGTGGCCGCTGCCGCCGACGACGCGCACGGACGGGTCGGTGGAGCCGGCGAGTGCCGCCACGAGCGTGGACTTGGCGGAACCCGTCGGACCGGCGACACAGATCAGGTCGCCCGCGGTCAGCGAGAACGTGACGCCGTCGACCGCTCTGGTCGGCAGACCGTGGCCGATCCTGTCGATCACGAGATCGACGCAGTCGATCGCGGCGTCGGAGTCGGTGCGGCGGGACATGCTTCCATCCTGCCCTGGGTCGCGTGGCCCCGGCCGTTACGACTCGGCGGTGAAGCGCTGTCGTTCCACGTCGATGTCGCGCAGCCTCACCCGCAGCGCCCGTCCGCCGTCGGAATCGGCCGGCACCCGCTGGACGGCGCCGAGCAGCTCCTGCTTCTCGTGCTCGAGGCTGCGCAGGATGAGCCGACGCGTGAGATCGGTCGCCGACACCAGCGCTCCCGCCTCGTCCTTGGCGGGGAACGGCGTCATCAGCAGCTCACCGGCGAGCGAGCGGTAGGGCTCCCGCACGGCGTTCACAGCGTCGGTGACCCACCCCGCCCTCGTACGATCCGGGGCGGCGGCCACGGCCTCGCGCACCGCGTCGAGCCCCGGCGTGCGGAACGGCGCGGCCAGCGCGCGCGACAACAGCTCCTGGTCGATCAGATGCCCGTACTGGAGGGCGCCCATGATGGCGTCGCGTTCGACGGCGACATCGGCCGTGCGCGGGAGGCTGGCGAGGGTGACAGCGACGACCCCCGGCTGTCCCGTCGGGGCATCCGCCGACGCCGGCTCGCGCCTGGTCTGCGCCGCGTGCTGCGCGCCGCGGGCCGCCCTCTCCACCTCGTTGTGCACCTCGGTGGGATCCATGCCCAGTCTCCGTGCGAGCACCCGCTCGTAACCCGGGCGGAGCAGGCGGTCGCGGATCTCGGCGACGATCGGCGAGGCCGCACGCAGGGCTCCCACGCGCCCCTCCACCGTCGACAGGTCGAATCCGGCGAGCTTGCGATCGATCGCGAACTCGAACATCGGCACCTTCGCCTCCATGAGGCCACGCACTGCCGCATCCCCGCGCTGCAGGCGGAGGTCGCACGGGTCGAGGCCGTCAGGCGCCACGGCCACGAAGGTCTGCGCGTTGAAGCGGTCGTCCTCGGTGAACGCGCGCAGCGCGGCCTTCTGCCCCGCTTCGTCGCCGTCGAAGGTGAACACCACCTCGCCGGAGGCGTTGTCGTCGCCCATGACTCGGCGCAGCACCTTGATGTGGTCGGTGCCGAAGGCCGTGCCACAGGTCGCGATCGCGGTCGTGAGGCCCGCGAGGTGGCACGCCATCACGTCGGTGTACCCCTCGACCACGACGACGCGGCGGGGGTCGCCCCTGGCGATGTCCTTCTTCGCGAGGTCGAGGCCGTACAGCACCTGCGCCTTCTTGTAGATCGGCGTCTCGGGGGTGTTCAGGTACTTCGGCCCCTGGTCGTCGTCGAAGAGCTTGCGGGCGCCGAAACCGATCGTCTGCCCCGACACGTCGCGGATCGGCCACACCAGGCGTCCGCGGAAGCGATCGTAGACGCCGCGCTGTCCCGTGGAGACGAGTCCGGCCGTCGACAGCTCCTCGCGGGTGAATCCCTGGGCGGAGAGCGCCTTCAGCATCCCGTCCCAGCCGCGCGGCGCGAAGCCCACTCCGAAGTGCGCGGCCGCGCCGGCGTCGAAGCCCCGCTCGCCGAGGAAGCGGCGCGCCGCCTCCGCATCCGGCGACAGCAGCTGCGCGCGGAAGAACTCGGCGGCTGCGGTGTTGGCCGCGTACAGTCGCGCGCGGCCGCTCGTCTCAGGGGCGGCACCGCCGTCTTCGTAGTGCAGCGTGTAGCCGATGCGGCCGGCGAGCCTCTCGACCGCCTCGGTGAAGCTCACGTGGTCCATCTCGCGCAGGAACGAGTACACGTCGCCGGACTCGCCGCAGCCGAAGCAGTGGTAGTAGCCCACCTGGGGCCGCACGTGGAAGCTGGGGCTCTTCTCGTCGTGGAACGGGCACAGCCCCTTGAGCGACCCGACACCGGCAGACTTCAGCGCGACGCGCTCTCCGACGATGTCGACGATGTTGGTGCGCGACTTGACCTCGTCGACGTCGGCCTGGCGGATGCGGGGCATCAGTCCACCCCTGCGGCCGCGGTCTGCCTCTCGGCGTGCGCTGTCCGTGCACCGGGACGCGCGTGACGAGGGGTCCAGATGCCCACCTCGGCGGGGTCGATCTCGCCGACGAGTCGGTTGTGCCAGTCGATGGCGCTTTGATCGGTCAGGCTCGCGATCTGGTCGACGATGACCCGCGCGCGCTCGGCGTCGGTCGTCGCGGCCACGAAGTCGGCGGCGAACGCCGGCTCCAGCACGTCGGCGCCGGCCGACCACAGTGCGTCGGTGGACCACAGCGCGTCGGCGAGGCGCTTGAGCACCCGGCGCTGTTCCTTGTACACACCCTTGCGCGCATCGATCGTGACGATGGCCTGCCCCATGATGCCCTTGAGCACCGCGATCTCCGTCTCCACGACCCGAGGGACGACGACGTGCGCGTTGTAGCGCACCAGCGCAGCGCCCGGGTAGGCCTCGCGCGTGGCGGCGACCGAGGCACGGGCGAACCGGCCGATGAAGTCGCTGGTGAGGTTCTTGAGGCGTGCGAGGTCCTGCCGTGAACGGTCGAAGGTGCGCAGCCACATCGGCTGGCTGGCCAGGCGGTAGAGGCCATCGGCGAGCTCGTCGCGCGTGAAGTCGTAGCCGACCCACTGCTGCACCCGATCGATCAGCGCCTCGTGCTCCATCGGGTCGGAGAGCTGCGCGACGTCGACGTAGCCGTTGACGATCGCGTCCTCGAAGTCGTGCACCGAGTAGCCGATGTCGTCGGACAGATCCATGATCTCGGCCTCGATGCAGCGCAGGCGTCCCGGCGCCCCCTCGCGCATCCAGAGGAACACCGCCTCGTCCTCCGGGTAGACGCCGAACTTCAGCCGGCCGCCGGGATCGGGCACCGGGCTGTCTACGGTCCACGGGTACTTGCACGTGGCATCGAGGCTGGCGCGGGTGAGATTGAGGCCGACGGAGCGGTCGGCGTCGTCGAGCACCTTCGCCTCGAGCCGGGTGAGGATGCGCAGCGACTGGGCGTTGCCCTCGAATCCGCCGATGTGCTCGGCCCACTCGTTCAGCGCGCGCTCGCCGTTGTGGCCGAAGGGCGGGTGGCCGAGGTCGTGGCTGAGGCATGCGGTGTCGACGACGTCGGCCGAGACGCCGAGCTCGGTCGCGAGCTCGCGTCCGACCTGCGCCACCTCGAGCGAGTGCGTGAGGCGGTTGCGGGCGAAATCAGCGGTGCTCGCAGGGCTCAGCACCTGGGTCTTGGCCGCTAGCCGGCGAAGGGCGGCGGAGTGCAGCACCCTGGCGCGGTCACGGGCGAAGTCGTCGCGCTCGGAGCGGTGCGTCTCGGCGAAGAAGCGTTCGGCATCGCGCGCGTCGTAGCCGTCGCTCCGGGGGTCAGCCGCCACTGTTCTCGATCTCCGCACCTCGCATCATCTCCGATGTGGAGTCGCCGATCTCGCGCGACTCCAGCCACTTGTCCGGCAGCGCGGTGCGCTTGGGGCGACCGGCGCGACCGCGCTGACCCTCGGCATCCGCACCGGGGTACGGAGCGTCGTGGTCGAGCTGGGCGAGCAGTTCGTCGATGCGCTCCAGGCTGGACGCCGTGGCCAGCCCGGTGCGGATGTCGCCGCCGACCGGGTAGCCCTTGAAGTACCAGGCGACGTGCTTGCGGACATCGCGACAGCCGTGGTCCTCGTCGTCGAAGAACTCGACGAGCAGCTCGGCGTGACGGCGGAAGGCGTCGGCGACGAAGCCGAGCGTCGCGTCGACGGGGCGCGTCTCGGCGCCGAACGCGGCGGCGAGCTCGCCGAACAGCCAAGGGCGCCCGAGGCAGCCGCGTCCGACCACCACGCCGTCGCAGTCGGTCTCGGCCATCATGCGAACGGCGTCGTCGGCCGACCAGATGTCACCGTTGCCGAGCACGGGGATGCTGGTGACGGCCTGCTTCAGCTCGCCGATCGCGCTCCAGTCCGCGGTGCCCGAGTAGTACTCGCCCGCGGTGCGCGCGTGCAGGGCGACGGCCGCGGCTCCCGCATCCTCCGCGGCACGACCCGCCTCGATGAAGGTGAGGTGGTCGTGGTCGATGCCCTTGCGCATCTTGACCGTGAGCGGGATGTCGCCGGCGGCCTTCACAGCCTGCGTGACGATGTCGGCGAAGAGCCGGTTCTTCCAGGGCAGCGCCGCTCCCCCGCCGCGCCGTGTGACCTTGGGCACCGGGCAGCCGAAGTTCAGGTCGATGTGGTCGGCGTGGTCTTCGGCGACGATGATGCGCACCGCGTCGGCGATGGTCTTCGGGTCGACGCCGTAGAGCTGGATCGACCGCGGCGTCTCGGACTCGTGGTGCCGGATGAGCCGCATGGTGCTCTCGTTGCGCTCGACGAGCGCACGGGAGGTGATCATCTCACTGACGTAGAGCCCCGCACCGTACTCGCGGCACAGCCGACGGAAGGCGGTGTTGGTGATCCCCGCCATGGGAGCGAGGACGACGGGGACGTCGAGGGCGATCGGCCCGATGCGGAGCGGGCGTGCGGGGGCGGTGGCGACAGTCATGACCTGACCATTCTCCCAGACCCGGCGCCGGTGGGGGCGCACCGACCTAAGCTGTGGATATGACCGATTCCCCCGTGATCGCACCGTCCGTGCGCGCCATCCCCTTCGCCGACGCCGAGGGGGCGGAGAAGACGCTCGACGACCTCGGCGCCGACGTCGTGCTCGTCGTGAACGTCGCGTCGAAATGCGGCCTCACGCCGCAGTACGAACAGCTCGAGGAGCTGCAGCGTCTCTACGGCGACCGCGGCTTCAGCGTGGTCGGCTTCCCGTGCAACCAGTTCTTCGGGCAGGAGCCGGGCTCGCTCGACCAGATCCTGGAGTTCTGCTCGACGACGTACGGCGTGACCTTCCCCATCAACGACAAGGTCAAGGTCAACGGCCGCAACGCCGCCGAGCTCTACAAGGCGCTGAAGCAGACCGAGGACGGCGCGGGCAAGGCCGGGCGCGTCGAGTGGAACTTCGAGAAGTTCCTCGTGCGCCCCGACGGCTCGGTGCAGCGCTTCCGCCCCAAGCAGAAGCCAGACGACCCCGAGATCGTCAGCGCCATCGAGGCCGCGCTGACGCGCTGAGGGTCAGACCGCGGCGGACTCGGTCTCGGATTCGCCGCGCTGCGCCCACAGGTCGCGGAGCACGTTCTCGAACGCCGCGGGCGGCTGGGCGCCCGAGATGCCGTACTGGCCGTCGATCACGAAGAACGGCACGCCCTGGATGCCGTAGGCGCGCGCCTGCGCCTGGTCCTGGCGGACCGCGGGCAGATAGGTCGCCGCCTCCAGCGCCTGGCGCGTCTCTTCGGCATCCAGCCCGACCTCGACGGCCAGCTCGACGAGGTCGTCGATGCGCCCGACGTGCTTGCCCTCGGTGAAGTACGCCGACATCAGGCGCTCCTCCATCGCGTGCTGCAGTCCCTTCGCCTTGGCGAAGTGCAGCAGCTCGTGGGCCTTGACGGTGTTCGTGTGCTGCAGCAGGTCGAAGCGGTACTCGAGACCGGCGTCGGACGCGACCCCGGTGACGTGCGACAGCATCTGCTCCACCTGCGCACGCGGCATGCCCTTGTGGCCGGCGAGGAAGTCGATCTCGTCGCCGTCGAAGTCGACAGGCGTGTCGGGCGACAGCTCGAACGAATGGAACGTGATGTTCACCTGGGGCACGTCGTCGTCTCCCGCGACGGCCTCCAGACCCTTCTCGAGATTGCGCTTGCCGATGTAGCACCACGGGCAGGCGATGTCGGACCAGATGTCGATCGAGATGGGTTCGCTCACACCTCCATCCAACCGCATGGAGGGGGCGGGTATTCCGCGGATAGGATTCTCGGATGCTCTCCGCCGACGATCCGCTGCCCTTCCGCCCCTCACGGGTCTTGATCGCGGGTGTCACCGGGTCGGGCAAGACCACCCTCGCTCGACGGATCGCCGCGGCGTGGAATCTGCGACACGTCGAGATCGACGGGCTCTACCACGGGCCGGAGTGGACGCCCCGACCGGCCTTCCTCGACGACGTGCGGGCGTTCGCAGCCGAAGAGCGCTGGATCACCGAGTGGCAGTACACGAGCAAGGGCACAGACGAGATCATGACGCCTCGCGCAGAACTCGCGATCTGGCTCGACTACCCCTGGACCGTGGTGCGGAGCCGGCTCCTGCGTCGCACGATCGGCCGCAGCGTCCTCCGCACACGGGTGTACAACGACAACGTCGAGAAGCCGATCTGGAGGCTGATCGCCACGCGCGATCCTGAGGACAACATCCTCGCCTGGCAGACCAGAACGCGGTTCTTCTGGGCGGAGCGGATGCCGCAGAAAGAAGAGCAGTTCCCCGGGCTGACCATCGTCCGACTCACGCATCCGCGCGAGACCGAGCGCTGGCTCCGCGCTCAGGCCTGATCGGGCGCGTCCACCGCGCCGCCGAACCGCCGGTCGCGCGACAGGTAGACGCCGATCGCGCGCCACAGCTCTTCGCGGGAGAAGTCCGGCCACAGCGTGTCGAGGAACACCATCTCCGCGTAGGCCGACTCCCAGAGCAGGAAGTTCGAGGTGCGCTGCTCACCGGAGCTGCGCAGGAACAGGTCGACGTCGGGCATGTCGGGCACGTAGAGGTGCCGGCGGATCATCTTCTCGGTGATCGCGTTCGGCTTGACACGTCCCGCGGCGACGTCGGCGGCGATGGCGCGCATGGCGTCGACGATCTCGATGCGGCCGCCGTAGTTCACGCACATGGTGAGGGTGAGCACGTCGTTGCCGCGCGTGAGCTGCTCGGCGTACTGCAGCTCCTTGATCACCGAACCCCAGAGCCGCGGCTTGCGACCGGCCCAGCGCACCCGAACGCCCCACTCG
>JAGIAK010000053.1 GCA_017744855.1 Microbacterium sp.
CCGCGATCGCTGCGGCCGCAGCTGCCCTCCCCGCCTGGCGCGAGACGAGCCTCATCAAGCGCGCCGACGTGTTCTTCCGCCTGCGCCAGCTGCTCAAGGAGCGCACCCCGGAGCTGGCCGCGATCGTCACGAGCGAGCACGGCAAGGTGCTCTCGGATGCCGCGGGCGAGGTCTCCCGCGGCATCGAGAACGTCGAGTTCGCCGCAGGACTCGTGCACCTCCTCAAGGGCGAGCGCAGCGAGCAGGTCGCCCGCGGGGTCGACGTGCACTCCGTCAAGCAGCCTGTGGGCGTGGTCGCCGCGATCACCCCGTTCAACTTCCCCGTCATGGTGCCGCTGTGGATGGTCGCGTCGGCCATCGCGTGCGGCAACACCGTGATCCTGAAGCCGAGCGAGAAGGACCCGTCCGCCGCCCTCTTCATCGCGAAGCTCTTCGCCGAGGCCGGCCTGCCCGACGGCGTGCTCAACGTCGTCAACGGCGACAAGGAGGCCGTCGACGCCCTGCTCGACTCCCCGCGGGTCAACGCCGTCAGCTTCGTCGGTTCCACCCCGATCGCCCGCTCGATCTACCAGCGCGCCTCCGCCAACGGCAAGCGCGTCCAGGCGCTCGGCGGCGCCAAGAACCACATGGTCGTGATGCCGGATGCCGACATCGACGCCGCGGCCGACGCCGCGATCTCCGCCGCCTACGGCTCGGCCGGCGAGCGTTGCATGGCCGTCTCCGTGCTCGTCGCGGTCGGCGACGTCGCCGACGATCTCGTCGCCGCGATCTCCTCGCGCATCGAGGGCCTCATCATCGGCGCCGGCACGGATGCGGCGAGCGAGATGGGCCCGCTCATCACCCGCGAGCACCGCGACAAGGTCGCCTCCTACGTCACGGGCGCCGCGGCCGAGGGCGCGAAGGTCGTCGTCGACGGCACGCAGCAGGACTTCGACTCCGACGGCTTCTTCATCGGCGTCAGCCTCATCGACGAGGTGCGTCCTGGCATGAAGGTGTACGAGGACGAGATCTTCGGCCCTGTGCTGTCGGTCGTGCGCGTCGAGACCTATGCCGAGGCGGTCGACCTGGTCAACTCCAACGCCTTCGGCAACGGCACCGCGATCTTCACGCGCGACGGCGGCACCGCCCGTCAGTACGAGTTCGACATCGAGGTCGGCATGGTCGGCGTGAACGTGCCGATCCCCGTGCCGATCGGCGCCTATTCCTTCGGCGGTTGGAAGGACTCGCTCTTCGGCGACTCGCACATCTACGGCCCCGAGTCGATCCACTTCTACACCCGCTCCAAGGTCGTCACCACGCGCTGGCCCGACCACACGCCGTCGCAGATCGACCTCGGCTTCCCGAGCAACCACTGATCTCCCGGAGGACAGCGATATGACGACCTACACCGACCGGCACGGCGCCTCTCACGCCCTGCCCGCCCCCGAGGCCGAGGCGCAGGTGCGCGCCGACGACCGCGGGCACGTGTTCCACTCCTGGAGCGCCCAGGGCCTCATCGACCCGCTGCCCATCGCGGCCGGCGAGGGCTCGACCTTCTGGGACTACGAGGGACGCGGCTACCTGGACTTCTCCAGCCAGCTCGTGAACCTCAACCTCGGGCACCAGCACCCCGATCTCGTCCAGGCGATCCAGCAGCAGGCCGGCCGCCTGGCGACGATCCAGCCGTCCGTCGCGAACGACGTGCGCGGCGAGCTCGCCCGACTCATCGCCGAGGTCGCGCCGGAAGGAATGGAGAAGGTCTTCTTCACCAACGGCGGCGCCGAGGCCAACGAGTACGCCGTGCGCATGGCGCGGCAGTCGACCGGCCGCCGCAAGGTGCTGTCGATGTACCGCAGCTACCACGGCTCGACCTCCACGGCGATCTCGCTCACGGGTGACCCCCGCCGCTGGGCGAACGACACGGTCGACTCCGGAGCCGTGCGCTTCTTCGGCCCCTACCTCTACCGCTCGCCGTTCCACGCCGAGACGCCGGAGCAGGAGTCCGAGCGCGCGCTCGCGCACCTCGAGCAGACGATCCAGCTCGAGGGTCCGAACACGATCGCGGCGATCATCATCGAGACGGTCGTCGGCACCAACGGCGTGCTGATCCCGCCGCCCGGATACCTGCAGGGCGTGCGCGAGCTGTGCGACCGCTACGGCATCGTCTACATCGCCGACGAGGTCATGGTCGGCTTCGGACGCCTCGGCGAGTGGTTCGGCATCGACGCCTTCGACGCGAAGCCCGACCTCATCACCTTCGCCAAGGGCGTGAACTCGGGCTACGTGCCGCTCGGCGGCGTGGTCATCAGCGACCGCATCGCCAAGGCGTTCGACACGATGCCGTTCGCCGGCGGGCTGACCTACTCGGGCCATCCCCTCGCCTGCGCGGCCGGCGTGGCCACGTTCGAGGTGTTCCGTCGCGACGCCATCCTGGAGCGCGTGCGCGACCTCGGGGAGCGCATCGTCGAGCCCACCCTGCGTTCCTGGGTAGAGAAGCACCCGTCGGTCGGCGAGGTGCGCGGACGCGGGCTGTTCTGGGCGATCGAGCTCGTGCGCGACAAGGAGACGCGCGAACCGCTGGTCCCGTTCAACGCATCTGGAGCGGATGCCGCCCCTATGGGCGCCTTCGCCGCGGCCGCGAAGAAGGCCGGCGTCTGGCCGTTCACGCACTTCAACCGCGTGCACGTGGCACCGCCCCTCGTCATCACCGAGGAGGAGCTGGTGCGCGGGCTCACCGCGATCGACGAGGCGCTCAGCGTGGTCGACTGATCGCTCCGACGCACACACGAAAGCGGGCCCGGCATCATGCCGGGCCCGCTTCTCTGCGTCGTAGGGTTCTAGCCGCCGGCCATGGTGCGAGCGATGTCGGTCGCCGAGTCGCCGGCCTTCTTGAGCACCACGGCCACGAGCGCGAGCGCCAGCAGGGTGAGCAGCAGCATGATCGTCGACACCGCGGCGATCTCCGGGCGCAGACCGCTGCGCAGTGCGCTGAGCACGTACACCGGCCACGGCGTCGTGCCTGACACCTGCACGAACGCCGAGACGATCGTGTTGTCGAGGCCCAGGGTGAACGACAGCAGGAAGCCGGCGAGCACGGCGGGCATCGCGAGCGGCAGCGTCACCTTCATGAAGGTGCGGAAGGGCGGCGCATAGAGGTCCGCCGAGGCCTCCTCCAGGCGCGCGTCGAGTCCGACGAGACGAGCCCGCACGATGTACGACACGATCGCGATGGAGAACAGCGACTGTCCGACCACGAGGCGCACGGTGCCGTCGTTGAAGATCCCGATGCCGGCATCCTGCCCGAGGAAAACCAGCCACGGGAGCAGCGCCACGGCATCCACGATCTCGGGGGTGACCGAGATCAGCAGCAGCATCGCGAGGAACCAGCCCACCCACTTGCCAGGGGTGCGCGCCATCGCGATGCCGGCGAGAGTGCCGAGCGCCGTGGCGAGCACCGCGGCCAGCAGACCGGTGCGCACGGAGACGAGCACCGCGTCGCGGATCGCCGGCTTGTTCACGATGGCGAGGAACGAGTCGAAGCCGAAGTGGTCCCACGACACCAGCAGGCGCCCGACGTTGAACGAGTAGATGATGATCACGATGATCGGCAGGAACAGGAAGACGAACACCAGCGTCGACCAGACCGGCAGCACCCAGCGCCAGCGGTTCATGACTCTTCTCCCAACGTCAGGCGGAAACGTCGTCGCACCGGGATCGTGACCAGCCAGAGCAGCAGTGCGGCGATGCCGATCGAGACGGCGATGGTGAGGATCAGCAGCACCGCCATGGCTGAGCCGAGGGCCCAGTTCTGCGCGGTCTGGAACTGGCTCGCGACGATCTGCCCCACCATGTTCCCCTTCGCGCCGCCCAGCACGGTCGCCGTGATGTAGTCGCCCATCAGGGGGATGTAGACGAGCAGGGTGCCGGCGATGATGCCCGGCTGCGCCATCGGCACCGTCACCCGCAGGAAGGTCTTGACGCTGCCCGCTCCGAGGTCCTTGCTGGCCTCGCGGAGCGGCTCGCTGACCCGGTCGAACGCGACGTACAGCGGCAGGATCATCAGCGGCAGGTAATTGTAGACCACGCCGAGCAGCACCGCTCCCCTGGTGTTCAGGATGTCGAGCGGGCCTGGGATGACGCCGATGAACTGCAACGCCTGCGACAGCCAGCCCTCCGGCGCGAGGATGACCTGCCAGCCGATCGTGCGCACGAGGAAGTTCGTCCAGAACGGCACCATCACCAGCGCCAGCAGCATCCCCCGCTTGGCGGGAGATGCCTTGACCGCGATCCAGTACGCGACAGGGGCGCCGATGAGCAGGCACAGCAGCGTGCCCGCGATGCCGACCCACAGCGTGTTCTGGAACGTGCTGAGGAAGGTCGGCGACAGCGCCTCGACGTAGCGATCGAAGGACAGCCTGTCGTTGGAGTTCGTCGCGAAGATGCTCGGCTTGTACCCGAAGCTGTACCAGACGACCACGCCGATCGGCACGAGGAAGAAGACGACCAGCCACACCCAGGCCGGCAGCGCGAGCCCGAAGCGGATCCGCGCCCTACGCACCGGCGGCCGCCTTCGTCGCGTTCCAGATCGACACGATGCGCTCCTGCGCCTCGGTGAACTCCTGCTCGTGCATCGTCTTCACCTGCGCGTCGTCGAAGTAGACCATGTCCAGACGATCCAATCCGGCCGCCTCTGCCTTCTCCTGCGTGCCGGCGACGCCGGTGTCGTAGCCGATGTAGTCGACCTGGGCGAGCTGCACGTCCGGAGCGATGATGTAGTTGATGAAGGCGTGCGCAGCCTCGGGGTGCGGGGCGCCCTTCGCGATGGCCCAGTTGTCCATCCAGAGCTCGGTCGCGGGAGCCCCGAGCACCCACTTCCACCGCTCGGGGTCGTCGGACTCGTTCATGCCCGTGCGGGCGTCGCCGCTGTACGACTGCACGAGGGCGGCGGAGGCCTGCGGGATGACCTGCCCGCCTGGCGCCGAGTCGAAGGTGGAGATGTGCGGCGCGAGCTCCTTCACGAGGAACCTCTCGCACGCGTCGAGGTCCTTCTTCTTCGTCGTGTTCCAGTCGATGCCGTGCGACCAGTGGTAGATGCCGCACAGGGGCGCCGGATCGTCGAGCACGGAGGTCTTGCCCGACGCCTCGTTCTGCGCGGCGTCGATGAAGTCGGCCCAGCTGGTGAGCTTCCTCGTGATCACGCGCGTGTCGTAGACGAAGCCGGTGGTCCCCCAGGCCTTGCAGATCGAGTAGCGGTTGTCTGGATCGAAGGAACGGTGGATGAAGTTCGGGTTCATCGTGGCGAAGTTGGGGATGAGGTCGAGGTTCAGCCTCTCCAGCAGCCCGTTCTCGGCCATCGGCGTGACGAACAGACCGCTCGGCACGACGATGTCGTAGCCGGACGTCCCTCGGGCCGCGACGAGCTTGGCGATCAGCTCCTCGTTGGAGTTGAACGCGTCGACGACCACCTTCGGCCCCTTCTTCGTCGTGAACGCGTCGAGCACCTCGGGGGCGTCGTAGTCGCTCCAGGTGTAGATGGACAGGCGATCCTCGAGCGGGCCGCCGTTCGCCTGCGCTGCGGTCCCGGTCTGGCCAGGGGCGCACGCGGTGAACAGCACCGCACCGCCCGCGGCGAGCGCGGTCGCGAGGAATCCCCGACGGGTGAGCTCGCTGCGCAGGATGCCGGCAGCGCTGCGGTGGGCGAGCACGCGCACGGGCGCGGAGCTCATCGGGCCACCTTCGGGAGGGCGATCACGTGGGTCGCCGTGGTCGGGATGCCGTCGGCGGCGAACAGGCGCACGTCGTCGGCGTCCCACACGCAGCGCACCTCATCGTCGACGGACAGGCGCGGGGCGGTGGGTGCCGGCATCCGCGACAGGAAGGTGGAGTCCCCGCCGACCCGCACCGCGACCTGCAGGGTCTCCCCCAGGTGCGAGACGCCGAGCACGCGGCCGGGAATGCCGCCATCCGTCCCGGTCTCGAGACGCATGTACTCGGGCCGGATGGCGACCACCGCGGGCTGCCCGACGGCGACCGGCTCCCCGCCCCAGCGCCCGGAGACGGCGCCGAGGGCCGTGTCGACGGATCCGCCATCGGCGCGGACCGTGCCGTGCACGAAGTTCTGCTGCCCGATGAAGGAGGCGACGTAGGCCGAGGCGGGCTCGGCGTAGATGGCCTCTGGCACGTCGAGCTGCTCCACGCGGCCTGCGCGCATCACGGCGATGCGGTCGCTCATCGACAGGGCCTCGGCCTGGTCGTGCGTGACGAAGACGAAGGTCGTGCCCAGTCGCGACTGCAGCAGTTTGAGCTCCAGCTGCATCTCCTCGCGGAGCTGCCGGTCGAGCGCGGCGAGCGGCTCGTCGAGCAGCAGCACGCTCGGCCTGTTGATGAGAGCGCGCGACAGCGCGATGCGCTGCTGCTGGCCGCCGGACAGCTGCGTGGGCTTGCGGTCGGCGAACCGGCGCAGCTGCACCATGTCGAGCGCCTCGGCGACGCGCTCGCGCTGCTCGGCTTTGGGCACCCTGCGCTGCTGCAGGCCGTAGGCGACGTTCTCGGCGACGGTCATGTGCGGGAAGAGCGCGTACGCCTGGAAGACCGTGTTCACCTCGCGCTTGTGCGGGGGCAGAGTGAGCACGCTGCGGCCCGAGATGCGGATGTCGCCGGCGTCGGGGTACTCGAACCCCGCGATCATGCGCAGCGTCGTCGTCTTGCCGCAACCGGAAGGGCCGAGCAGGGAGAGGAACTCCCCCGGGCGGATGTCGAGCGTCAGGTCGTCGACCGCCGTGGCCGCACCGTAGTGCTTGGTCACGGCGTCGATGACGACCCCGCCTGTGGTGTCGGGCATGGAACCTCCCCATTGAGAATCGCTAGCGACAGTCAAACACAGGAAGGGTCGGAGGTACAGCGAAAAGCGAAGTCTCTTGAGTGATTCGCAACGATTTCAGTTGCGAACAGACAAGATGACTTTCGATTGAGGCGTCTACTTCGAATCGAAGTCGAACGCCTTGAGGAGTTCGACGACCGCCTTGTCCCGCTCGTCGCCACCCTCTTCGAACATGTGCGTGACGTGCGTGCGGAGGTGGTTCTCGAGGAGGAGACGGTTGAGGGATTCCAGGGACCTCTGGATCGCTCGGGACTGCGTGATGATGTCCATGCAGTACTCCTCGTTCTCGATCATCCGCGCGACGCCGCGCATCTGACCCTCGAGGATGCTGGTGCGGTGCAGGGCGCGCTTCTTGATGTCTTCGATCACGAGATCGAGCGTAGTCGCGTGACGGGGCAGGTCACTCGGAGAACGGGTTGAACACCGCCAGTCCTGGGATGTCGAAGTCCTTCACGTTCCGGGTGACGAGAGTGAGCCCGTGGTGCAGGGCGGTAGCGGCTATCAGGGCGTCACCGAGCGGCCGGCGGTTGGGGATCTGGATTGCCGCGCAGACCCGCGCGATCTCGCTCGTCACTTCGAGCATCGGATGAGCGAGCCCCTCCCTGACCGACTCCAGCCAATGCCGCAACAGCTCCGCGAGGACGGCGTCCCGACGACGTTGGAGCAGCATGCCGCGCTCGAGTTCGAGATCGGTGACCACACTCACCATCAGAGAGGAATCCGGCGTGCCGTCGAACCAGCGCCGCACTCCCGGATTCACACGCGGCCGTCGCGTCTCCGAGATGACGTTGGTGTCGACGAGGAACATCGTCACAGGTCGATCTCCCGACCGAACTCGCGCGACCGCTCCGCGGCGATCTCGGCCATGATCTCGCCGAACAGGTCGTCCGGGTCCGCACCCTCAGGCAGAGGCTCGATCACGTCGAGGAGGCTGCGAGGAGCTGCACCTCGGTCCGGCGCGAGCCGCTCGTACTCCGCGATGTTGAGCAGCACGTATGCCGGTTCGCCGCGCTTGGTGATCAGCACGGGCTCCCCGTCGGCGACGCGCTGCGCGTGCGCGACGGACTGGTTGAACTCTCTGGCGGTCATGGTGAACATGGTGCACCTCGATTCGGAATGTAGTGATCGTACTACACAGAGGCGGATGTCTGGCGGGCCAGACGGTTCGCCGCGCTCCCCGGCCGTCGTGTCGACGGCCCGTGAAAGGATGACGTCATGCCGCGAACACCGACGACGCTGCTCTCCCCCGCCGACCAGGAACGCCGACGCGCCCTGCGGAGGATGAAGGCGGTCGCCCTCGGGGCGCTCGTGTTCATGGCCGTCGCCTTCGTCATCGCCTTCGCCCTGCAGGGGCGCGTCGGCTGGCTCGCCTACGTGCGCGCGGCGGCGGAGGGCGGCATGGTCGGCGCCCTCGCCGACTGGTTCGCGGTCACCGCGCTGTTCCGGCATCCGCTGGGTATCCCGATCCCACACACGGCGATCATCCCCAGCCGCAAGGACGAGATCGGGCGCACCCTGGGCGAGTTCGTCGAGACGAATTTCCTCGAGGCCGGCGTCGTGCGCACCAAGCTCTCCAGCACGCCGATCGCGCAGCGCGCCGGCGAGTGGCTGCGCCAGGAGGCGCACGCCGAGCGGCTCGGCGCCGAGGGCGCGACCATCGCGACCGCGGTGCTGAACGCCCTCAGCGACGACGACGTGCGCGACCTCATCTCCGACCTCGCCCGCGAGCACCTCGTCGAGCCGGAGTGGGGCACACCAGCAGGAGTATGGCTGGAGAAGATCGTGCACGCCGACGCGCACCGCCCAGCGGTGGACCTCGCCGTCGACTCGATCGCGACCTGGCTCACCGCAAACGCCGCCGCGTTCACGGGCCTCATCTCGCGCCGCCTGCCCTCCTGGGTGCCCCGCCTCGCGCACCGCTTCGTCGACGAGACGGCGTACAACGAAGCCCTGCGGTTCGTGCGTGCGGTGCAGTCCGACCCGCGGCATCCTGCGCGCCTCGCGATCGACGGCTACCTCGGGCGTCTCGCAGACAACCTCCAGCACGACACTGCCACGCGCGCGAAGCTCGAGAACGCGAAGGCCTCGCTCTTCGACAGCCCGCGGGTCGGAGCCCTCGCCGCCGAGGCGTGGAACACCGCGAAGAACGGCCTGCTGACCGCCCTCGCCGATCCGCAGAGCGGGCTGCGCCGACGCATGGTGCAGGCGCTGCAGGAGATCGGCACGCGACTGACCACGGATGCCGCGCTGCAGCGCCGGGTCGACACCTGGGTGTCGGACGCCGCCGTGTTCCTCGTCGACCGCTACCGCCACGACATCGCCTCGATCATCACCGACACGGTGGAGCGCTGGGACCCGGCCGAGACCACGGAGAAGATCGAGCTCATGGTCGGCCGCGATCTGCAGTACATCCGCCTCAACGGCACCGTCGTCGGAGCCCTCGCCGGCCTCGCCATCTTCACCATCGCCCACGCCCTGATCCCCGGAGTCTGACATGACCCTCTCCCACGACCCCCTCTGGCCCCGCGCTGGCGCCTGGCCCGCCTTCGAGACGGAGGCGGATGCCGTACTGCTCGGCGTGCCCGTGTGGCGCACGTCGCTGTCGCCGACCGGAGCGCACGCCACCCCTGCCGCAGTCCGCGACGCTCTCCCCCGCTACGGCACGACGCTCATGGGCCCGCCGGCGATCGACCTCAACGAGGTGCTGCGCATCGCCGATGCCGGCGACGTCGACGAACCCGACGGCGACGCGGGAGAGGCAGAGGTGATCGCGCGGGTGCGGGCGTTGACCGCGGCCACGGAGCTGGTGATCGCGCTGGGCGGCGACAACTCGCTGACCTATCCCGTCGCGCTCGGCGCGCGGGCCACAGGTCTGATCACGTTCGACGCGCACTTCGACCTGCGCGACGGCGTCTCCAACGGCACGCCGGTGCGGCGTCTCGTCGAAGACACCCCCGCGAGCTCGACCCTCGACACTGCGCGCATCGACCCCACACGCATCGTGCAGATCGGCATCACGGACTTCGCGAACTCCGCCGCCTACGCGCGCCGCGCCGCCGACTGGGGCATCCGCGTGATCACCCTCGACGAGCTGCGCCGCCGCGGCATCGACGACGTCGTGGCCGAGGCTCTGGAGGTCGCAGGCGCCGGCGCCGATCCGCGCGTGCACCTCGACATCGACGTCGACGTGTGCGACCGCTCCGTCGCACCCGGCTGCCCGGCCAGCGTGCCGGGAGGACTCGCGGCCTGGGAGCTGCGCGCCCTCACCCGCGCCGTCGCCGCCGACCGACGTGTCGTGAGCGCCGACCTCGCCGAGGTGGATGCCACCGCCGACGCCGACGACGCCCGCACCGTGCGACTCGCCGCCCTGTGCGTGCTGGAGCTGCTGGCCGGGCTGCACGCCAGACGGTAGCGCGAGCTCAGCGCCGCGATCGACACCTGATCAGCGGACGATGAGTTCGGGCACGATCAGGGCGTGCGCCGCGCCCGGCCGCACCTGACGCGGCACGACGACGTCGCCCGTCGGCCCCATGAGCAGCTCGAGGATCGCGGTCGCCACATCTTCGGGTCGCTGCTCGACGCTGGAGAACCCGAGGGCCTCCGCGGTGGGAGTGTTGTCGAAGCCGATCACGGGGATCGAACGCCCTGCCGCAGACAGCGCCACGAGGGCGCCCACCGCCAGCGAGTCGCTCACGCACACGACGGCGTCGGCGTCGAGCCCCGCGGCGAGCGCGGCGGCGAAGGCTTCCCGCGCCGCGGGCACGGACTCCTCCGCCACGAGTCGCGGGCCGCCTGGTCCGGCATCCGCCATCGCCTCGAGCCAGCCGCGTTCGCGGTCGTCACCCGTGCCCGACCCGGGCGGCCAGCCGAAGAACGCCACGCGACGGCCGAAGGTCAGCGCGTGCGCCGTCGCCGCACGGGTGCCGGCCGCGCCGTCGACGTCGACCCACAGGTGCAGAGGGTCTGCGATGTCATCGTCGCCCCACGGACGACCGAAGGAGATGAACGGAACCCCCTGCTCGTCGAGCGCGCGCACCCGCTGATCGTCGCGCACGGTGCCGGTGAGGATGGCGGCATCGATCTCCGATCCCTCCCACAGCTCGGACAGCCGCGCGAGCTCCTCGGTCGGGGTGCGGGCGGCGTACACGAGCATCCGCATGCCGCGCTCGCTCGCGCGCTCGGTGATGGCGTGCACGAACCGGTCCAGCACGACACCGGAGACACCGCCCACGTACGGATCCAACCGGATGCCGATGGCCGAGCTTCGGCGCAGGCGCAGGCGTCTGGCGGCCGCGTGGCGGCGGTATCCGAGCTCGTCGATCGCCGTCAGCACGCGTTCGCGCGTGGCCTCCCGCACGATGTCGGGAGTATTGAGGACGTTCGAGACGGTCTGCCGGGAGACCCCGGCGAGAGCCGCGACGTCTTCGACCGTCGGCGCCTTCGCCATCCGCTCTCCTCGCGTCTCGCTGCTCGCCTGCGCAGGGGCTTGACACTTGCGCAAGCCCGCGCCTAGCCTAGGGCACGCAGGATTTGAACGATCAAATTCCGCGTGAACCCTCACAGCCGTCGCCCACGGTGGCACATCAAAGGAGATCGACCATGACACGGCCCACCCCCCGCGCAGTCCTCGGCACCGGTGCGGTGCTGATCACCAGCGCCATCGTGCTGACCGGATGCGGCTCCGGCTTCTCGGGTGGCGACGACTCGGCATCCCCTGACGGCCTCACCTCCTCCGACAAGCCGCTCACCGTGCTGATCGGCTCGTCCGGCGACGCCGAGACGAAGGCCGTGCAGACCGCCCTGGACGACTGGTCGAAGACGTCAGGCACGAAGGTGTCGCTCCAGGTCGCCAGCAACCTCAGCCAGGAGCTGTCCCAGGGTTTCGCCGCAGGAAAGCCCGCCGACCTCTTCTACCTCTCCACCGACCAGATCGCCGGCTTCGCCAAGAACGGTTCCCTCAAGGCCTACGGCGACGAGCTGAAGAACAAGGACGACTTCTACCCCTCGCTCGTCGAGAACTTCACCGTCGACGGCTCCTTCTACTGCGCACCCAAGGACTTCTCCACGCTCGCCCTGATCATCAACACGAAGATGTGGTCGGACGCCGGACTCACAGACGCCGACCTGCCCACGACCTGGGACGACCTCGCCGCCGTCGCCAAGAAGCTCACCACGGCCGACCACGTCGGCCTCGCCTTCGGCGCCGAGTACCAGCGCATCGGCACGTTCATGGCCCAGGCCGGTGGCGGCCTCGTCAAGGACGGTAAGGCGATCGCCGACGACAAGGCCAACGTCGCTGCGCTCGAGTACGTCAAGACGCACCTCGCCGACGGCACCTTCGCCTTCGCCAAGGACGTCGGCGCCGGCTGGGGCGGAGAGGCGCTCGGCAAGCAGTCGGCGGCGATGGTGATCGAAGGCAACTGGATCACCGGCGCCATGACCAATGACTTCAGCGACGTCGACTACAAGGTCGCCGAGCTCCCCGCCGGCCCCGGGGGCCAGGGCACGCTGCAGTTCACCAACTGCTGGGGCATGGCGGCCGACAGTCCCAACCAGAAGGCGGCGCTCGACCTCGTCGAGTTCCTCACGAGCGCCGACAGCCAGCTCGCGTTCTCGAAGGCCTTCGGCCCGATGCCGTCGATCACGTCAGCCGCAGATGCGTGGACCACGGACAACCCGGCCCTCGAGCCCTTCCTCGCGGGCGCTGACTACGCCCAGTTCCCGCCGAACCAGGACGGCGCAGCCGACGTGATCTCCGACTTCAACGCCCAGCTGGAGACGCTGAAGACCGCGGACCCGGCGCAGATCCTCTCGTCGGTGCAGTCCAACCTCGACGCCGTCGTCAAGTAGCCATGGCTGCTCTGGCCTCGTCTCGCCGCGGTGGGTCCTCCGGGATCCGCCGCGGCGAGGCGGCAGCCGGGTGGCTGTTCACCGCTCCGGTGATCGTCATCCTCGGCGTGTTCCTCCTCGTCCCCGTGCTCATGGCGCTGTGGGTGAGCGTCTCCGACTGGGGTGGACGCGGCAGTCCCCTCTCCGGCTCGGTGTCTTTCGTCGGCGCCCAGAACTACTCCGCGGTGCTCGTCGACGGCGGGCTCGCGACCAAGGACTTCGGCACCGCCCTGCGCAACAACACCTGGTACGTGCTCCTCGTCGTGCCGCTGCAGACGGCGCTCGCACTGTTCCTCGCCGTGCTCGTCAACCGCGCGATGCTGCGCGGACGAGGGTTCTTCCGTACGGCCTACTACTTCCCCTCCGTGACCAGCTCGGTCGCGATCACGGTGCTGTGGCTGTTCCTCTTCTCCGCCAGCGGCGCCGTGAACGACGTGCTCTCCTGGTTCGGCCTGCACGGCCCGAACTGGTTCAACGATCCCCGCGGCATCCTGCACCTCCTCCTCAGCTCCGACAGCGGCCCGGCCGCGCTCACGCAGGGCGGCCTGCTCGGCGTCTCCTGGTGGTACTGGCTCTCCGGCCCCTCCATCGCGATGAGCGCCTACATCCTCATGGCGATCTTCACGACGTCCGGCACGTTCATGCTGATCTTCCTCGCCGGCCTGCAGAACCTCGGCGGCGACGTCGACGAGGCCGCGATGATGGACGGCGCGAACGGGTGGCAGCGGTTCTGGCGGATCACCCTGCCACAGCTGCGACCGACGCTGTTCACGGTGCTCACGCTCGGACTGATCGGATGCTGGCAGGTGTTCGACCAGATCTACACGGGCACGCAGGGCGCGCCGGGCAAGACGACGCTGACACCGGCGTTCCTCTCGTACCAGACCGCCTTCAAGAACCAGGAGTGGGGTCAGGGCGCGGCGATCGCCTTCATCCTCTTCGTGATCATCGTGGTGTTCACCCTCGTGCAGCGCTGGGTGCTGCGTGACCGCCCGGTATCGCGGCGACGCATCCGCGCCTACCAGGTGGCGGAGAAGGGCGGTGCGTCATGAAGCTCTCGCCGAAGCGGCTGACCGGGCAGATCGTGCTGTACGTGGTGCTCCTCGGCCTCGCACTGGTGTACATCTATCCGTTCCTGATCCAGGTGGCGACCAGCTTCAAGACCGATCAGGATGCGGCGACGAGCGGCATCTCGCTGATCCCCGATGTCTGGACCTTCGCCGCCTACGAGCGCCTGTTCGCGCACTCGGACTTCCCGCTGTGGATCGTGAACAGCACGATCGTCACGATCTTCGTCACCGCCGGCCGGGTGTTCTTCAACTCGCTCGCCGGCTACGCCCTCGCGCGGCTGCAGTTCCGAGGCCGCGGCGTGGTGTTCGCCGGGCTCGTGGCGGTCATGTCGGTGCCGACGGTGGTGCTGCTCATCCCCAAGTTCCTCGTGATCAATCAGCTCGGCATGTTCAACTCCTATGCCGGCATGATCCTGCCTCTCCTCGTCGACGCGGCCGGCGTGTTCATCATGAAGAACTTCTTCGAGTCGATCCCCGTGTCCGTCGAGGAGCAGGCGCGCATCGACGGCGCCGGCACCTTCCGGCTGTTCTGGTCGGTCGTGCTGCCGATGGCGACACCGGCGCTCGTGACCATCGTGATCCTCTCCTTCCAGGGCTCGTGGAACGAGCTGGCCCACTTCATCGTCTCGACCAACGACCCCGCGCTGACGACCCTCACCAAGGGCGTCGCCTCGCTCGCGAGCGGACAGCTCAGCCAGGGCTCGCAGTACCCGCTCAAGCTGGCGGCCGCGCTCATCATGACGATCCCCGTCGCCGTGATGTTCTTCGTCTTCCAGCGCCGCATCATGAACTCCACAGAAGGATCCGTCAAGGAATGACCGACACCATGCCCCTCCAGCCCCTCCTGGACGCGGCCGTCACCGTGCTCGAGGCGCCGACCCAGGTCTGGTCGGACACCACAGGCGGGATGGGGACCTCTCCCATCCACGGCGTCTACCACGGCGACGTCCGCCACATCCGTGCGGTGACCGCCGAGGTGCGCGGCACCGAGCTGGAGTCGATCGGCTACGGCTCGCCGGATCCGCGGCGTGTGCGGTTCACCGACCTGCTCCGAGGCCTCGACGACGCCTCGGCAGACCCCAAGGTGCGCCTCGACCGCGAACGCACGGTCGCCGCAGGGTCCTTCACGGAGGTCCTTCGCGCGACGACGAGTCTCGCGGAGGATGTGTCCGTCGAGCTCGTCGTGCGCCTCACCCCGGACTTCTCACCGATGCAGTCGGTGAAGGCGGGCATCGTCGAGGAGCCCGACTGGGAGTGGGACGGCTCGACCTGCCGCCGCGGCGACGCCTCGTTCACCGTGCGCGCACCTGGAGCGGTCGTGGAGGCCTCCGACGCGGAGCTGGCGCTGCGCTGGATCCTGACGGTGCCGGCGCGTGGACAGGCCGAGGCCGGCTGGTCGGTCGTCCTCGACGACCCCACGCTCGTCGTCATCGCGGCACCGTCGACGACGCCGGCCGTCGACACGCCGTCACCGTCTCCGTCGCCGGAGGACCCGCGCGCCGCCCGCTGGCTCGCGCGCGCCGACGCCGACCTCGACGCGCTGCGGCTGGCACTGCCCGACCATCCGGACGATGCCTTCTACGCTGCCGGAGCCCCCTGGTTCTTCACGCTCTTCGGCCGCGACTCGATCTGGGCCGCACGCCTGGCACTCGGGTCGGACCCGTCGATCGCCGCGTCCACGCTGCGCGTGCTCGCCCGGCTGCAGGGCACGAAGACGGATGCCGCCACGGCGGAGGCGCCGGGCAAGATCCCGCACGAGCTGCGCAGCGGCGCACTGTCGCTGCCGAACGAGGGCGTCCACCTCCCTCCCCTCTACTACGGCACGGTCGACGCCACCCCGCTGTGGGTGTGTCTGCTCGCCGACGCGCGTGACGCGGGCATGCCGGATGCCGAGGTACGGGAACTCCTGCCGGCGCTGCGGGCGGCGCTCGACTGGATGACCGTGCACGGCGACGCCTCGGGCAGCGGCTTCATCGACTACGCCGACGAGTCGGGGCACGGCCTCGCGAACCAGGGGTGGAAGGACTCCGGCGACTCCATCCAGTGGCGCGACGGCTCCCTCGCCGACGGGCCGATCGCGCTCAGCGAGGTGCAGGCCTATGCGTACGAGGCTGCGGTGCGCGGCGCCGCGCTCCTCGACGCACTGGGCGAAGCGGGCGGCGACGGCCTGCGCGCGTGGGCGGCCGACCTGCGCCTGCGCTTCCGTGAGCGGTACTGGGTGACGACGCCGGAGGGACGCTACCCCGCCATCGCGCTCGATGCGCGCGGCGCCGCAGTCGACACGCTCACCAGCAACATCGGCCACCTCATCGGCACCGGGCTGCTCGACCGCGACGAGGAGGAGTCGTGCGCGGAGCTGCTGACGTCGCCTGCCCTGTCCAGCGGCTACGGCATCCGCACCATGTCGACCGGAGCGACCGGCTACTGGCCGCTCAGCTACCACGGCGGCAGCGTGTGGACCCACGACAGCGCCATCGCCGTGCACGGGATGCTGCGCGCCGGGCTCGACGCGCAGGCCGCGACGATCGCCCGTCAGCTGGTCGACGCCGCCGAGGGGTTCGACTACCGGGTGCCGGAACTGCACGCGGGCGATGCCGGCGTGCAGGGCGGACGCCCGGTGCCGTATCCGGCCGCCTGCCGCCCGCAGGCATGGTCGGCAGCCGCCGCGACCGTGTGCGCGCGGGCGCTGAACGCGATCAGCTGACCGCGACGCCGTCCTTCCACACCCGCTCCACGAGCGGCACACCGGGACGGTAGGCGAGGTGGATGTGCGTCGGCGCTTTCAGCAGCACCAGGTCCGCGCGCTTCCCTGGAGCGATCACACCCACGTCGTCGCGACGCAGTGCCGCCGCTCCCCCGGCCGTCGCCGCCCACACGGCCTCGGTCGGGGTCATCCCCATGTCGCGCACGGCGACGGCGATGCAGAACGGCATAGAGCTGGTGAAGCTTGACCCGGGGTTGGTGTCGCAGGCGAGCGCCACGGTGACGCCGGCGTCGATCAGGCGACGGGCGTCGGGGTAGGGCTGGCGCGTCGAGAACTCCACGCCGGGCAGCAGGGTGAGCACGGTGTCGGACGCGGCGAGCGCGTAGACGTCGTCGTCGGTGAGGTAGGTGCCGTGGTCGACGGATGCCGCGCCCAGCTCGACGGCGAGGCGCACGCCCTCTCCCGGTCCGAGCTGGCTGGCGTGCATCCGCGGTGCGAGCCCGCGGGCGATGCCGGCCTCGAGCACACGACGGGACTGCTCGACCGTGAACGCGCCGGTCTCGCAGAAGACGTCGATCCACTTCGCGTGCGGAGCGCACACGTCGAGCATCGGCCCGGTCACGAGGTCGACGTACTCGTCCGAACGATCGGCGTAGTCTGCGGGCACGACGTGCGCACCGAGGAAGGTGACCTCCGGCGTCACCTCCGCCGCGATCCGCACGAGACGCGCCTCGTCGTCTACGCTGAGCCCGTAGCCGCTCTTGATCTCCACGGTGGTCGTGCCCTGGGCCTGCAGCTCCTCGATGAAGCCGCGCAGGCGCGCGCGGAGCTCGTCATCGGTGGCCGTCCTGGTCGCGGCGACGGTGGAGCGGATGCCGCCGGCGGCGTACTTCTGCCCCGCCATCCGCGCCTCGAACTCGGCTGCACGATCGCCGCCGAACACGAGGTGGCTGTGGCTGTCGACGAAACCGGGGATGACCGCCCGCCCACCGGCGTCGACGATCTCGTCTGCGCTCGGCGCCTGGACGGCCGGTCCGACCCAGGAGATCAGATCCCCGTCGATGAGCACGGCGGCATCGTGCAGCGCCGGCCCGTCGTTCGTGGTCAGCTCGCCGATGTTCGTGAGGAGAGTGGTCATGTCCTGCCTTCGCCGTGTGCTGGAATGGTCGCGTCCCGCCCCGCGCATCGAATCCCCCGATTGCGCGCGGAGCGGGACGCCGTCGTGTCTCAGAGTCCCATCGGGACCTTGAGTCCGCGCTCGCGCGCGACATCCTTCGCGTGATCGTAGCCCGCGTCGACGTGCCGCATGACGCCGGTGCCCGGGTCGTTGGTGAGCACGCGCTCGAGCTTCTCGGCCGCGAGCGCAGAGCCGTCGGCGACGGTGACCTGACCCGCGTGGATGGAGCGGCCGATGCCGACGCCGCCGCCGTGGTGCAGCGACACCCAGCTGGCGCCCGAGGACGTGTTCAGCAGGGCGTTGAGCAGCGGCCAGTCGGCGATCGCGTCCGACCCGTCCTTCATGGACTCGGTCTCGCGATACGGGCTGGCGACCGAGCCGGAGTCGAGGTGGTCGCGGCCGATGACGATCGGGGCGGACAGTTCTCCCGACGCGACCATCTCGTTGAACTTCAGACCGGCGAGGTGACGCTCCTTGTACCCCAGCCAGCAGATGCGGGCGGGAAGCCCCTCGAAGTGCACCTTCTCGCCGGCCTTCTCCAGCCAGCGGTGCAGGGCTGCGTCCTCGGGGAAGAGCTCCGCGATCGCGCGGTCGGTCTTGTAGATGTCCTCCGGGTCCCCGGAGAGGGCGGCCCAGCGGAACGGGCCGCGACCCTCCTCGAACTGCGGGCGGATGTACGCCGGCACGAAGCCGGGGAACTCGAACGCGCGATCGAAGCCGCCGAGCACCGCCTCGGCGCGGATCGAGTTGCCGTAGTCGAACACCGCGGCTCCGGCATCCTGGAACGCGACCATGGCGGCGACGTGCGCGGCCATCGCCTCGCGGGAGCGCCGGGTGAACTCCTCGGGGTCGCGCTCGGCCTCGGCCTTCCAGTCAGCGACCGAGATGCCGATCGGCAGGTAGGCGAGCGGGTCGTGGGCGCTGGTCTGGTCGGTGACGATGTCGATCGGCACGCCGCGGCGGAACAGCTCGGGGAAGACCTCGGCGGCGTTGCCGACGATGCCGACGGAGAGGGCCTCGCCGGCCTCCTTCGCGGCGACGGCACGGGCGATCGCCTCGTCGAGGTCGGTGTAGTACACGTCGAGGTAGCCGTGGTCGACCCGGCGCGAGAGTCGCGACTCGTCGACGTCTACGATGAGCACGGCGCCCTCGTTC
>JAGIAK010000054.1 GCA_017744855.1 Microbacterium sp.
CCCCGGCCCTGTTCGTGCCGTGCCACCGGGTGCTGCGCACCGACGGGTCGTTCGGCGGTTTCGCGTGGGGCGTCCCCGTGAAGGAGAGCCTGCTCGCCCGGGAGGCGGCGGCCGCCTAAGGCTAGAGCCGTGCGGCCCGCCGCCCACACGGCGCGCGACGCGGCGGCTTGAGCGGACCCGACCATCCGGCGGCGCCGAACTGGTGCCGCCGGACGAATCCGCCGCGCGCCCGGCGCTCTAGTCTCGACGTGACCATCGACGTCGAGGAGTGCCGATGACGCAGCACGAAGCCGTGACCGCCTGGATCGAGGAGCGCCTTCCCGCGCTGATGGCGGAGCACCGCGTGCCCGCCGTCTCGGTCGCCGTCGGCATCGGCGAGAAGACGATCGAGTACGCGTCCGGCATTCTCAACCGGGGCACCGGCGTCACCGCCACCACCGACTCGGTGTTCCAGATCGGCTCCGTCACCAAGGTGTTCACCGCGACCCTCGTCATGCAGCTCGTCGACGAGGGGCTGCTCGACCTCGATGCGACGGTGCAGAGCGTGCTGCCGGAGTTCCGGGTCGCCGATGCCGCGGCCTCCGCCGATATCACCGTGCGACAGCTGCTCAGCCACGCATCGGGGTTCGAGGGCGACATCTTCGTCGACACCGGCGAGGGCGACGACTGCCTGGAGCGGTACGTCGGCATCCTCGCCGACACCCCGCAGCTGTTCGCACCCGGCGCGATGTTCTCGTACAACAACGCGGGCTTCTCCACCCTCGGGCGCCTCGTCGAGGTGCGGCGCGGCATCCCGTACGACCGGGTGCTGCGCGAGCGGCTGCTCGCGCCCCTCGGGCTCCGGCACGCGGCGGTCGACGCCGCCGAGGCCATCCTGCACCGCACGGCGGTCGGTCACCTGCGCGGCGACGACGGCGAGTACGCGCCCACGACGGTCTGGGCGATGGAGCGCTCGGGGAGCCCAGCCGGGTCGCGGCTCGCGATGAGCGCGGCCGACCTCCTCGCGTTCGCCCGCCTGCACCTCCGCGGCGGGCGAGCCGCCGACGGCGCCAGGATCCTCTCGGCGACCGCGGTCGAGGCGATGCGCACGCCGCAGATCTCTCTGCCGGACATCGACCAGGGCGTCGCCTGGGGTCTCGGGTGGGAGCTGTTCTCCCGCGACGGTCGCACGGTCGTCGGCCACGACGGCAACACCATCGGCCAGTCCGCGTCGCTGCGGCTGCTGCCGGAGGAGGGCGTCGCCGTCGCCGCGCTCGCCAACGGCGGCTCACCGCATCCGCTGTTCGCCGCCCTCGTCGACGAGGTCCTCCACGAGGTCGCCGGCCTCGGCCCGAAGCCTGCTCCCGTGCCGACAGGAGCCGCCCCGGCCGACGCTGCGAGATTCGTCGGACGCTACGAGTCGAGCACGGCCATCACCACGATCAGCCGCTCCGACGACGGACGGCTGTGGCTCGACCGTGTGCCGCACGGCGTCGTCGCCGACCTCGGCGACCTGCCGTTCCGCACGGAGCTGGTCGCCTGGCACGACGATGTGCTGCTTCCCGTCGAGGCCGAGGGCGGAGTACGCCAGCCGCTCGCGTTCCTCGGCGACGACGGAACCGGACGCGCCCTGCACCTGCACACCGGGCGCGCAGACAGGAGGATGGACCCATGACCGACGATCTCCACACCCGCGCCGTCGTCGCCGACACGCACAACGACCTGCTCTGCTCGGTGGCGAGCCGTGAGCCCGACCAGTGGGTCGGCTACTTCCGCGACCGCTGGCTGCCGCAGCTGCGCGACGGCGGCGTCGACCTGCAGATCCTGCCGGTGTTCATCGACGACCCGTACCGGCCGGAGGGTGCGCTGCGTCGCACGCTGCGCATGATCGAGGCCGGCCACCGCATCGCGGAGGGCAACGCGGACGCCGTGAGCCTGTGCCTCGACGGCGCCGACATCGACCGCACGATCGCCGAGGGCCGCATCGCCCTCGTGCTCGCGCTGGAGGGCATGCCGGGCATCGCCGAAGACGTGGAGCTGCTGGAGACCGTGCATCGGCTCGGTGTGCGCGTCGGCTCGATCGCCCACTTCGGCCGCAGCGCGTTCGGCGACGGCAGCGGTGAAGACGCCGCGGGCAGTCGTCTCACCCGCCCCGGTGTGCGCGCCGTCGCCGAGATGGAGCGGATCGGGATGCTGTTCGACGTCAGCCACCTCGGCTCCGGCGGCGTCGACCACGTGCTCGAGCTCGCGACCCGCCCGGTCATGGCGACGCACTCGTCGGCACGCGCGCTTTTCGACCACCACCGCAACCTCACGGACGCGCAGGTCGCGGGGATCGCCGCGACCGGCGGAGTGATCTGCGTGAACTTCTTCGCGCCCTACCTGCACGAGAGCGAGTACACGCTCGACACGCTCGTCGACCACTTCGAGCACCTCGTGTCCGTCGCCGGCGTCGAGCACGTCGGCATGGGGCCGGACTTCGTCGAGGAGGTCATCGCCGACACCACACCGCCCTGCTGCGTGCAGGACACCATCGAAGGTGTGCCGGCCGGCCGTTACCTCCCCGGACTGGAAGGCCCGGAGGGGCTGCCACTCGTCACGGCAGCCCTGCGGGGCCGTGGGTGGGACGAGGCTGATATCCTCGCGGTGCTCGGCGGAAACGTGCAGCGTCTGCTCCGCGCCGAGCTCGGCGTCCGCGGCGACGCCCGCCCGGCCTGATTCGTCGGCCTCGACGAACGGGTGCATCTCCGTTCGACAGGCCCGACGAACGGAGCGGACGCAGGCTGCCGCAGTATCGAGGAGAAGCGGGACCACCCTGGGCCCGCGGGCACGCCAACGTAGTTCGCAAGGGAGCGCGGCATGCTGACGATCCGTGACCTGTCGGTCGAGATCCGCCGTCCCGGCCGCACGGTGCGCCCCGTGACCGGCGTCGACCTCGTGCTGCACCCCGGCGAGACGCTCGGCATCGTCGGCGAGACCGGCTCCGGCAAGTCCATGACCGGCCTCGCCGTGATGGGGATGCTGCCTGGCGGCAGCACCATCACGGGCGGGTCGATCGACTTCGACGGCACCGAGCTCACCACGCTGGGCCCTGCCGAGTACCGTGCGATCCGCGGCAACGACATCTCGATGGTCTTCCAGGACTCGATGACGTCGCTCAACCCCACCCGCAGCATCGGCGATCAGGTCGCCGAGCCCTTGATCCTGCACCGCGGCGCGTCGAAGCGCGAGGCGAGGGCCAGGGCAGAGGAGATGCTGGCGCTGGTCGGCATCCCTCGTCCGTCCGAGCGGATGGGCGACTTCCCCCACCAGCTGTCCGGCGGCATGCGTCAGCGCGTGATGATCGCCATGGCGCTGATCTGCGAGCCGCGCGTGCTCATCGCCGACGAGCCGACCACCGCCCTCGACGTGACGATCCAGGCCGAGATCCTCGAGCTGCTCAGCGGCCTCAAGCGACAGCTCGGCATGGCGATGATCCTCGTCACGCACGACATGGGCGTCGTCGCCAGGCACGCCGACCGGGTCGGCGTGATGTACGGCGGGCGGCTCGTCGAGACCGGAGCCACCGCCGACCTCTTCCGGCACACGCGACACCAGTACACCCGCGCCCTGCTGTCGTCGATCCCCACGCTGGCGCAGGACAAGCACGTCGAGCTGTTCAGCATCCCCGGCTCGCCGCCCGACCCCGCCGACCCGCAGATCGGATGCCGGTTCGCCGCCCGCTGCGCCGCCGCGACCGACCGCTGCCGCACGGAGACCCCCGTGCCGACGGAGGGCCCTGGGGAGGGACACGTGTTCTCCTGTTGGAACCCCGCCGACGAGACCACGCTCATCGCCGCACAGCGCCGCTTTCCCGAGGCGGACGCCGCGACCGCCGCGGCGCCGCGGCTGAGCGTCGTCGACCTGCGCAAGGAGCACCCGGTGTCGGCCAAGGGCCTGTTCGGACGCCGCCGCTCGGTGAAGGCCGTCGCCGGGGTGAGCTTCGAGGTGCGCGCGGGGGAGGCGTTCGGCCTGGTCGGAGAGTCCGGCTGCGGCAAGTCCTCGCTGGGCAGGATGCTGGTGGCGCTCGACCAGCCCACCTCGGGCGAGGTGCTCGTCGACGGCGAGCGCGTCTCCGGCCTCAGCGCCCGCCGGCTCGGCCCCCGCCGCGCGAAGCTGCAGATGATGTTCCAGGACTCCCACGCCTCGCTCGACCCCAAGATGCGCATCGACGACATCCTCCGCGAGCCGCTGGTCATCCAGCGCATCGGCACGCCGGCCGAACGTACGCGGCGTGCGGTCGACGCCCTCGCGAGCGTCGGCCTCGGCCCCTCCATCATGGAGCGCTACCCGCACGAGCTGTCCGGCGGGCAGCGGCAGCGCATCGGCCTCGCCCGCGCTCTCGCCCTCGACCCCGACGTGCTCGTGGCGGACGAGCCGGTCAGCGCCCTCGACGTCTCCATCCGCTCGCAGGTGCTCAACCTGATGCGCACGATCCAGCTCGAGCGAGGTCTGTCCAGCGTCGTCATCTCGCACGACCTCGCGGTGGTGCGCTACCTCGTCGACCGCGTCGGCGTGATGTACCTCGGCGCCCTCGTCGAGGTCGGCGCCACCGACGACGTGTACTCCCGCCCCGCGCATCCGTACACGGCCGGTCTGCTCGCGGCGGTGCCCGTGGCCGACCCCGACGCCGCCGACGACCCGGTCGAGAGGGTGCGCGGCGAGCTGCCCAGCCCGCTCGACCCGCCCAGCGGATGCCGGTTCCGCACCCGCTGTCCGCTCGCGACGGAGCTGTGCGCCCAGGTCGAGCCGACGCTGGAGGCCGTGGGCCGCGACCACGACGTCGCATGCCACTTCCCGCTGCAGCCGAAGCGGGAGCCGTCACGGCACGACGCCGAGGGGGTGCGCGCATGATGTGGTTCGTGATCCGCCGCGTGCTCGTCTCGCTCGCGGTGCTGGTGGGCATCTCGCTCGTGGTGTTCCTGCTGCTGCATCTCATCTCCGAAAGCCCCGGCCGCGCCGTGCTCGGGCAGCAGGCGTCGCAGGCGGCGGTCGACGCGTTCAACCGCGACAACGGCTACGACCGGCCGGTGCTCGTGCAGTACGTGGACTACCTGCTGCAGCTGCTGCAGGGCGACCTCGGCCGCTCCTACAAGCTCAACGAGGAAGTCGGCACGCTGCTGCTGCAGAACGCCCCGCGCAGCGCCATGCTGTCGCTGTGCGGACTCGTGCTCGCCCTCGTCATCGCGATCCCGCTCGGCATCCTGCAGGCCGTCCGCCGTGGCCGCTTCGTCGACAGGGCGGTCACCTCGGTGTCGTACCTGCTGTACGCCACCCCGTCGTTCCTCATCGCGCTCGTGCTCATCGGCCTGTTCAGCCAGACCATCCCGCTGTTCCCCGCCGAGGCCTCGCAGTCGACGTCGCCGTGGGTGGTGTTCACGGATCCGCGGGCTATGGCCCTGCCGCTGATCACGCTCGCGACGACCAACGTCGTCGTGTTCGCGCAGTACCAGCGCTCGGCGGCGCTGGAGCAGCTGGGCATGGACTACATCAAGGTGGCGAGGGCCAAGGGCGCATCGGAGCGGATCGTGCTGACCAGGCACCTGCTGCGCAACGCCATCACCCCGATCATCACGCTCGTCGGCGTGCTCATCCCCACGCTCCTCGCCGGCAACCTCATCGTCGAGGCCGTGTTCAACTACCCCGGCCTCGGCCTGCTGTTCCTGAACAGCCTTCATCGAGAGGACTACCCGGTGCTGCTCGCCTACACGCTCATCGGCGGTGCGCTCACCGTCGCAGGCAACCTCGTCGCCGACCTCGTCGTCGCGCGTGCCGATCGCCGGATCGAGCTGGGCGCATGACCTCCGCCCGCGCCGAGGTCGCCGCCGAGGAGCTCCCCGCCCTCGCGACCCGCAACCCGATCTCACGGTCCGCCGTGCTCGGCGCGCTGTGGCGCAACAAGCCGGGGATGGCGGGGGTCTTCATCCTCGTGGGCCTCGTGCTGTTCTGCTACCTGGGGCCGCTCGTCTACCCGACCAACCAGAGCGACGTCGATCTCCTCAACGCCGCGCTGCCGCCCGGAGAGGGGTTCCCGCTCGGCACAGACAGCAACGGGTTCGACGTGCTCGGCCGACTCATGCAGGGCGGACAGGTGTCGCTGCAGATCGGACTGCTCGCCGCGATCTTCGCCACCACGCTCGGCACGATCTACGGGGCCGTCGCCGGTCTCGTCGGCGGGGTCGTCGACGGCATCATGATGCGCATCGTCGACGTGCTGCTGTCGATCCCGTTCCTGTTCTTCGTGCTCATCATCGCCGCCCGGTTCCAGGCGACGCCGCTCACGCTCAGCCTCGTCATCGGCGGGTTCTCCTGGCTCGTGGCCGCCCGCCTCATCCGCGGAGAGGTCCTGTCGCTGCGGGTGCGCGAGTTCGTCTCCGCCGCCCGCCTGATGGGCGCGAGCAACCGACGCCTCATCTTCACCCACCTCATCCCGAACACGTTCGGCGTGATCATCGTCAACCTCACCTTCCAGGTCGCGGACTCGATCATCGTGCTCGCCGCGCTCGGCTACCTCGGCTTCGGCCTGAGCTACCCGGTGACCGACTGGGGCAGCCAGCTCTCCAGCGGGGTCTCGTTCCTCGCCGCCGACTACTGGTGGATGATCTACCCGGTCGGCGCGTGCATCGTGCTCACGGTGCTCGCCCTCAACCTGCTCGGCGACGCCCTGCGCGACGCCATCGAGCACCGGACCGTCTGATGCGCGGCCCTGTGTAGGTCCCGACGGATCGCCCGGCGCGAATATGTCGGGACCCATGAACGCCCGGCCGCGGGCATGCATCACTCTCGGAGCATCGGACATCCGCACCACCCGACGGTCCGACCATCATCTCCACCCGAACAAGGAGCACAGCACATGCCGAAGGAACAGCGGAGGCGAGGACGCCTCCTCCTCACCCTGGCCACGGCCGGGGTCCTCGCCCTGACCGGCTGCACGGGCACGAGCGCCCAGGTCGACACCGCGTCATACGACACCATCCCCGACGCGAGCAGCTCGCACGTCGACGGCGGCGTCGTCACGATCGCGCTGACGCCCGGCCTCACCCCGAACTACATCTATCCGTACCCGCCGGCAGCCAGCGGCGGCACGGTGATCGGCTACGACCTCATGTGGCGTGCGCTGTACCGCACGAGCCTCGAGGGGCAGCCGTTCGACGAGGCGACCAGCCTCGCCGAGGCCCCCGTGGTGTCCGACGACGGGCACACGGCGACGATCACCCTCAAGGACTACACCTGGTCCAACGGCAAGCCCGTCACCGCCGACGACGTCGTGTTCTCGTTCGACCTGCTCAAGGCCGCGATCGCCGACAGCCCGGCGAACTGGGCGTTCTACACGCCGGGGCAGTTCCCCGACGGAGTGACGGCGGCCGCCACCGACGCCCACACGCTGACCCTCGGCTTCGAGACGCCGTACAACCCCTCGTACCTCGTGTCGCTGCTGCAGCTGCTCTACGTGATGCCGTCGGCCGACTGGGCGATCGCCGAGACCGGCGGGCCGCTGCTCGACTACCGCGACCCTGCGAACGCCGCGGCGATCTACCACTACCTCACCGAGCAGTCCGCCGACCAGGCGACGTTCGTGACCAACCCCCTGTGGCAGATCGTGAACGGGCCGTACCAGCTGTCGGCCTTCGAGCCGACGACCGGGTCCTTCTCGCTCACCCCGAACAAGGAGTACACCGGCCCGGGAGACGCGACCATCGAGCGCGTCGACTTCAAGGCGTTCACCTCGGCCGCGGCGATCTACAACCAGTACGAGGCAGGGACGCTCACCGTCGGCCGTCTCGACGCGAGCTACGCATCCAAGATCGACGAGCTGCGCAAGAAGGGCTACAACGTCTACGGCGCCCCGTCGCCCGCGCGCTTCGACGGTCTGGTGATCAACTTCGCGAACACGACCGACAACTTCGACAAGGTCATCGCGCAGCCCTACATCCGCCAGGCCATGCAGCACCTCATCGACCAGCCCGGCTACATCAAGAGCCGCGGCGTGCACAGCGGCACCGCCAGCGAGAACTACTCCACCGGCGGTCTGAACTCGCCGTACCCGCCCGACTTCGGCGACAAGGCGCCCTACCCGTTCGACGTGAAGGCGGCCGAGAAGCTGCTCACCGCGCACGGCTGGAAGGTGGATGCCGACAAGGGCACGACCTGCGTGCGTCCAGGCACCGGTGACGACCAGTGCGGCGACGGCATCCCCGAGGGGCAGAAGATCACGTTCACGATCGCCTCGGCGAACGAGCCGGCCTACGTCGGCGCCCGCGACCTCGCGTTCGTGTCGCAGCTGAAGAAGCTCGGCATCGAGGCGAAGATCGTCACCAAGTCGCTGAACTACATGTACGAGAACTACGGCAACAGCTACGCGCCGGACAATGCGGACGAGTGGGGGATGCAGGACTTCGGGGCCTTCGTGCAGACGGCGTACCCGACCAGCAACAACGCGTTCAACACGGGCGGCAGCTTCAACCTCGGCAGCTACAGCAACCCCGAGGCCGACACGCTGATCGAGGCCAGCACCTTCGGCTCGGACCCGGACGCGCTCAGCGCCGAGGTCAGCATGCTCTCCCGCGACCTCCCCGTGCTGTTCTTCCCGACGCCCGACAACCTCATCGTCTGGAAGGACACGCTGTCCGGTCCGCCGTCCACGTTCCGCTCGCTGCTGAAGTTCGTCTACTCTCCGGAGCAGTGGTACTTCACCGAGAAGCAGTAGGACCGTGTCGATGAGCGCGCAGATCGCCCCGTTCGTGCAGCCGATCCCCGCGATCGACCCTGCGCGGCCGGAGCTCCCGACCTCCGTGGCGGTCGGCGCGCTCATCGGCGACGCCCGTGTCGTCGCGTTCGGCGAGGCGGCGCACAACGTCGTGGAGTTCACCGCGTACGGCGACGCGCTGCTGCGCACGCTGGTGCGCGATCACGGCGTGACCGCGTTCGTGATGGAGTCGGGATTCGCCGAGGGGCTGCTCGTCGACGAGTGGATCCACGGCGGACCCGGCACCCTCGAGGACATCGCCCGCGACGGCATCACGTACCGGTTCGGCGAGTCAGACGGCATCCGCCACCAGCTCGCCTGGATGCGCGCATGGAACGAGGCCGGGGGAGACGTGCGCTTCTACGGCATGGACCTCCCCGGCTCGTCGACCTCGCCAGGTGCGGCCGTGCGGGCCTGCCTTGCCCGCATCCCCGCCCGCGATGGCGACGATGAGCTGCGGCGCCGCACCGAGCTCGGCGGGCGCACCGAGGCGGCCGTCGCGTACGCGGAGATGACGGATGCCGAGCGCGCGGCGTTCGCGGCGGAGCTTCGCCTGCTGATCGAGCGCGTCGAGGCGGACGGCGACGACGTGGCGCGGCTCTGCGCCGAGTCGGTGCGCGCCTTCCTCGACGAGCTGGTCTGGGACGGTGCGGACGGCCCGTACCCGCGCGAGCGCTTCATGGCGCGAGCGGTGGAGTGGATCGCCGCGCGCGAGCAGCGCATCCTCGTGTACGCGCACGACACCCACGTGCGCCGCACCGCGCTCGACGGCAGGGAGTGGATGGGCGCGCTGCTCTCCGCGCGCCTCGGCGACGAGCTGCGCGTGATCGGCACGACCTACGGCACGGGCCCCGTGGTGGTGTTCACCGAGCGCTCGCCGCGTCCCTACGACTGCGACGTCGAGCTGCGCGAGCGCGGCACCGAGCCCGGCAGCGTCGAGGAGGTGCTCGACCGCGCCGCGGAGGGTGCGGACGGGGTGCTCCTGGACCTCCGCGCCGTCGACCCCGCGGCGTTCTCCGGCGTCGACGGCATGCTCGCGGGTGGACGCCTGGAGGCTGTCGCCGACTTCCCCGCGACCTTCGACGCCCTGATCCACCTGACGCGAGTGCACGCGACCCCCGGCGCGTTCGAGCGGCTGCGCGAGGAGTTCGACGCGCCGCGGGGCGGGGCATCGTGACCGGCGCCGTGCACGGTGCGGCCGCGCCGCCGCCCAGCCGCACCGGCGACGTCGTCGAGGTCGTCGCCGGCATCCCGATCCCCGATCCGTACCGCTGGCTGGAGGATGACACCGCCGAGGTGCGCGACTGGCAGCGCGCGCAGGCCGCGCACGCGCAGCGCGTCATCGACGGGTTCGGCGCGATGGATGCCGCGCACGCCCTCGTCGAGCAGCACGAGCTGGGCTCGCGTCCCGACCTTCCCCGACACGGCGGCGGCCTCTGGTTCCGCGTCGAGAGCGGGGCGATGGTCGTGAGCCCCGAGCCGTACGGCCCAGGGCGCGTGCTCGTGTCGCTGGCGCTGTTCGACGAACCGGGGCATCCGGCGGTGCTGTCGTGGTTCGCCCCCTCGCCGGACGGGCGCGTGCTCGCCCTCGGCGTGTGCACCGATGGCAGCGAGCACAACACCGTGCGTCTCATCGACGTCGACTCCGGCGCGGTGCGCGATGACGCTCCGCCCGAGACTCTGCACAGCGCGTGGGGCGGCGGCGTCAGCTGGATGCCGGACGGTCGGGGTTTCGTGTTCCTCGCCCTCGACGGCTCGGCCGCCGCATTCCGTCAGGTCGTCTTCCGGCGGATGCTCGGTGAGCGCGGTCCGTCCGCCGTCGAAGACATCCCGCTGCCGCCGGGATCGCGCGAGTACACGCGCGTGCAGTTCTCCGTCGACGGCCGGTGGGCGGTCGCGAGCCACCGGGTCGGCACCCCCATCCCCGTCGCCGTGCGCGACCTCGCCGCCGGCACCCCGTGGCGTCCGTTCGTGGTGGACTGCACCGACACGGTCGCCGGCCACATCGTGGGCGACGAGTACGTCGCGGTGACTGATCACGGCGCGTCCAGGGGCCGGGTCGTGGCGATCCCGCTCGACGCCGAGGACCCCGGCGACCCGAGCGCATGGCGTCTGCTCGTGCCGGAGGGCGAGGCGGTGCTGCGATCGCTCACGCCCCGCGGCGCGCACCTCTACCTCGGCGGGTTCGCCGACACCGCAGCCACGGTGCGGGTGCTGCGGGCCGACGGCTCCGACGCGGGCGCCGTGCCGCTTCCCGATGCCGGCGCCCTGGGCGGCGCGTTCTTCCCGCTCACCGGACTCGACCCCGACGACGGCAGCGGCGAGTTCCTCTTCACCTTCTCGACGCTCACGACGTCATGGGGCGCGTACCGGCACCGGCCGGGCGCCGACCGCGTCGACGAGCTGCTCGCGCCGCTCGTGCGCATCGACGCCGACGTCGAGTACCTCTCGGCCACGGCGTCCGACGGGACCGCCGTTCCTTACCACGTGGTCCGTCCGTCCGGCACGGCGCAGGCCCCTGCGCCCGCGCTCATCTCCGCGTACGGCGCCGCCGGCATCCCGACCCTGCCGAAGTACCAGCCCGACCTCGCCGCGTTCGTCGCCGCGGGCGGCACGCTCGTGCAGGCGTACCTGCGCGGCGGGGGAGAGTTCGGGCGCGACTGGTTCCGCGGCGCCGACCGTGAGCGCAGGAGGGTGCGCGACGGCGACCTCCTCGCGGTGGCGCAGGACGTCATCGCGCGCGGGATCAGCGCACCGCGGATGCTGGCCCTCACCGGCGGCTCCGATGGCGGGCTCATGTGCGGGGTCGCTGTCGCCGAGCATCCCGAGCTCTGGTGCGCCGTGCTGCCGCGGGCGCCACTGCTCGACCTCATCGGCGGCATCCGCGTCCCCTACCTCGACTTCGTGATCCGCAAGGCGTGGGGCGACCCCGACGACCCCGTCGACGTCGAGCGGCTGCGCAGGTCGTCGCCGTACGAGCTGATCACACCTGCGCGCTTCCCCCTCGTCTCCGTGCAGGCGGGCGCCACCGACCCGCGCTGTCCTCCGGCGCAGGCGCGCAAGTTCGTCGCGCGCCTGCAGGCGGCGCAGCGCGGCGACCGGCCGATCCTGCTGCACGTGTTCGAGAACGCCGGGCACGGGGCAGGTACGAGCCCCGAGGTGCTGCGGGCGCAGGACGCCGAGTGGCTGGCCTGTCTGATCGGGGCGCTCGGGCTCAGCGGTCGGGTCTGATCGCCAGCAGGCGCAGCTGGAGTTGCACGGCGAATCGTGCAGAGGGGTCGTCGAGGTCGAGGCGACCCACCTCGGCGACGCGGCGCAGCCGGTAGCGGAACGTGTTCTGGTGCACGAACATCGCCGAGGAGGCGAGGGTGACGTCGCCCATCGCGTCGAGCCACGCGCGCAGCGTGTCGACCAGGCTCGCCTGGTGCGAGGCGTCGTAGTCCATCAGGCGGGCGAGCGGACCGGACGGCACGTCCTTCGACGACCCGGCGAGCTCCAGCAGCAGCGACTCGGCGTGCACATCCTCCAGCCGGGCGACTTGCGTCTCCACGACGTTCGCGCGCAGCACCCGCAGGGCCCTGTCCGCGCTCGACCGGGAGCGGGGGAGCTGCGCGGTCTCGTGCACGACCGTGCCGATGCCGATGAAGGGACGCTGGGTCGAGCGGACCCTGGTGAGGAACTCGTTCGCCAGGCGCACCGCGCTCTCCTCGGCATCCGCCGACGTGGCAGACACAGGGAGCACGCCGTAGGCGACCTCGCCGATGAGGCCGACCGTCGACCGGGGGTGCGCGAACAGCAGATGCACGGAGAACGCGTCGGCGATGCGCTTGCGCTCGGCGGCCAGCGCGGCGTGCGGCAGCTGGTCGGTCGCGGGCGCGTGCAGCGACAGGGCGAGCACGACCGACGGCTCCTCGCGGAGACCGAGCCGGTGCGCGGCCTCCGCCGCCCCCGGCCCTCCGTCGAGCACGCTGCGCAGCTGGTCGGCGCGCAGACGCCGCTCGACGTCGGCGTCCGTGCGCTGCCACACCAGGTGCATCGCGACGAGCTTCGCGGAGTCGCGCAGGGCCCGCACGTGCTCCTCGCTCAGCGGCTCGGGGGTGGCGACCCAGATCGTGCCGAGCACCTCGTCGCCCGCCCGCACGGCCATCACGGTGCGCTGGGCGTCTGGGGCATCCGACGGCGGCGGTACGACGACCGGTCCGTCGCTGCGGGCGATCTGCTGGAAGACGCCGGTCTCCTCCAGCAGTCGCGTGTAGTGCGGCGGCAACTGCCGGCCGCGGGGCGCGGCAGGAGCCGCGGCGGCCTCCTGCGCGTGCGAGAAGGCGAGCAGCTGCGAGTTGCGGTCCTCGATGGTCACCGGCGCCTCGAGTAGGGCGGCGATGGCGTTGGCCATCGCGAACAGGTCGCCGGCGAGGATGCCGCCGAACGTCACCGGCCGCGCGTCGTCGGGACCGCCCGGCGTCATCAGTGCGCGGAAGAGCCCGGCCAGGTGCGCCCAGGTGGTGCCGCGGGAGAGGGAGAACAGCACGACGCCGGCCTGCCTGGCGGCCGCGCGCAGCTCGTCGTCGGCGGTGAACGGGGCGCGCACGACGAGGCCGGCGGCGCCGCTGAGCCCCAGGCGGGTGATCACCTGCAGCACGTCGTCCGCGTCTTCGAGTCCCACCCCGAGCACGATCGCGTTGCGCGGGGCCTCTGGTTCGTCGCGGGGGTCGTGGATCGCGACGGCCTCGATGGTGCGATCGGCGGAGATGTCGCCCGCGACCAGGTCGAGCAGTGTGCCGCCGAGCTCCTCCATGACCTGGACGAGTGTCGCCTGGGGGCGGTGGTTCATCGCGGGGCGCACCCTTGCGAGGCTAGCACTGCGTCTCGCGGGCTCATCGGAGGGGGATCCACTGTCGGGCGACCGTCACCGCGGCCAGCCGATCGGGGTCGGGCGCGACGCCGATGCCGGGTCCCGTGGGCACGGCGAGGTGCCCGTCGTCCAGCACGAACGGCTCGGTGAGGTCCTCGGCGAAATAGCGGGCGGATGCCGAGGTGTCGCCGGGCATGGTGAAGCCGGGCAGCGCGGCGAGCGCGACGTTGGCCGCGCGGCCAACTCCGGTCTCCAGCATCCCTCCGCACCACACCGGCACCCCGTGCGCCGCGCACAGGTCGTGGATGCGTCGCGCCTCGAGGTAGCCGCCGACGCGACCGGGCTTGATGTTCACGATGCGGCAGGCGCCGAGCTCGATCGCCGTCGCCGCGGCGCGCGCCGAGAGGATGGACTCGTCGAGGCAGATCGGCGCCGACAGCCGGCGGGCCAGCATCGCATGGCCGAGGAGGTCGTCGGCGGGCAGCGGCTGCTCGACGAGCGACAGGCCGAAGTCGTCGAGGGCGAGCAGGTGGTCGATGTCGCTGCGCTCGTAGCTGGCGTTCGCGTCGACCTGCAGCATGATGTCCCCGAACCGCTCGCGCACGGCGCGCACGGGCTCGACGTCCCAGCCAGGCTCGATCTTCAGCTTGATGCGCAGATACCCGTCGGCGAGGTAGCCCTCGACGTCGTCGAGAAGCTCGGGGATCGAGTCGGCGATGCCCACCGAGACTCCGCAGGCCACTCTGTCGCGCACGGCGCCCAGGGCGTATGACAGCGGCGCGCCGCGCGACGTCAGATCGGCGTCGAGGATCGCCGTCTCCAGCGCGGCCTTCGCCAGGCGGTTCTCCTTGAACGCCGACAGCGCGGGGGCGACGCCGTGCGCGTCGATCTCGGGCACCGCGGACAGCGCGGGGATCAGGTGGCGGGCGAGCACCTCGGCGGCGCCGTGGGTGTACTCGCCGGAGTACAGCGGCGACTCGCTCGCCCCGCACTCGCCCCAGCCCTCCACGTCGCCGGCGACCGCGCGCAGCAGCAGCGTCTCGCGCACCGCCTCGGTGCCGAACGAGGTGCGGAAGGCGCCGACCAACGGCATCCGGATGTGCACGATCTCCACGCCGTCGAGCTTCACGGCTCCTCCGTTCTGTCGACCGCCGAGCGGTCGACGATGTACCAGCCGGCGCGGTCGAATCCGCGCACGGTCGCACCGTCGGCGAGCAGGGCGCCGAGGGTGTGTCTGATGGCGAGCCGCCAGGCGGCGGACGTCGCGGCGGCGCCCTCCCGCATCGACTCGATGTCCGCGGGCACGGCGACGAGCACGGTGGCGGCGTCGGTGTCGCGCACGAGCGGACGCCCGTCGGCGGATGCGGTGAGCAGTACCTCCGCGTCTGGCACGTCGGCGATCGTGCGCACGACGGGGGAGCCGGCTGCCGCGGCGGCGACCTCGGGGGAGGTGAGCCGCCACCGTGCCAGCATGCGGTCGGTGATGTCGTCGCGGTTGATGGCGTCGTCCATGGTGCCGTAGAGGTCGGGCAGGTACTCGCCGATGTCCGCGCCGAGCTTGCCGAGGTTGAAGTGCGCGTTGCGACGGATCAGCGGATCGAAGGTCCAGGTGATCGTGTCTGCCCCCTGCCGCAGAGCCCAGGCGCGCTGGTGCAGCTTGAGCGCACGGCCGACACCGGTGCCGCGGGTGCGCGGGAGAGCCCCGGTGATGTGGCTGTGCAGGCGGCGCTCGGCCGGTGCGCCGAAGAAGCCGAAGCACGCGGCGGCGAGGCCCTGCGCGTCGAACGCGCCGCTCACGTAGCCGCCGGCCGTGCGGATCGCGCTGAGCATGTCGGCGGTCACCGGCGGGTTGCGCTCGCCGGTGCGCCACACCTCCTCGATGAGCGCGCGCACGGCGGCGTGCTCGTCGATGTCGTCGATGAGGCGGATGCGGAGTCCGGATTCAGCCTCGGCCGCCGCAGCATCGGCGTCGGCGCGGTCGAGCAGTTCGGCGGTGTGAGCGTGGTCGCGGTCGAGCAGCGCCTCGACGGGGTCGGTCGGTTCGAGCGCGGCGGTCGGCTCGGGGATGCTCATCGTGTGACCGCCGTCTCCGGCATCCGCGTCGACTGGTCCTGGAGAAGATCGGCGACGAGTGCGGAGAGCAGCGCGGTGCGGCGGGGGAGCTCCGCGACGATCACGTGCTCGTCGTCGGCGTGCGCGCCGCCGCCGACAGCGCCGAGGCCGTCGAGCGTGGGGGTGCCGACACCGGCCGTGAAGTTGCCGTCCGAGGCCCCGCCGACCGCCATCTGCCGCAACGGCTCCATGCCGAGCCGCGCGGCCACGGCTTGGGCGCGGCGGAAGAGCCCAGCGGACGACGCTTCGTCGAGCGGGGGCCGGTTGACGCCGCCCTCGACCGAGACCACGGCGCCGTCGAGGCGCGGCCTCAGCGCCAGGATCGCCTCGTGTGTGCGCTGTTGCTCGGCCGCGGTGCGGGCGCGCACGTCGACGGCGAAGCTCGCGTCGGCGGGCACCGTGTTCGTGGTCGTTCCCCCGCTCATGCGGGTGGGGGTGACCGTGGTGCCGAGACCGGGCGCGGCGAGGTCGGCGACGGCTTGGATCTGGTGGGAGAGCTCGATCGTGGCGTTCACGCCCAGCTCGGGCTCGAGCCCCGCGTGCGCCGCACGTCCGCGCACGCGCACCTCGTAGCGGGACACGCCCTTGCGTCCGGTCTTGAGCGCGCCGCCGGGGCCGGCGGCCTCGAGCACGAGGGCGGCGGCGCAGCGGCGGGCCTCGTCCTCGATGAGCGCGCGCGACGTGTGCGAACCCGGTTCCTCGTCGCCGGTGACGAGCAGGGTCACGCCGTCCAGGTCGGGGAGGGCGGCGAGAGCGTGGAAGGCGATGACGAGGCCGGCCTTCATATCGAACGAACCGGGGCCGCGCAGCACCCCGTCGACGACCTCGGCGGGGTGGGAGCGGATCGTGGCGAGCGGCCACACCGTGTCGTGGTGCCCGAGCACGAGCACTCTGTCGCCGGCGCCGAAGCGCCAGCGCAGGTGCGCGCAGCCGTCGACGGTCACGCGCTCCGGGGCGACGCCCAACAGGCGGCGGCCCATCTCGGCGACGGCGTCCGCGCTGCGGGCGACCGCGTCGAGGTCGTCGGACGGCGACTCGCATCGCACCAGATGCTGGATGTCCGCGACCATCGCGGCGGTGCGTTCGGGCATCGCTGCTCCCTTGCTGTGGCATGCCGGGTCCTGCGGATCCATCCTGCGTTCAGAGGGGAGCGCGGATGCTGTCGAGATCACCGAACACGGAGGCGGTCGTTGAGAGCATCCGATGAAAGCACCGGGTATCCGGGCGGGCGGGGAGGGGCGGTGGAATACGACGGGAATTCTCCTTGCGCCCAGCTGGTTCACAGGAATAGGCTGGAGGGCTGTCGCGTCGACCGGCGCGGCACCATCGAGCCCCTGAGGAGGACACCATGACAACGATCGCCGTCGCGCAGATCGCAGCTCTCGGCTCGACCACGGCGCGTCCGCTCGACTAGAGCCGCCCCGCACTCCGCATCGGATGCCGGACTCCGTGAGTCCGTCGACGCATCCGCCCCTTTCGAAACCGCCTTTCCATACGAAACTCGTCTGAGAGACATGTCCTCCTCGCCTTCATCGCAGAACGCCTCCCCGTCCTCCTCCCTCTCCACCCCTGCCGCGCTGTGGCGCCTGAAGCCCTTCGTCAAGCCGGTCATCTGGCGCCTCGCCGGGGGTGCCGCGAGCGCGCTCGTCGCGGCGATCATCGCGCTGATGATCCCCATCGTGCTCGAGCAGATCATCCGGGGCCCCGTGCAGTCCGGCGAGTTCGGCGCCATCGCCTGGGGTGCGCTCGCCGTGTTCGGGCTCGCGGTCGGCGAGGCCGTCATGGTGTGGCTGCGCCGCCAGTTCGTGCTCAACCCGGCCACCGAGGTCGAGTACCGCATGCGCACCGATCTCTACTCGCGCCTGCAGACGCTGCCGGTGTCCTTCCATGACCGCTGGCAGTCCGGCCAGTTGCTCAGCCGCATGATGCAGGACATCGGCCTCATCCGCCGCTGGCTCGCGTTCGGCCTGGTGCTGCTTGTCGTGAACATCCTCACGATCATCATCGGTTCGGTGCTGCTGTTCCGCTGGCACTGGCTGCTGGGCACGATCTTCCTCGTCACCGCGATCCCGCTGTGGGTCCGCGGTTACCTGTTCGAGAAGCGCTACGGTGCGCTGACGCGCCGCAGCCAGGACCAGGCGGGCGACCTCGCCACCAGCGTCGAGGAGAGCGTGCACGGCATCCGCGTGCTCAAGGCCTTCGGCCGGGGCAAGCACGCCCTGTCCCGCTTCAGCCGTCAGGCGGAGACGCTGCGCGAGACCGAGATGAGCAAGGCCTCCGCGATCGCCTCGATCTGGTTCTGGCTCGACCTCATGCCGCAGATCGCTTTCGGGCTCAGCCTGATGTCGGGCATCTGGTTGATCTCGCAGGGCGCCATCGGCGTGGCCGAGCTGTTCGCGTTCTTCGCGATGGCCGTGGTGCTGCGGTGGCCGATCGAGTCGATCGGCTTCCTGTTCTCGTTCATGCTCGACGCCCGCACGGCGACCGACCGCGTGTTCGACATCTTCTCCGAGACGAACTCGATCACCGACCCCGTGAACCCGGTGCACATCGCGGAGCCGCGGGGCGAGCTCGCGTTCGAGGGCGCGCGCTTCCGCTATCAGGACGCGGGGGCTCACGAGCGGGATCTGCTCGACGGCATCGACC